>JAAFJT010000005.1 GCA_013298955.1 Chitinophagales bacterium
AATATTTTTTTCATACTTATGATTCATTTCAAGATTTGTACTCAGCTGAATAAGGTTATTTTTAGCAAAAATAGTTTTACAAAAATCAATTTTATAAATATTTGCGGGAACGTTCCCGATAAAGCCCTACAAAATCTCAAGAACGACCTCTTAGACTGGATTCTCGGATAATCAACTGACTCGGCATGACAACCGTTTGCGGTTCCATTGCAGGATTTTTGATGTGGTCAAACAATAATTGACAACTTTTTGCCCCAATTTCATAAGCCGATTGCACCACTGTCGTCAAATTAGGCATCACCACTTCCGCAATCGGCGTATTGCCAAAACTCACTAACGCCACATGCGTCGGCACTTTGAACCCATAACGGCGCAAGGCATGCAACGCGCCAATCGCTTTTCTATCGTTCACCGCGAAAATGCCATCTAATAAAGGTTTCATCCCAATCACAATAGATGTATCTCGAAAACCATCCTCTTGCGAAAAACTGGAATGTATAATGTATTGTTTCTGAGGCTTAATATCATATTTTTCAAGGGCAGAGAGATAGCCTTGAAGCCGTTGTTTGGCATTTTGCAAATGTTTGGGTCCCGCCAAATGCACAATCCGCCGACAACCTTGTTGTATTAAGTGTTCGGTCGCATTGTACGCGCCTTGATAATCATCTTGAACAATTTTTGAAGTGAAAATATCATCGGGTACGCGGTCAAAAAAAACGGTTGGTAAACCTTTTTGAATTAGTTTTTGAAAATGTTCGGTACTGGTTGTTTCGATGGACAAAGAAGCCAAAAATCCATCTAACATATTGATAGAGAGTCGTTTAAGAATGTTTTTTTCACGCTCCACCGACTCATCTGCAATGAAAAACATCACATTATAACCCGCCCCATAAGCCACATCTTGAATCCCCTTGACTATCATCGAAAAATACGGCGTAGCAATCTCGGGTAACAACACGCCAATAATTTTGGTCTCATGCTTCACCAAACTTACTGCAAATGGGTTCGGATTATAGTCCAATTGTTCCGCTAATGCCATGACTTTTTGGCGGGTTTCGGGACTGACATCATACGCATCATGCAGCGCACGCGATACCGTCGAGATAGAAATCCCCAATTCTTGGGCAATATATTTTATGGTTACTTTATTTTTCATAGTGTAAACCCACTCTTTATGCAAATCAATCGTACTTTGATGGATTTCACAATTGTTTTCTCTTTGAGAAAACGAGACAAAATTAAGATTTAGGCTCCAAAATAGCTTCTTTTTTGTTATCTTTTTGTCCTTTTTTCAAAAATTATCCTTTTGTATCGAAAGACACTTCAAATATATAACTTTCTTAAAGAATATTTAATTATTTTGACTCTGTTGCGAGCCGCAGATATGGCAGCTATCAAAATAGCTTGAATGATTTAGCACGGTATGTTGTCGTTCCGCTTCATTGCCTTTTAGAATGATGTATTTTTTTTGATAAAAAATCAATTCTTTTTCGTATAATTCAAATAAAGGTTGCCTATCCATTGGATTTTCGCGCAACGGGTCTGCTTCCCAAGAAATCCCTTCTGGCGAACACAATAAATAAAAATCATAAGGACGTTGTTCGATTTGGTTTAAAATCCAAGCATCACAACGACCAAATTTGACCATTGACCAAATTTTAATGGTAATCAAATCCGTATCTAAAATAAATAATTTTGCATTCATATTTTTTTTTAAAATTTTATTTTCCAATCGAATTTGTCCTTGCGCGATTTTTAATAAATCTTCATAAACATAAACCGTCGTCTTTTTTTTTTCAAAAAAAGCGCGGGCATATTCCGATACCATCGGACAAGCAAGTTGCGCCGACAATTGGCGCGTCAAAGTGGTTTTTCCAGAAGATTCAGCTCCTGTAATGACGATTTTAAGCGGGTTCATTGAATTGATATGAGTTTAAAAAGCATATAAAATAAAAAAATTAAATACTTGATAATCACTACTTTAAATTACTACATTTGTATATGAATGCTTTTTCTTCAATTTTTTATACATTTCAATTTTTTTAAAATTGTTTTATTTTACATTGACATATTTTATATAAATTGCATGTAAAAAAAATTTTTTGAAAAAAAACAAGCATGATTCCTAAATACTACCGTATCTTTGCGGCACAAACCAAATAAGAACAGCACGATGAATGCAGTCTATGTATCGAAACGGATAACTTTCCGACTGTATGACAATCTCGCTTTTCCATATGATAAAATCCTTGTTGAGGCAATCGCTTTGCGCATTTTGCCCTGCAAAACTATGTTTTTTTATTACATTACAAACAAAACCCAACAGTTATGAAAACCCTTGTATTGGCTTTTTACTGCTTTCTTTTTGCCGTGTCTAACGGTCAAGCGCAAGAATCATTGGCATTTGTAGCTCCGAAATCGCTTTTGACTGCCGTTTCAAACGGGGATGCAGCCTCTGAAACAAACCTTAGACCTGATAGTGAACCCGCTTTTGAAGGTGGTTATACCGCATTACGTCAATTTATTAACACGCATTTAACGTATCCTGAAATAGCCCGTATGAATGGGGCAGAAGGAAAAGCAGCAGTCCGTTTTTTAGTAAATGAAAAAGGCACTGCAACCCGCATAAAAGTATTACACTCACCCGGTTATGATTGCGATAAATCTTTAATAAAATTGATTGAACAAATGCCCACTTGGTCTCCTGCATTCCGCAATGGTCAGGTGCAGGGTGGATGGGTGTTGTTAGAAGTGGCATTCCGTTTGCAATAGGCTTATCTGAATTATAATCACATGAGGGCGCGATGTATTCTGAATGAATATTTCGCGCTTTTTTTTTATTTTTATTTACCTTTGCCGCGTACATTATTTATCAACCAATTATATATCATTTTTTTAACATGGCTGTTACCAATAAATCGCGCCTTTCTCGTTTAGCGCGCAATATGTCCGAATCGGAAACCCTCAAAATGGCGCAAATGGCACGAGACCTCCGCGCAAAAGGGCATCAAGTGATTAGTCTCGCTATCGGCGAACCCGATTTTGATACGCCAAAAGCCATCAAAGAGGTGGCTGTAAAGGCGTTGATGGATGGTTTTACGAAATATACGCCTGTTCCGGGTATTCCCGATTTGCAACAAGCGGTATCCGACAAATTTAAAAGAGATAACGATTTGTCATACGCACCGAATCAAATTGTGGTCAGCAATGGCGCAAAACAATCGATTGCCAATGTTGCAATGGCATTGTTAGATGAAGGCGATGAGTGTATTGTGTTCGCGCCGTACTGGGTTTCGTATGCAGAAATTATCAAAATGACAGGTGCAAAACCCGTGTATGTGAGCGCGGGTGTGGAACAAGATTTCAAAGTTACGCCTGCACAAGTACGCGCTGCGATTACAGAACGGACGAAAATGGTCTTATTTAGCTCGCCTTGTAATCCATCGGGTTCGGTTTTTAGCAAAAAAGAATTGACGGCAATTGCGAATGTATTGGCGGAACACGATGATATTTACATTGTTTCAGATGAAATTTATGAATATATCAATTTTGGCGAAAAGCATTTTAGCATTGGTTCGTTGCCGCAGGTGAAAGACCGCACGATTACGGTCAATGGTTTTGCGAAAGGATTTAGTATGACGGGCTGGCGATTGGGTTACATGGGTGCGCCGAAATTTATTGCGGATGCTTGTGTGAAAATTCAAGGACAAATTACGTCTGGTGCTAATTCGTTTAGTCAAAAAGCAGCTGTTTTTGCTTTAAATTCGGATTTGACGGAATCTTTCAAAATGCGCGATGCGTTTTTAGCCCGTCGTAATATGATGATTCAACTTTTAAGTGAAATTCCGGGATTTCGGGTCAATCATCCACAAGGTGCTTTTTACATGTTTCCCAATATTAGTGCGTTTTTTGGCAAATCAGATGGCAAAATTGTTATCAAAAATGCAGATGATTTGACGGATTATATTATGATGAATGCTTATGTGGCATTGGTCAGTGGCAGTGCTTTTGGCGATGATGCGTGTATTCGCATTTCCTACGCGGCGAGCGAAGCGCAATTGCGTGAAGCGGTGCAGCGGATTAAAGACGTATGTGCTAAACTGGTTTAAGATTATTAATAAATTAAATGCAAGTAAACTTGCGTTAAGTTTCAAACTTGACGCAAGTTCACTTGCTCATTTTTACCCATTTATCTTTGGATAACGCACTTCACTTTAATTACTGGTAATGGATGCTTCTCTATTTCCTTGCCGTTTTATTTCAATTAAAATTTGATTTTTTTTAAAAAAAAGGCTTTGTTTTTTGGTCATTCAAAAATGATTTAGGATATTTGCGCTTATGTAGAACTATACAATGTCTCTACACGGTGTTTTTAATTTTAAAAAAACCAAAATCTGTTTTGAATTTAATAAAGTAATGCACTTACGGCATCACTTTAAACCAAACTTATTTAAGATTTTTTCTATGTCAACATTAAATGTTTATCAGTCCGCCTACGCCAAGGTTCGGAAGGAAACAGAATCTTTATGTCAGCCTTTGACACCCGAAGATTATGTCGTGCAAGCATCGGATTTTGCGAGTCCGCCTAAGTGGAACTTAGGACATACCACTTGGTTTTTTGAAACATTTATTTTAAAACCAAATGTGGCTGATTACAAAACGTACAATGATGCGTTCAATTTTTTGTATAACAGTTATTATGAAAGTATCGGAAAACGGACGTTGCGCCATTTGCGCGGCACGATTACGCGCCCGACGACGGACGAAGTGTATGCGTATCGCCGCTATGTGGATGCTGCTATGAACGCTTTTTTAGCCAATCCGATGGTTTTGGAACAAAGTTCCGAGTTGAAGTATTTATTTGAATTGGGTTTGCACCATGAGCAGCAACATCAAGAGTTGTTTTTGACGGATGTTAAATATGCGTTATCTTGTAATCCATTAAACCCTGCTTATCAAACGGTTATGCCTCCTGCGGCGGCAGCTCCTGTCTTGCCATTGAACTATTTGCCTGTTGAAGAAGGCGTTTATACGATAGGGCATGAAGGCGATGCGTTTCATTTTGACAATGAAAAGGGCGTTCATAAGACGTATTTGCATGCGTTTCAAATTGCCAATCGCCCCATTACAAATGGTGAATATATTGAATTTATTAAAGCAGGTGGTTATCAAAAATTCCAATATTGGTTGAGCGCGGGTTGGAATTGGGTTAAAACCAACCAAATTGATAGTCCCATGTATTGGCAAGAAGACGGAGGGGAATGGTATCAATTTACCTTATATGGATTGCGAAAAGTCGATGAAAATGAAGCAGTTACGCATGTTAGTTTTTATGAAGCGGATGCTTTTGCGCATTGGTCTGGCAAGCGATTAGCGACTGAGTTTGAATGGGAAGTTGCCTGTCGGCAATACAGCCCACAAGTGCCAGAAACGGGTCATTTTACAGATTCGGGGCGGTATCATCCGATTGCGCCGACGCAGGATTTTCAATTTTTCGGCAATGTTTGGGAGTGGACGAATAGTGCTTATTTGGCATATCCATTTTACACGCAAGCGGAGGGCGCGATTGGCGAGTACAATGGCAAATTTATGAATAATCAAATGGTTTTACGGGGTGGTTCCTGTGCGACACCGCGTTCACATATTCGTTTGACGTATCGAAATTTTTTCAATTCGCACGAAAGATGGCAATTTACAGGCATTCGGCTTGCAAATTATAAATAAGAATTTTTTAAAATATCATTATGACAACCACTGAATTAACGGAGCTAACTCAATTAGCTGCTGATTATTATCAAGAAGGCATTTTGGACAAAGACGCATGGTTCCGCGTCGCAGATGCCGATTATCATGCATTATTAAATGCTTTGGATACGAAGCGATTATTTGAACAACCCAGTATTTTATTAGACATTGGTTGTGGTACAGGGCGGTTTCCCGCATTATTGCGCCCTTATTTGAGTGCGATGCCCATTATGTATGATTATTTAGACCCTTCGCAGATGTCTTTGCAGTCCTTGCGCAAGAGTTTAAAGCCGCCGTATCAGGCGCGCCATGCGATTCAGTTGGGTGTTCAATCGTTGACCGAGTGGCAGGAGCAGACTCAACTGCAATATGATTTAATTTGGGGCATTCATGCGTTGCATTTTGTGGAACCGGAGGAGATTCCGCAAGTCCTTCAAACGATTCAGCGTTGTTTGAAACCCGATACCGGGGTTGCCTTAGGGTCTTTTATCACGGAAGATTGTTTTTACATTGGGCTACATGACTGTTATTGTCAGGCTTTGGGGAAAGAACGTCAAAATTGGTTGGGCTACAAGCCTTATACTCAATTGGGTTTCGAGCCTTTGAAAATACCTCGATTGGAACAATCGCTTGAATTTGTACACCGAGTCTCGATAGCAGACACCTATACCTTAGAAAATTATTTACAACAATGCGTTTTTGATAAAACGTATTCGTTGCAGGAATGGTTTGATAATCCGATTTTGAACGATTATCTGCGACAATATCAAGTGGGAGATACTTTTGAATTTCCTCAAAAAATTATAATGATTCAATTTGGCGATTTAAGTCGCCCGCTTTTGCGCAATGCAATTTTGAAAAAATAACGCAATATGGAACTTACAACGAACTTAACAACCTTCGCGCTGGATGTCGATAAAGGACTGTCCGCGCCTCAAAAATATTTATCGTCGAGTTTTTTCTATGATGAAGTCGGCAGTATCATATTCCAACAAATCATGGATTTGCCCGAATATTATTTGACCCGTTGCGAAGCCGAAATCTTACAATCGCATTGTCAATCGTTGTTGGAGGTGTTCAACACGAAGGCAGGTTTTGATTTATTGGAATTAGGCGCGGGTGACGGTGCGAAAACGACGATTTTATTAGAGCATTTTTTAAAACAAGGTGCTGATTTTAGTTACGGCGCGATAGACATCTCGCCAAGTGCTGTGGCAGGTTTGGAAATGGACTTGAAAGCTAAATTTCCAACATTATGTTTACAAATGATTGCGGATGATTACTTTTCGGGTTTGAAACAACTGCAATTGACCGCGAAACGCCGCAAAGTGGTTTTATTCATGGGTTCGACGGTCGGCAATTTTAAACCAAAAGCTGCCATCGCCTTTTTGAAACAAGTGCGCCCTTACATGAATGAAGGGGATTTATTTTGCATTGGTTTCGACTTGAAAAAGCATCCTAAAATGATTCTCGACGCTTACAACGACAGTCAAGGCGTGACGGCGGAATTTAATTACAATCTCTTGCGCCGCATGAATGAGGAATTGAAAGCGGATTTCAAGGTAGAACAATTTGAACACGCGCCGATTTATCATCCACAAAATGGTTGTGCGGAGAGTTATTTGGTCAGCAAAAAGAATCAAAATGTATATATTGGGGCTTTAGACAAAACATTTTCGTTTAAAGCATGGGAAGCCATTCATACCGAAGTCTCTTACAAATACTCATTGCAGGAGATGGAAGAGATTGGAAAAGCAGCTGGTTTTACGTCCCAAACCCATTTTTTGGATGCCAAACGCTATTTTTGTAATGCGATTTGGAGTGTGTAAATTATTATAATTTTTAACGATTTAACAAAACCAATTATGCCAGATTTCAAAAAACATTTGAGTCTTCGCGAATTATTAATTGCGAAAGACCAAATTGAGGACATTCATTATTGGCGCAAGCTCTGTCCGAATGCGTCCGTTTCTGATTTTGCCGTAGATAGGCTCAAAACAGCGAAAATTGATGCAGCACAATTAGCTGATTATCAATCTTTTATGCAGGATGAAGGTTATTTTCAAACCGTGCCTATGTTGCCTGTGGCGATGCAAACGCAAATGTTAGAATGTATTGAAACTGTTAAAATGGCAGGTTTTCCAGTCCTGTTTGCCTTGATTTACGATGTATTTTATGAAGCATTTAACTATTTTGACCCCATTATGAAGCATCTTTTGGGGGATGATTACACAATGATTCCTAACTTTTGGGTGTATTACATCGAAGCGAGCAATGATGGAAAAGGTTTTGAACCGCACCGAGATTTGGAATATTTGCATGCGATAGATGCGGATGGCAAGCCGACCGTACTCACGTTGTGGATAACCGTGAATGATTCCACGCCGTTAAACTCTTGCATGTATGTTTTGCCAAAACACCGCGACCCAGAATATCATTTGGCAATTTCGGATTTAAAACAGGGCGCAACCAAATTTAAATTGGAAGATGTGCGGGCTGTGCCGATTGCAGGTGGTTGTTTATCTGCTTGGGATCAGTACTTGTATCATTGGGGAAGCCGCAGCAGCAAGTACGCGTCTGCGCCGCGAGCGAGTTATGCGATGTATTGTCAGCGCGGTGATATGAAACCCGTCGATGATGCGTCGATTGATTTGCGCGAAGGCGTTGATTTCAAACAACGATTGGGTTTGATTTGTCGGGGTGTTTATCGATACTCGTATGTCAAATCGGATGCAAGTCAAAAATCGCCAGAATTATTAGCCTTTTTGGAAAATAATATGAAGGTTTTAAAAAATCATGTTCATCAGTTGGTGTAATGCCTGTACAACTTTCGCAAAGTGTCTTTTTGACAAATTTTGTCAAAAAGACACTTTGCGAAAGTTGTACACGGATTTAAGTAGAAAATACTCAGCAATTTCCGCTTTTAAAAATGCCGATACAATTGGAACGCGGATGACGCGGATTGGGCGGATTTGCACGGATTTTTTTCGATTCAATTGAAATTTTATTTTGAAAAAGCATAAAAAATTAAAGAAAATTTTGTATAAAAAAACAAATCCGTGCAAATCCGCCCAATCCGCGTCATCCGCGTTCCAATTGTATCGACTTTTTCCAAAGCGGAAATTGCTGGAAAATACTTTTTCAGCGAAAAATTTCAGCGAAAATCAAGAACTTATGAAATAAAAAAAAACGGTTTTATGATAAAAAAACAGGTAATTGAATTGCAAAATATCGCGCAACGATACGGTGAAAAAGAAGTTTTATCGAATATAAACCTTTCATTTTCAACGAATTGCATTACAGCCTTATTGGGCAAAAGTGGTAGTGGGAAATCTACTTTATTGCAATTAATCAATGGTATGGTGAAACCATCTATTGGTAAAGTACGTGTTTTTGGGAACGATTTTGATTACACCAAAGCAGCGCAATTGCGTTTGCAAATGGGTTATGTCGTACAACAAGTGGGTTTATTTCCGCATATGAATTTGTATGATAACATCTGTTTATTGGGCAAAATTACGAAAATGCCGTTGGAAAGCATTCAAAAACGGTTCGATTTTTTGCTTAATATGGTGCAATTGCCTCATTCGTATATTCAAAAATATCCCTATGAACTTTCGGGTGGAGAGGCGCAAAGGGCAGGTTTATGTCGCGCTTTGTTTTTGAAACCGTCGATTTTATTGATGGATGAGCCGTTTGCAGCCTTAGATGCGGAGACGAAAAATAATATTTATCAATACTTTTTGTTGATTCAAAAAACGGAGCCTTGTACGGTTGTGCTGGTAACGCATGATTTGAAAGAAGCGGAGACGCTTGCAGGTGAATTGGTTTGGCTCGAAAATGGAAAAATCATTCAAAAATAAAAATGGTATGAAAAAATATTTAATTTGTATTCTATTGATTTTCAAAATAATTTTGCCTATAATGGCGCAAACGACCTTGAAAGTAGGTACAAAACATTCTAATGAATCCTATATTTTAGGAGAAATAGTTGCGCAGATTTTGGAAGATGGCGGGTTTAAAATCGAACGAAAATTTAATTTAGGCGGTACGGCTATCAGTTTTGAGGCATTGAAAAAGGGTTCGATTGATGTTTATCCAGAATATTCTGGGACGATTGCCGCCGAAATTTTAAAACAAAAAAGTACCAACCTTGATTCATTGAACCAAAAGTTGAAAACCCAATTTCAACTTGAAATATCAGCCCCCTTTGGTTTCAACAACACGTATGCACTCGCCTTGTCACCCGATTTAGCTCGAAAATATCCGCTTAAAACGATTACCGATTTGGCGGCGCATCCCGAATGGCGGGCTGGATTGAGTTATGAATTTTTGAAACGCGAAGATGGTTGGGGCAATTTGTCAAAAGCGTATCAACTGACTTTAAAAGCGACTGGATTGGAACATGGTATTGCGTATCAAGCACTTATGAATCACGAAATTGAGTTAACGGATGCTTATTCAACGGATGGTGAAATTGCAAAATATGGTTTTACGCTGTTGGAAGATAATTTGCATTTTTTCCCGAAATACGAAGCCTTAGCTTTGTATCGGAGCGCGTTGCCCGAAAAAGCCAAAAATTTGTTGGAAAAGTTGGGGCATACCCTCAACGATACGACGATGCAACGCCTCAATTCATTAGCGTTATTTGAAAAACAAACGCATCAAAAAATTGCGCAAGATTTTTTAGCCGCTCAAAAAATGATTCAAAATAAACCCGTTGAATCCATTTCTACGATGCAAGATATTCTGAATCATATTTTTACACATTTAAAATTAACGTTATTATCTTTGATAGCCGCCATTTTGGTAGCCGTTCCTTTTGGGATTTTACTGCATCGATTTCCCCGATTTTCCAAACCCCTGTTGTATTTGACGGGCATTTTGCAAACGATTCCGTCCATCGCATTGCTCGCTTTGATGATACCTTTTTTAGGCATTGGCGTTTTGCCCGCGATTGTCGCGCTGTTTTTATACGCCCTTTTGCCGATTTTGCGCAATACGGTGATTGGTTTTAGCTCCATTGACCCAACTTTGAAAAAAATTGCGACCGCGATTGGACTCAATCCCTTACAAAAATTGTGGCATGTTGAGTTGCCTTTGGCAATGCCGATGATTTTAACGGGGATTCGCACTGCCGCCGTCATCAATGTCGGTACGGCAACCTTGGCAGCTTTTATTGGCGCGGGCGGATTGGGTGAATTTATCGTGACAGGTTTGGCATTGAATCAGACGGAGTTGATTTTACGCGGCGCAATACCGTCTGCGTTATTGGCGATTGGCATCGAATTATGTTTTGAAATCATCGATAAATTATTGATTCCTAAGCATTTAAGACAAAAAATATAAAGTTATAGCATCCCGAATGTACGGTTTGAATCTCGCACCTCTTCATTTTACAATCAAGAAGGAAGGAATTGTAGGAATAAGTAGTTGAAATAAAAGAATCGCCCAATTCGAGTCATCCGCGTTCCAATTGTATCCTACCATTCCTCCCTTCTTGATTCTATTTTTTAAAGGGCAACTGACTGACGCGCCGCCCAACAATATACCCTAAACGCAAGCCTTCTTCACAATCTTGCCGCGTATGCACGCCTAATGGTATCCGCGAATATGCATTTTCAACCGCCATATCATAAAAGGACTCAAAAGTACGCGGGCGACTGCCCTCAAAATCGGTACGCCCTTCATGGCATCTATCGGTCAAGGTGTAATTGCTACCGAATACGCTGACCAAAGCTTCCGCCGCCGCCGCGCCAAACGTTGAATGTCCAGACGGATAGCCCGGAAATGGTGGCGTACTGCCCAAGAAATTATTGGTCGTCAAAGTCATAATATTCCAAGTTGGATTAATATTTTTGGCAATATACGTAACAGGACGTTCCAAATTGTAATAAAATTTCGAGTGCCAACACGCCACAGACGCATCATTTAACGCCAAACCCACTTTTGCAGCCGCAAAAACAGCCGTTTCTAAATTGATTTTATCTTTGGACAACACTTGATTTAAAATCGCTACCCATCGAGACGGCGGTGAAAACGTAAATCCTAACACATCATCACTCCAAAATTCTGCAATCCACCGTCCTTCACTCGTTTGAGGTGCAGTCGTGCTATACACTTCCAACATCTGCGTATAATAAGGTGAATTTTTGTCTTCCGAATATGCCAAAGGTGGGCGCGCCGTTTTTTCGGCATCCTTCAACGCAAACATTCGCCCACCGCCCCAGTACGGAAACATCGCCGCTTGATTGCCCGGAGCCGTTACTTTCCACTTGCCCTGTCCAACAGGCGGCGTGTAATTGCTGGGTCTTGGATTTAAATATTTGTCATGCGTAACGGTATCGGTTGCCGAAAAAGCATACACCGCTTCCGCAACCCGCTTGCCATAATCTTCGGAACGAGTGGTCACCTCTGCCGAAAGTCCTACGCGTAATTGGTTGCTAAGAGAGGTTTCCAACGTCGCAATTTTGAATAAATCGGTTGGTTGCACATTGGCAAAAAACTTTTTAAACATCGTCGCATACACCGCATTGACCACCAAAGGCCAATTATAAGTTGCGCCATTTTCCGCACTTGGCAACCGTAAGGCAGGATGCAAATTCGCAAGCGATTGATAATCAGGCATTCCTGCAACACAACTTTCATACGCCGCCCAACCCATGTAGCCCAAAGCGCGTGCCGCAGGACAAGGGCGATAGACCGTCGCATATCGTTCGACATCTAAAAAAAGATTATTCCATTGCTGCACCACTTTGGAATCGAAGCTTTTCACGACCTGAGCTGCGGGCGGGGTTGGAGTCTGGACTTCGGGTTTACACGCAGAGAATAACAAAATGAGCATCAAGCTACAAGTCGCTAATGCGGAAGCATAGGATTGTTTTTTTAACATCATGGGTTCTAATGTTTGTTGAAATATTGCCTCAACTTTAAGTTTTAAAAATCGAGTTTTGGCTCAAAATATTGTTAAATATTGCAAAAATATAGCATTTTTATATTTGCGACAATACCATATTTAAGGTGTTTTGGAAAATAAAGGATAATTGGAACGCGGATGACGCAGATTGAGCGGATTCGCACGGATTTTTCTTTGAATATTGCTTGAATTGTGAACAAACATATAAAAAAATCCGCGCTCATCCGCCTAATCCGTGTCATCCGCGTTCCAATTGTATCGCACTGATATTTTTTAGGCATACTATTTCAAAAAAAAACGTACTATTGCAAATCTTTTTAAGTTTTTACAAACTGTATTAAAACCAATTCTAATGAATCGTTTGACTCCTTTTTCCCGACTTTTATTGACAGTCGGTATTGTTTTGGGTGTTTTTTTTGCTTTTAAGAAAATTGCCCCGAAGCTCGGTTTTGGCAAAAAAACAGAGCTAACGACCAAAGAAGCGGCAAGTGCTACCGCAAATGATGCCACTGCTGCCGTTCAAACGGCGAATCAAGGCGCAAATCCTGCTCCGAAAACGGGGACTAATCCTGCGCCACCCGCAGCAGCACCTGCCACAACACCTGTAACCCCCACTTCAGCCAATAAACCGGTCGCACCGCCCGCGAATACAGGGGCGCGTCCAAAATTTATTTACAACAACCCGACTCCCGAAAATGGTAAATTGAAAGGGGTCGTGGAATTGGGTGCGAGTGGTTTTAACTCCTTCATTATCAATGTGGATGCGCAAAAAAATTGGGAATTGAAAAAAGCGGATTTTGGTGCCAGTCTCGTCTATGATAAATTGACGAATGATACGGAAATCAAATCAAAGTTGGTGGAGTACATTACAGGGATGACCGATTATGGGGTGCTGCCGAAAAATGTGCATTTTGTTATCAGTTCGGGGGCGCAAAAAGTGCCAATGACCGCTAAAATCATTGAATTATTGAAACAACGCGGTTTTTACGTCAATACCGTGACCGCAGAATCGGAAGGCAAGTTGGGTGCGAAATGTGCTTTACCCAAAACTTATGAAGGCAATGGTTTTGTCGTAGATATTGGTTCGGGCAATACCAAAATTACTTGGTCGGACAAAGGTGCGGTGACGAGTTTGGAAAGTTTCGGCGCGAAATATTTTCAAGATGGTAAAACGGATACGGATGTTTACGCCGATGTGAAAACAAAAGCAGCAAAAGTGCCTGCGGGTAAACGCGAAACTTGTTTTATCATTGGCGGTGTTCCATTTGAATTGGCGCAACAAGTCCGTCAAGGCAAAGAGCGTTACACCGTGTTGAATGCAGCAACCGCTTACAATTCGGATAAAGCGAAAACCAAAAGTGGTATCAATATTTACAAAGCCGTGAGCGATGCAACGGGCTGTAAAGAATTTGTATTTGATTGGGATGCGAATTTCACGATAGGCTTTTTGTTAGGCTTGAATTATTAAACGATACGGGGTTTGAATTAGGTTTTTTTGGATTTGAAGGATTATTCGGATTTCAATCCGAATAATCCTTCAAATCCAAAAAAACCTAATTCAAACATTATTCTTTCCCGCCATCTAACACTTGTTGCCAAGATTTCAATTCTTCCCATTTGCCATCTGCTGCCATTTGGCTTTGGCGACCCCAAGTTTTAGGGTCATGAATCGAATATCTCGGTCCTGCCGCCGTTAAAATCGCTTGGATTTTTTCGATAGGCGTGGCAGCCAATTGTTCAAAAGTGATGATACCTGCGTCATTCAACAATTGTTCAATCTTCGGACCAATCCCTTCCACTAATTTCAAATCATCGCGTTGCCATTGTTTCAACGAATCCCAATCGCCGCGCATCGCAAAATTAGCTTGTTTCACCCAAGAATCAGGGTTCAACGTTGAATAACGAACTCCGCCTTTCGTCATCAATTCGCGCAAACGCGGTACGCCTGCCTCCATCAAATGCCGATACGTATAAATACCATTCATATTCAAATAATCCGCAACCCAATACCGAATCCCGAAAATTCGACCCAAATCATCGCGTTTGATGCCATCCGCTTTGATTTCCACCTTAACACCGCCATTCGTCGTGGTGGTTGTGGTCGTCGTCGTAGTGATTTTAGATTCCGTTACAGGCATATCGCGTCCTGCAACCACTTCTTTGCGGGTTGCTTTTTGGCGCAATTCCGCATCGCTCGTACTTTCGACCAAATTCATCACGGGTTTTTCCGTTCTTTTTTCAATGACTAATTCCACTTGTCTATCCACAAACTTCTCTACCAATACGTCTCGCACCACAGGGCGTTCGACAATGCGCTCTTGCAATACAGGCACATTTTTCTCAATATGTCGTTCTTGAATTTGCGGCACTTCCCGTGTCAACGTAATTTCGCGCACCACAGGTTTGTTGACAATATTTTGTTTCAAATCCAATACTTCATTCTCAACATTGATTTCCTTTCTAACAGGAACCATTTTATCCACCATAATCTCCATCAAAACAGGTTTTTCAGTAATGCGTTCTTGGATATTCGCCACTTGTTTTTGAACAGCAATTATATGGTCAACCGTTTTTGTCACAACATTATGTTTAACATTAGCAACTTCGTGCATAACAGGAATGGTTTTATTCACGATTACTTCGTTCACCACTTCCTTAATCACCGCTTTTTCACGGCGAACAGGGATTTGACGTTCTACTTTTACCTCATTCATAACTTCCTTAATCACAGGCACTTCGCGGTTAAATGACACCGTTCTATCCACTTTTACCTCATTCGCCACCTCTTTGATAACAGGCACTTCGCGGTTAAACGAAATGGTTTTATCCACTTTCACATCATTATAAACTTCTTTAATCACAGGCACTTCGCGGCGCAACTCAATGATGCGTTCCACAGGCACATCCTTCACCACTTCTTTAATCAATTGAACAGGGCGTTCTACCATCACTTCTTTGAAAGATGGGACTAATTTTTCCACTTTCACCTCTGTCACCACCGCTTTTGGTACTTCGATTTCGACTTTGATAGGCACTTCTTTGACCTTTTCCGTCAAAACGAGTACTTCTTTTTTCAACTCAACTGTATGATTCACAGGGATTTCCTTCTCTGTTACAATCGTATAGTTCACTTTTTTATCATTCATTTTCTGTTGAAGCACAGGCACTTGTCTTTCGACAAACTCTTCTTTAATTTTCGCCACATCGCGTTTCAACGTAATCGTGCGTTCTACAGGCACTGTTTTTTCAACCACTGTATCATGATTGACTTTTTTCTCCACAATCGTTTGCTTCATCACAGGCACTTCCACCTCAATAATGATTTCGCGCTCGACTTTTTTCTCGACGATTTTCTCTTTGATAACCGCCACTTCTTTATAAATAATGACTTCGCGCTCGACAGGGCGTTCCACAACCTTATATTTAATGACGGGAACATCTTTGTAAATAATCACTTCGCGCTCGACAGGGCGTTCCACGATTTTTTCCTTGATGATTTCGACGCGTTTTTCCACAATTTTCTCCACAATCACAGGCACTTCGCGTTCAATAATCACTTCGCGGCGCACAGGGATTTCTTTTTCAACAATGACTTCATACACCACTTGTTTTTCAACCACTTTTTCGCGCACGATAGGCACTTGCATTTCCACGATTTTCTCCGTGTAATTCGCCACTTCTCTATTCAACACAATCTCTTTATGGACAGGACGTTCCACCATTTTTTGCGTTACAAGCGGTCTATCCACAAACACCTCTTTCAGGGTTGGAACCATTCGTTCAACCGTGATTTCACGCGTTGTTGGGACGCGTTTTTCATTCAAAACCTCCACCACCACTGGTTTTTCAATCGTTTTATGATTGATAACCGCTTTTTCGATGGTAAAAATCACTTCGCGTTGAACAGGCTTTTCAATCGCTTTTTGGGTAATCACAGGTTTTTCAACGGTAAAAGTCACCTCATGCGGCACCGATTTTTCAATCGCACGGCGCGTAATCACAGGTTTTTCCACTGTAAACACCACTTCATGTGGAACCGTTTTTTCAATCGCTTTTTCCCGAATCATCGGTTTTTCGTGCATCACAGTTACCTCATGTTGCACTTCTTTTTCGACGATTTTTTGATTGATGATGGGTTTTTCACGGGTCAATTCAATGTTGTGATGTACAGGGCGTTCCACGATTTTCTCCGTAATGACCGGTTTTTCAACCTCTAAAACGATAAGATGCGGCACTTGTTTTTCAACCACCTTTTGCTGAATCAATGGAACGCGTTTTTCAACCGTTTGCGTATTGATAACAGCCACATGTTTGGTCAAATTAAACGTGTGCGTAACGGGTTTTTCAACCACTTTTTGCACAATATCCGCCACTTCATGCACGATATTCATTTGAATCGGCATTTTTCGGGCTTCATTGACAAATTTAGTTTGAACCGCCATTTTGGATTCTTCTCCCGGAAAATAACGCTCGTCTATGACTTTGCCATCACGCCAAATGCGTCGAATCACTTCGTTCATGACGAAATTCGACCCATCTTTCATTTTCAAATCAAAGGTAAATTCGGAATGACTCACCTCATTGCCCATCGAATGACTGTGCAACGTGATTTTGTTAATGCGGTCAACGCCCATCATAAACTCCCGATTGCGCCGAATTTTTTCGGCTTTGTTCAAGGTCATATCCGCCACCGTCGAGTAAGATTTGACATCATCAGCGAAAAAGCGTTCGACCGCTTCGACCAATTTCCCCTCCTGAACCAATAAGTCCAGTTCCACTAATTTTACATTGGTTTCAATCATAATGGTTTGTTTTTTAATAACAAAAAGTTTTGGTTAAAAAAGTTCACAACGGTTTTTCGCGCCCGTTAAGAATCCTTTTTGGCGGATAACGCCTTGTTTTGAAATGGTTTATATTTATAATTCGACTCTATTTTAAATTGGATTCGTACCAATTTTGGGGCAATATAGGTTAATGCAAAGGAGAATTACTAATTTTTTTTCATAAAAAAACATACATTTTTATTGTTCATAAAAATTTTGAAAATATCAATTGTTATTTTTTGTTTTTACATACAAAAAATAAAATTCTGTTAACAATATATAGCCGTTTGAAATATAAAAGCAATGTGTTTTATTACATTTTATAAATTTGGTTTCTAAAAATACAAAGTTTGCGCATGTTATGTTATAAAATCAAACAAAATTTGATTTTTATAATTAAAAAATTTCAAGCAAAAAACAAACCGTTTATAAAAAAAGTGCCACAAGTTCACCACTTGCAGCACTTGGTATCTTTCCGTACTTTGTCATTCCGTAGGAACGTTTTAATTCATGCACATCACCCACAAATTCCTCCTCATAATCCATCTCCAAATCATCCAACAAGCCTTTTACGTTAGCGGTTTTGGCTCTCTTTTTTGTTCAAAATGGTAAGAATTTACATATCTTTGTGTATTGTTTCATTAAAAACCTTGTAACATGTCCGAAATCCAATTAGCAATTCAAGACCAATATATGGCGGCATTTTTGGAATTTATCAAAACGCTCCCGTATATTGAAATTCAACAGGTGCTTCCAACACCGAAGTTGCCGAAACCTAAAAAAACAAAGGTTGCTCAAATGTTGGAACAGATTCCGCAAGAGGCTCCGATTCGCAAAGTGATTCGCCCCGTTCGCAAATCCAAATCATTGGACGAAATGGCGAAAGCACAAAATTATCGCGGCACCAATATGGAAAATTTAAAAAAGATTGCGCTTGCGATGGATTTGCAAGAACCAATTGAGGATTTATTAGCTCAATTAACCCCTTAATTCATTTCAAAAACAAGCTACTATGAAAGATATGCTCTTTGATACCAACCTTTTATTATTGTTGCTGCGAGCCAATGCTCAGTGGTACGAACTGGACCGTACCTATCATTTTGCAACAACCCGAAATTTTATTTCAGTCGTTTCGTTGGGTGAATTATATTCTTTGGCGTTGCGCAATAAATGGGGTATCAGCCGATTACTTGCAATCGGGCAATTGCGTCAAGAATTTATCGTCTTGGAAATTGATGATGATGATATTCTTCAACGCTATGGCGAAATAGACGCTTTTAGTCAATGTAAATTAACAAATCGCCCTGTCTCGTCGCGCAATATGGGCAAAAATGACCTCTGGATTGCGGCAACAGGTGCTGTTTTTGGGCTCACTTTGCTGACTGCTGATAAAGATTTTGCGCATTTGGATGGTGTTTATTTGGATGTTATTACAATTTAGTAAATAAAGTGCGCCCCTTTTGAAAAGGAGCGCACTTTTAGTTTGTAAAAAAATTCTCAGTACATGGCAAAAAAGGTTGTGATACATTTTCCCGCAGATTTCGCAGATTTTTGCGCAGATTCGCGCCAATTTTTAAACTAAAATTTGGAAAATCGGCGCGAATCTGCGCAAAAAATCTGCGGGGGAATTATCCGCGCCTTTTTTGTCATGTACTAAGAAAAAAATTATGAGCAATTCTATGAATTTTCAACACTTTGTATTGGGCTCAAAGTTTCAAATGCAATTATAAAGTCTTCCTGCACTGATTCAATCCATTCAATAGAAAATAGTATTAATTGAAGTTCGATTAATACCAATATAAGTCCAATCTGTTCGATAGGTAAAATATCAGTTATACCCTCTAATGTAACTTTAAAAAGCCTTTGCGTTTCTTGTTTTTTAAGTTCCCAACTCGCTCCATAAGTATAAATGATTCGGACAAGTGATAGGCTTTCAACGGCTATTTCTGGCTTCATACTATTTGTTGCCACAAGATTCGGAAGACACTTCTCATAATAATTATCCTCTCCATTCAAGTACTTTCTCAATTGCTCAGATACTCTTGGTATACTTAATGTCAAACCCACATAATTAAATTTCAGCAAATGCTCCAAAATTTGAGGCTCATATATATCAGGAAAATTATGCCTCAAATATTTTTCTGAACTGATTAAGTCCCGATTTGCCAATAAATGTAGCTCGACTTGAGCAAAAGCAAGGTCATCCGAGATTAAAACATGATTTTCTCTAATTGCAAGAAAATAAGTATCCATCAAGTAATCAAAAATATCAGCATTGGATCTAATTTTGTCTACGCTTTTTACAATTTCATTGAGCTTTTCTCTAACAAGATGTATTTCACAATTTTGTTCAATCCAGTCAAGTAATTCTTTCACATATTGCGCAGGATTTTGATTGTCAGGTGCCATAAAATAAAAATCAGAATTGGCAAGACTATGTTCTAAATTTAGTAAGATTGTTTTATATCTGGATACAACAAAATAAGAGATAATAAATTTCTTACGAAACGAAATATTGAATCGTTTAGATAATTCAAAAAATAAAGGAATGGTGGTGAAATCCAATATAAAATGTGTCTTATCAGAAACAATCGCATTTTTATAAACAGGTAGCGGCAATATTTTTAGGCAATGTTGGCTCAATAATTCATAGTACGTTTGAAGAGGATTATGATGGCAATACTTGACCATTGCAGAAAACGACAATTCACCTGTTTTATATTTCTCAATCAAATCCAATTCTTGTTGTCTTTTATCCACTTTTTCTAAATCGTCATTAGTACCCAACTGTTCTGCTATCAATTCATCTATTGATCCCACAATATCTGTTTCTGGTATTTTAAAAGATTTAAAGGGCATACTTGGGTCCTCATTATCAGATATACTCTTATGAATTTCTTTTGCTAAACCAATAGATTCATTATAAATATTGATTATCTTATACGATTTTGGATAAAATTTTTTATCATATTCAAATAGTTCGCCTACTTTAAACTTATTATCCAATAAATATTTGATAAACTTATCTTTTTTAGCTGTATTCTGATTGACACGATAAAATTTGGTTGTTTTATTGTTTTCTATTTCAATAAAACAATTCATTGTTGTATTAGTCAATGATTCAAGTGATTTGCTATCTTTTGCCGTTAACAAAAAATGTTTATAGTATAAATTTCGCGCTTCAATATTCTCTTTATCCAAAGCAAATGGATGTAACACTTCCCCAATAAGACTATAATCCCCAGCTGTCAAAACAAATGGGATTACGTCTTGAATGTCTTCAAGACTAAAAGATTTAAAAATAGCTCGTTTGGTTTGAATAAAACTTTGAAGTTCCTTAATTTTATTCAGTTCATAAAGAGCGCGAATTTTGTTCAAAATAAAATTAGTATCATTTTCAGTTTGCGCAAGCCCAATTTCCATAATTTCTAATATCTGAGCATAATCTGGAATTACCTTTAACAAACTCAATTCCATTCCGATAAAATCTCTATCGTAAGGTTTTACACCTTTTTTTCGCCGATTTTCCAATAATTCTAAGAGGTGACAAGCATCAGTGCGAGCATTATATAAATTAAAAATATATAAATCATACTCTTGATTATATATATTAAAATTCACTTTGTATTTTAAAATGGTATTAGATAATAGAAATTGTTCTCTTTGACGCAAAACTGCACAAATTAGAAAACAGAATTCAGGATATGATTTTAGCTCTTCTCTTGTGGATAGTTCTTTTGCTAAATTAACAACTTGATCTGTGGTATAAATTTCAAAAAAGGCAGCGAAGGCAGCTATTTTTAAAGAGAAATCACCTTGAAATTTCCCTTGTTTGAAATACTCGTCATAATAGCTGATTTTTTTAGAACTATTTCTGACAATATCACCTAAAAAAGCTATAAAGTGTTGTAATGTTTCCCTAATACTAAACACTTCCAGATTATCAAAATATACTTTTCCTGCTTTTTCTGCTTCTTCAAAACGGTTCAATTGTGAATAAGCATATGCCTGCATATAATAGAACCGATGGTGAACCTCTTTTTGTTGATTTATAAACGCAATAGCTTCCTTAAATTGACTGGTTTGAATAAACGCAGCAACTGTAAGATGTAGGTAGTCTTTTTTATTTTTCTTATCTAACTGCTCAAACTGAGCTACTAAGGTTGTTACATTTTGAATAGTAGGCTCTAAAAGGAACTTGCCATATGCTAATATATAATAATACACCATAAGGCTTTTACGCTTTTCGGTCTTGTCGAAATACTCAAGTATCTTTGACAATAATTGAATCGTTTGCGATAACTTAGGATGATTTTGTATTTCCGAGCGAATATAAGCAAAAATAAAAAAAGATTGCTGATGGATTATCTTTCCTAATTGTATATTGATCAATAATAGCCAATAATTTTTGTTTTCAAATGTTACATTAGGGTTTTCCCATCTACTTATTTCATCATTAAAAAGAGATTCTAATTTCGAATAATCTTGGTTTTTGAGTAGAAAATTTCCCGCTATGCCTTTAAATTGTAGTTCATATCCTCCTTCAAGTATCAAATCAGGTATTTCCACAGCATCTTGAATGACATATTTAGCAGCCCAAGCAGTTATATTGTAAGGATCCTTTTTACTAATCTCGTTAATCAATTTTTCGGCTTTAGTATATTCTTTTTTCCACATACGAGCTACAAGAGCCTGTTCTTGATAACGTATATTTTTAGGTTCATACGCATAAGCATATAAAAAATCATCTATCCAGCCTTCTTGTCCGCCCTTTTCGCTTTTGCAATAACCTCTCAAATATTTAAGGCGTGCCATAAGTTTAAAATCATAATTCCCATTTTTTTCAATCGAATTAATAATATCTTCAATGTATTCTAATGCTCTTTGAGGATTATAGTTTTTCAAATCTTTTTCCACTTTTTCAAGTATTTTGTTATACCAAATATCTGGTAAAACTTCTTTAATATCATTGATAGCGTGCGGGATATTGATAGTACTTCCTGTATTTTTTTCCTTTTCTATGGAAAATGTGTTTTCAATTCTGGGTATTGTTTGAAAATCCAATTTTATATCTATTAATTCTGCAATATGATTGATCTTCACACATGGAAAACGATTATTCCAATCTTCAATTTCAGATACCACTCCCAATAAATAAATATCATTTTCCAATCCAACAAAAACAGCACTCCCAGAATACCCTTTTGCAAGTTCCTTTGCCCCTTCGTATTCATTTGATAAAGTATCATGTGTTCTAATATGAAAAATAGCGGATGTACTATCTTCATGAATAATAGTTAAATCTTTTATGGTTCGCGCTTGTGTATGCCCTTTTGCTTTAGGATAGCCTTTAAAAGAACATTTTTGCTCGTTAGTACTTAGATTTGCTAATTTTAGACAAGGTATTTCGCCAATAATGATTTCAATATGTTCTTTAGGTATTCTCAAAACAGCAATGTCATAGCCTTTTGCCATGATTGTATCAGTATCTTGCAACTGATACATGCCATAATTACCATTACCTTTTGGTAAATATTCAATCTTCACATCTGCATTTGTAGCATTGTTATCAAATTTATCACCATAAATACAGTGCTTCGCAGTAATAGCATAAACCATTTCTGATTTTGAGTTAGGCAAAAATAAGATGCCACTACCTTGAATTCCTTTAGAGGTTATCTTGACAACGAGTTTGTTTAATTTTTCTATGTAAGTCATTGTTTAACAATCTAAGTCAATAATATAAGCATTTTGCTCGGCTTCGGGATATAAACATCTGAAATTATATTTAGTCATTGCATCTTCATCTACGGCAAAGATACTCTTTAAAGTTCGATTGTCATAGTTGAAAATAAAGCTAATTTGTTTTTTTAAATTCCGTTTTGGATGACATAAAATTTTAGCTAAAACGATTTTATTCGGTAAATTGTAAGTACCACCGCCATTCGCACTAATAATAAAATTGCTACAATCAATTATATTTAGCAATGAATGCTCATAATTCCATTTACTCCCATGATGTGCTAATTTTACATAATCTACTTTACAAGGTTTTTCTGCTGAATATCCCAATTTCGGATTCTGAAGTGACTCTACTATAACAGAAGAATGCGCATCACCTAAAAATAAAATTCTAACAGATTGAT
Organism: Chitinophagales bacterium; assembly: GCA_013298955.1. Taxonomy (GTDB): domain Bacteria; phylum Bacteroidota; class Bacteroidia; order Chitinophagales; family Saprospiraceae; genus JAAFJT01. Next base: position 23,631 of record JAAFJT010000005.1, read on the forward strand.
AATCAAATAGAAAGGCAATACTACTGTGGTTTGCAATATCTGCATTATTTTCTTTTTCGTCGGGTAATTTTGCCAAATCTTCAATGATAGCCGAGTAATCATTTTCTTTGCTTGCAGTGAAATCACTTTCCGCCTCTTCTTCAATCCAAGTTGTTTTCAGATTGTCTAAACCAATCGCATTAGGAGACAAAACAGTTATTTTAGCTCCGCCAAGTTCATGAAACCCTCTTTCATTTGAAATATTTTCATCAACTGATATAGATAATTCTAATAATTTATCCCTTACCTTGATGCCTTCTGCAAAACCTATTTTATCAGAGGTGGATGATATGGGAACTCCAGACGCAAGATTAAACCACATATCTTGTAAAATATCTTTATGATTAAAACTTCCGTCATTTAAAAATGCAATCGCACCATTAATATGATCTCTATCTATGTGTGTAAGTATCCATAAATGAATTTTACTTGTACTTTTTAATTCATTTATTTCTTTTTTTATCGTTTTAAGATAAGACTTTAAATAACCAGCATCAATAAAAATATTGTAATCCATGCTATCACCATAACAAATTCTTATTGCGTCTCCACATCGAACTTGAAAAATTTTAAGTTGTAAGCCCATTTTATTAATGTTTTTTATTGAAAAAATAATTACAAATACAATTATTTCATTATCAATACTTTATAAATAAAAAACTTGCAGCAAGTCTAAAACTTACTGCAAGCTGTATCATCTTTTATTACACAAATTCGTTATAATTCATTTTCATCACCCACAAATTCCTCCTCATAATCCATATCCAAATCATCCAACAAGCCTTTCGCTTTATTGGCTTCGTAGATGGATTTGGTGGTCACGAACAAGTTTTGATATTCGCGCAAGCCTGTTCCCGCAGGGATGCGTTTGCCCACAATCACATTTTCTTTCAAGCCTGCCAAACCATCTTTTTTCGCTGCGATTGCGGCGGTACTCAATACTTTGGTCGTCTCTTGGAACGATGCGGCGGAAATCCAACTCTCTGTGCCCAAAGAAGATTTGGTAATACCGAGTAATAACGGCATCGAAGTAGCGGCTACTGCGTCTCTAAATTCGACTTGTTTTTTATCATTGCGCTTCAAAAACGAATTTTCTTCGCGCACTTGACGCAACGTGATTAATTGTCCCGCTTTCAAGCGATTGGAATCGCCCGGTTCGATGACAAACTTTTTGTCGTAAACAAAGTCATTTTGCTCATTAAATTCGTATTTTTCAACGGCTTCGCCTTCCAAAAACGTCGTATCACCCGGATCTACGATTTCCAAACGGCGCATCATTTGGCGAACAATCACCTCAATATGCTTGTCATTAATCGCAATGCCTTGAGAACGATAGACTTCTTGAACCCCATTCACTAAGTGCGTTTGCACCGCAAAAGGTCCTTTGATTGCCAAAATATCTCTTGGCGCAGTCGCTCCATCCGATAACGGCGTACCCGCCCGAACAAAATCCCCGTCTTGTACCAAGATATACTTGCTCAAACCTATCAAATATTTGCGTTCTTGACCATCTTTCGTGCGAATCGAGATTTCCCGATTCCCGCGTTTGATTTTTCCAAGTTCGACAATACCGTCAATTTCTGCCACGACTGCTGGATTCGATGGATTCCGCGCTTCAAACAACTCGGTTACACGCGGCAAACCACCCGTAATATCCTGAATCTTGCCCAATTTTCTTGGAATCTTCACAATCCGTTGACCCGATTTGATTTTTTGTCCATCGTTGACCGAAATGTGTGAACCCACTGGTAAGGTGTAGGAACGCATATCTTCACCCGCATCATTCACAATCTTGATGATTGGAATTTTACGGCGATTTTTAGATTCGATAATCAACTTCTCCGCAAAACCAGTCTGGTCATCACGGTCTTCGCGATACGTCACACCTTCCTCTACGTCCACAAATAAGATTTTTCCGGGATATTCAGACACGATAACCGCGTTAAATGGATCCCATTCACAAATCTTTTCATTCCGTTTGATGTCTTGTCCGTCCTTTACAAAAATCGTAGAACCATATTGTATATTATTGGTTGCCAATACTTTACCTGTTTTTGGTTCGACGATTCTTAATTCTCCAATCCGCGAAATAACCACATCACTGCGTTTGCCATCATCATCCGTAAATGGAACGGTTAGGATTTCGTCAAACTCTATTTTGCCCGCTACTTTCGCTATCAATTCAGAATCTTGTTTCGAGGTAATCGCCGTACCACCCGTATGGAACGTCCGTAACGTCAACTGCGTTCCCGGCTCCCCGATAGATTGTGCCGCGATGATACCAACAGCATCACCCCGTTCTGCAATCCGTCCTGTTGCCAAGTTTTTGCCATAACATTTCGTACAAATACCGCGTTTCGTCTCACATGTTAAAACAGAACGAACTGTAACGGCTTCAATACCAGCCTTTTCGATGCGTGCTGCTGTATCATCATCAATGTATTCAGCCGCCGTCACCAATAGGCGTTCGGTTTCTGGATGATAGACATCATGCAAACTGTATCGTCCCCGAATCCGTCCAAATAACGGTTCAATGATTTTATCACCTTCTTTAAACGCTGTCACTTCAATACCGCGCAGTGTATCACAATCTTCTTCTCGGATGACAACATCTTGCGATACGTCCACCAAACGACGGGTCAAATAACCTGCATCCGCCGTTTTCAAAGCCGTATCCGCCAAACCTTTCCGCGCACCATGCGTCGAGATAAAGTATTCCAATACCGACAAACCATCTAAGAAATTTGCCAAAATCGGGTTTTCAATAATCGCACCGCCTGTATCGCCCGATTTTCTCGGTTTCGCCATCAAACCCCGAAGTCCGCACAACTGTTTGATTTGTTGTTTAGAACCCCGCGCCCCAGAATCCAACATCATAAATACGGAATTGAATCCTTGTTTATGCGTCGAAAGTTCTTTCAATAAGGCATCTGTAACCCGATTATCCGCAAATGTCCAACGGTCAATCACTTGATTATACCGTTCATTGTTGGTAATCAAACCCATATTGTAATTATCCCACACTTCATCGACTTCAACTTGCGCCATATTCAAGGTTTCTTCCTTGATACTTGGCGTAATCAAATCGCCCAAAGTAAACGATAAACCGCCTTTGAACGACCAATAAAAGCCCATTTCCTTGATTTCATCCAAGAAATTGGCTGTATCATGGAAATTCGTGCGTTTGATAACATCGTTGATGACAATTTTCAAATTCTTCTTGGTCAACAAAATGTTGATATAAGGCACGCGCGATGGAACCGTTTCATTAAAAATGACGCGTCCAACCGTCGTATCCATCAACCGATGTACAAAACGACCTGATTTCGGGTCTTCTTGTTTCACGCGGCATTGGATACAAGCGTGCAAATCCAATTTTTGTTCGTTATACGCAATAATCACTTCTTCCGACGAGTAAAAACGACGACCTTCACCGCGCACTTTCACTTCTTCGGTAGAGCGTTTTTCTTTCGTCAAATAGTATAAACCCAAAACCATGTCCTGAGAAGGCAACGTTACAGGCGAACCATCTTGCGGATTCAAAATGTTATGTGATGCCAACATCAAAATTTGTGCTTCCAAAATCGCTGCGTGACTCAACGGAACGTGTACCGCCATTTGGTCACCATCAAAATCGGCATTGAACGCGCCGCAAACCAATGGATGTAATTGAATCGCCTTGCCCTCAATCAAACGCGGTTGAAACGCTTGAATGGATAAACGGTGTAACGTCGGCGCACGATTCAACATCACAGGATGCCCTTTCAAAATATTTTCGAGAATCTCCCAAATCACTTGGTCTTTTCTATCTACTAATTTCTTAGCCGATTTGACCGTTTTCACAATCCCGCGTTCAATTAACTTCCTGATAATGAACGGTTTGAATAATTCAGCCGCCATTTGTTTGGGCAAACCGCACTCGTGTAATTTCAAAGTTGGACCAACCACAATTACCGAACGACCTGAATAATCCACCCGTTTTCCTAACAAGTTTTGACGGAAACGACCTTGCTTTCCTTTCAAAATATCACTCAATGATTTCAAAGCCCGTCCACCTTCTGCTTTCACGGCATTCGATTTGCGCGAATTGTCGAAAAGCGAATCTACGGCTTCTTGCAACATCCGTTTTTCGTTGCGCAAGATGACTTCGGGAGCCTTGATTTCTAATAATCTTTTCAAACGATTGTTGCGAATAATCACCCGGCGATATAAATCGTTCAAATCCGAACTCGCAAAACGACCGCCATCCAAAGGCACTAACGGACGCAATTCCGGCGGCACCACAGGCAAATATTGAATAACCGTCCATTCAGGGCGATTTTCTTTGACTTTCATGCCATCACGGAATGCTTCGACCACGCGCAAGCGTTTCAAAGCCTCTGATTTGCGTTGTTGCGAACCTTCTGTAGCTGCCGCAACCCGCAATTTATAACTCAATTCGTCCAATTGCAAACGCGCTAACATATCATGTACGGCATCAGCACCCATTTTGGCAACAAATTTATCAGGATGCAAATCATCCAAACTCTGTTGTTCTTTGGGCAAACTGTCCATGATTTCCAAATAATCCTCTTCGGTCAATAAATCAAGGTTATTGGTTCCATCCGCCTGTTTGATACCCGCATTCACGACGACATAACGCTCGTAGTAAATGATAGATTCCAATTTTTTGGAAGAAAGCCCCAACATATACCCAATTTTATTCGGCAGAGAGCGAAAAAACCAAATATGTACAATAGGTACAACCAATTTGATATGTCCCATGCGCTCGCGGCGGACTTTTTTCTCCGTCACTTCTACGCCGCAACGGTCGCAAACGATGCCTTTATAGCGAATGCGTTTGTATTTGCCGCAGTAACATTCGTAATCCTTCACAGGACCGAAAATCCTTTCACAGAAAAGACCATCTCTTTCGGGCTTGTAGGAACGGTAATTGATGGTCTCAGGCTTGAGGACTTCACCAAAGCTGCGTTCCAAGATTTCGTCAGGCGATGCCAGACTGATGGTAATGCTCTCGAAGCTATTATTCGCTCGATTGATGCTAACGGGTGCTTTTTTTAAAGACATTTACCAACTATTTGTGCAAACACATAGGACACATAGGTTACATAGAACACATAGAGCAACTTTTTCAGTTGTTTCGCTATGTGGATGATGTAACCAATGTGTTTCTATGTTTGCAATGATGATATTCTAATTTTAAGATTAGATTTAAACGGCGCATCAACATCAGCGATATTTGAAACCTACTGACATTAATTAACATGGATACTACATTTTAAAACACTTGCCCCTATGTGACCTATGTGACCTATGTGACCTATGTATTCTATGTAACCTATGTGTTTGCACTATTCAAATTTTACATCTAACGCTAAACCGCGCAACTCATGCACTAATACATTAAACGATTCTGGAATATTTGGCTCAGGCAAATTATCGCCTTTCACAATCGCCTCATACGCCTTCGCACGACCTACGATGTCATCCGATTTAATCGTCAATAATTCTTGCAAAATGTTGGACGCGCCATAAGCCTCCAATGCCCAAACCTCCATCTCACCAAACCGTTGACCACCAAATTGCGCTTTACCACCGAGTGGTTGTTGCGTAATCAACGAGTACGGTCCGATAGAACGCGCATGGAGTTTGTCATCCACCATGTGCGATAATTTCAACATATAAATTACGCCAACGGTTGCTTGTTGATGGAAACGGTCGCCTGTTTCCCCATCTTGCAAATACGTTTGACCCAATTCTGGAAGCCCTGCTTTTTTAACCCAGTCCGAGATTTCTTCTTTTTTAGCCCCGTCAAAAATCGGCGTTGCGAATTTCACACCCAATTTTTCACCAGCCCAACCCAAAACGGTTTCAAAAATCTGACCCAAGTTCATCCGCGAAGGTACCCCAAGCGGGTTCAACACGATGTCCACCGCAGACCCATCTGGTAAAAACGGCATATCTTCCACCCGCACAATCCGACTCACAATGCCTTTATTACCATGTCTTCCTGCTAATTTATCACCGACTTTCAATTTCCGCTTTTTCGCCAAATACACTTTTGCCAATTTCAATACGCCTGCTGGCAATTCATCCCCGATACTGATATTAAACTTTTCGCGTTTGTAACGACCCACTTCTTCATTGACCTTAATCGAGTAATTGTGCAATAACCGCGAAACCAAACTATTGATATGTTTATCATTCGTCCAATTCGCATAATCTGTAATCGCATAATCCAATTCTTTCAAGTATGACAACGTATATTTCGTTCCTTTCGGAATCAAAGGATCGCCATAAATGGTTTTTACGCCATCACTTGAACGCTCTTTCAACAACGCTTGCATCTTATCCACTAAAATCGTTTTCAACTCATTCAAGGCGATTTGATGTTGACTATCTAATTTAATCAACATATCTTCTTCCTTCTGCTTCTGCAATTTATCCTTTTTCGCCCGCGCAAACAATTGTTTATCAATGATAATGCCTTGGGTTCCGGGAGGTGCTTTCAACGACGCATCTTTCACATCGCCCGCTTTGTCACCAAAGATAGCCCGCAAGAGTTTCTCTTCAGGAGTCGGGTCGGTCTCGCCTTTTGGCGTGATTTTGCCAATCAAAATATCCCCTTCATTAATCCAAGCCCCAATGCGCACAATCCCATTTTCATCTAAATCTTTGGTTGCATCTTCACTTACGTTTGGAATATCTTGCGTAAGCTCTTCTTCACCCAATTTTGTATCGCGGACATCTAATTCAAAATGTTCAATATGCAAAGACGTGAAAACATCTTGTTGCACAATCCGTTCTGAAATCACAATCGCATCCTCAAAGTTGTAACCTTTCCAAGGCATGAAAGCCACTTTCAGGTTTTGACCCAATGCCAATTCCCCTTTGTCCGTCGCGTAACCGTCGCATAAGATTTGACCTTTTACCACCCGGTCGCCTTTGCGCACAATCGGTTTCAAATTGATACACGTTTCTTGGTTCGTGCGCAAAAATTTCGTCAATTTATACGTCTTCCGATTGTCCTCAAAAGACACTAATTGGTCTTCCTCCGTCCTATCGTACCGAATCACAATCTCCGTAGAATCCACATATTCGACCACCCCGCCGCCTTCGGCATTGAACAACATCCGCGAATCGCGCGCTACTTTTCCTTCCAAACCCGTTCCAACAATCGGCGCAGCAGGTTTCAACAACGGAACCGCTTGACGCTGCATGTTTGAACCCATCAAGGCACGATTGGCATCATCATTTTCCAAAAACGGAATCATCGACGCAGAAACCCCTACAATTTGGTTCGGCGCAACGTCCATATATTCGACTTCATCAGGCGTTAAAACAGGGAAATCCCCATGTTCCCGACATTTAATTCTATCACTATCGAAAAAACCATCTTTATTCAAAGGCGAATTGGCTTGTGCCACCTTAATATAATCTTCGCCTTCTGCCGACATAAATTCAATTTTCTCCATGACCTGCCCATTCGTCACCTTGCGATAAGGTGTTTCAAGGAAGCCCATTTTATTGATTTTGGCGTGAACGCAAAGCGTCGAAATCAAACCAATATTCGGACCTTCGGGCGTTTCAATCGTACAAAGTCGTCCATAATGCGAATAATGAACGTCCCGCACCTCAAAACCCGCCCGTTCCCGACTCAAACCACCCGGTCCGAGTGCCGAAATCCGTCGTTTATGCGTAATCTCACTTAAAGGATTGGTTTGGTCAAGGAATTGTGACAACTGACTCGTCCCAAAAAACGAATTAATGACCGAACTCAACGTCCGCGCATTAATCAAATCAATCGGTGTAAAGACTTCATTATCCCGTACATTCATCCGTTCCCGAATCGTCCGCGACATCCGCGCCAATCCAACCCCGAATTGAGCATACAATTGTTCCCCAACACTCCGTACACGTCTATTGCTCAAATGGTCAATATCATCAATCTCCGCTTTACTGTTCATCAAACTGACCAAATATTTCACAATCGCCGTAATATCCTCTTTGGTTAAAACAAGCGTTGTCATTTCAATATCAACTTTCAACTTTCGGTTGATTTTGTAACGCCCCACTTCACCGAGATTATAACGCTTATCCGAAAAGAATAATTTGTCAATAATCCCGCGTGCTGTATCTTCATCAGGCGGCTCCGTACCGCGCAACTGTTTGTAAATGTAACTCACCGCCTCCGTTTCGGAACTCGACGGGTCTTTTTGCAACGTATTGTAAATAATTGAATAATCCTCTGCCACATCTTCCCGTTGTAAAATGACATTATCAACGCCACTTTCGAGAATCATCTCCACGTTATCGGCATCCAACACGATATCGCGTTCCAAAATAATGTCATTCCGTTCAATCGTCACGACCTCACCAGTATCTTCATCGACAAAATCCTCCGTCCACGAGCGCAAAACCCGTGCGCCCAATCGCCGACCGACCGCACCTCGAAGGCGTTCAGGCGTAGCAGCAATCTCCTCTGCCAACCCAAACAAATCCAAAATAGCCTTATCCGTATCGAAATTGATAGCACGCAAAAGCGTTGTTACAGGGAATTTTTTCTTACGGTCAATGTACGCATACATGACATTATTAATATCTGTAGCAAACTCCATCCAAGCCCCTTTGAACGGAATCACCCTTGCGGAGTAGATTTTCGTTCCATTCGGATGGAAACTTTGACCGAAAAACACACCAGGAGACCGATGTAATTGCGAAACAATGACCCTTTCCGCCCCGTTTATAACAAACGTACCTTTGGGAGTCATGTACGGGATGTTGCCGAGAAACACATCTTGCACCATGGTTTCAAAATCAACATGCTCTTCATCGTTGCAACTAAGCCGCAATTTCGCTTTGAGTGGAACGGAATACGTCAAGCCCCGATGCATACACTCCTCGATGGAGTAACGCGGCGGGTCCACAAAGTAATCCAAAAATTCCAATGCGAAAATGTTGCGGGCATCCGCAATTGGGAAATTCTCTTGGAAACATTTGAAAAGCCCTTCATTGGTACGGTTTTCAGGCGTAGTCTCCAATTGGAAGAACTCGTGAAACGATTTCAACTGAATTTCCAGCAAATCCGGCTGTTGGTCAGAGAGTTTAATTTTGCCGAAATTAACGCGGTCTAATTCCGGCATCAGAACGTTACCTACTGCCATGTATATATGTGTGGATTGATTTGCAATCAAGTTAAGTATGAAATTTACGCTCGATTTGTCTTAGCTACTTAAATCTCTGCTTAAAATCTTATGAGCTGCTTTTTAGCTTTTTCGTGGTTTAGCATCGGGGTTAGGATGTCTTTACGCTTGGGTATTTTTACAATCTGCATCCCCATTTGAGCTAAATGATTAGAAGTTTTTACACTATTAAAAATCAAGCCAATCTTTCACTTAAAATGGAGTATTTGAATACTTTATACATTTTTTTAAACACATAGTTCACTTAGGGAGACATAGGAAACATAGGGCTTATTTTTCTATTTTTTTGAATATAAAAATCAAAAATAGAAAGATTGAATCGAAAGCATAAAGGTATCCATAAAAAAGAGTCCCTATGTGTCCTCTATGTGTCCTCTATGTGTTCTATGTCTTCCTTTGTGAACTATGTGTTTTAAAAACACTAAGACAACGATAGGCTTAGGCGATTGCAAACGCAAACGCCTAAGCCTTATTGCGCGGGAAGCGATAAACGAGTCCTCGTTCAGCGACTTGATGCACAACGTTTTGTAAAACGCCAATCTTATTTGACTTCTACGCTCGCGCCAACTTTCTCCAACGCCTCTTTCAACGCATTAGCATCTGCTTTGCTGATTTTAGATTTCAACTCTTTTGGTGCGCCATCGACCAAATCTTTCGCTTCTTTCAAGCCTAAGCCCAATAAGTTTTTAACTTCTTTCACAACTTGCAATTTTTGCGCGCCGCCTGAAGTCAAAATTACGTCAAATTCAGTTTGTTCAACTACGACTGGAGCTGCTCCACCGCCGTCACCACCTGCTGCTGCGGGTGCTGCTGCTGCTGCCGCAGGAACGATACCGTACGTATCTTTCAAATAAGATGCAAGTTCGTTAACTTCTTTAACGGTTAAGTTAACCAATTGATCGCCTAAGCCTTTGATATCTGCCATTGTATAGAATTTTAAAATTTGAATTAAAATTAATATTTAAAAAATTGATTATCAAATCTTTTTGATTCGATTGTTTGAAAACAATTATTCCGCAGGAGTCACTGCCGCTGCGGATTCCGCAGGACGTTCTTCCAACGTTTTGAGCAAGCCTGCAATCGTTGAACCACCTGACAACAACGCTGAAATAACGTTTTTCGCAGGAGATTGCAACAAACCGATGACTTCGCCAACGAGTTCTTCGCGGGATTTCAATTTTTTCAAAATGTCAAGCGCGCCTTCGCCCGTAAAGACAGCTGAATCAATATAAGCCGCTTTGAATCCCGGTTTTTCACCATTGGACTCTTTGTAGAACGCTTCCAACAATTTTGCAGGCAATTTTTGATTTTTGCAATACAAAACGGCGGTTGCCCCATGAAGCGAATCCATCAATCCGGCATAACCTTTTGCCGCAGGTGCATCGCGCATCACTTTCGCCAACAACGTATTTTTCACGACCTGCATTTCGACTCCAGCTTCGTGACACTTGCGGCGCAATTTATTCGTAGCCGAAACGGGCATTGCGGAAGGGTCAGTCAAGTAAAAGAACGGATATTCTTCCAACTTCACTTTCAAATCCTTTAATGCGTCCGCTTTTTGATCTTTAGTCATTTGTTGAATGAGTTTAAAGTTCTATTACTTGATTGTTTTAGTATCAATCTTAATGCCCGGACTCATCGTACTCGCCACCGTAACGGTTTTGACATACGTTCCTTTGGCAGTAGAAGGCTTCATTTTCAAAAGCGTATTGACTAATTCGTTGGCATTATCCAACAATTTGTCAGGCGCGAAAGAAACACGACCGATAGACGCATGTACGATACCCGTTTTATCTACGCGAAACGCAATTTTACCTTTTTTTACCTCTTTAATCGTTGCTGCTACATTCGCAGTCACGGTTCCCGTTTTTGGATTCGGCATCAAACCTCTTGGACCTAAAATCCGAGCGATTTTACCTAAATCTTTCATGACGTTTGGAGTCGCAATCACTACATCCACATCAGTCCATCCGCCTTGAATCTTAGCGATGTACTCTTCCAAACCAACGAAATCCGCACCAGCTTCCTGCGCTTCAGCCACTTTATCAGGGGAACACAGTACTAAAACTTTTTTACTTTTACCAACACCGTGAGGTAACACAACTGTACCCCGAAGTGCTTGATCCGCTTTACGCGGGTCAACGCCCAAACGGACGTGCAAATCCACAGAAGCGTCAAATTTCGTGGTATTCACGTCTTTGACGACTGTAAGGGCTTCTAACAACGTATGCAGTTTGTTATTATCAAACTTTTTGTTGATAGCGGCTCTTTTTTTAGGAACTTTAGCCATTGTTAATTCAATTTTTTAAATGAGGTCATAACGTTCTAATGTTATATCAGAACTCCCTAACACGGTTTTTACGCCGCTTTACCTTCCCAAGGCGCAGTGCCTGAGATAGTGATGCCCATACTGCGCGCCGTCCCTGCCACCATTTTCATAGCCGCTTCGATGGAAAAACAGTTTAAATCAGGCATTTTATTTTCTGCAATGGTTTGTACCTGCTCCCAAGTCACCGAACCAATTTTGTTCCGATTCGGTTGCGCCGAACCTTTTTTACCTTTCGCTGCTTCCAATAATTGCATGGCAGCAGGCGGGGTTTTGATAACAAAATCGAACGATTTATCAGTATAAACAGCGATAATGACGGGTAAAACTTTATCCATCCTATCCTGCGTAGCAGCATTGAAACGCTTACAGAACTCCATGATATTGACCCCCTTAGAACCTAAGGCAGGACCAATCGGTGGCGCAGGATTTGCTTTGCCGCCTTTGACTTGGAGTTTGATGTAAATAGATACTTCTTTAGCCATGCGAGATGTATTGATTCGGATTGTTTAGAAAACATTTCAATGGGCATCGATTCCAAATTTAAGGGAAGCCAATGCGGTTTGGGGTGGAGAAGCACCCGTAAAACCACGAAAATCTGGGCGATGTGCCATTTCAATGCGGTTTCCGAAAAACGAAGCGCAAAGGTATTCTTTTCAGTTGAATTGACCAAAAAAAAAAGGTGTTTTTTGTGAAAAAAGATTTTTTTTTGATTTACCTTTGAGTTTGCAATTCAAATTCTTGTAAAACAATCATTCAAAAAATGAATCAAAAAAGTATAGATACCTTAAAAATCGGCATCATTCAACAAATATCGCTTTTAGAAGATGCCCCTCAAAAAAGCAATCCTATCGTATCAAAATAGTGGCATTCACCGTATTTGCCCAAGACCACTCACACCGTTGAAAATCTTATATTTTTTTTGTAAAAAAATGCGAAAAAAGGATTCAAATCCACTTAAAAATACGTTTCTATTAAAAAAACAAGATAAAATACCCATTTCTAAGCCGAAGTTAGAATTTATTGTCAAAGAATTATGAAAATCGTCATCTCTTATTCGTACTTTTGACGCTCCATTTTGAGATATTCGAGTTTGCCGCGAAAAAAAAAATTCGGTGAACATACATCGAATTTGAGTACAAATGTGCAATTTTGTATATGAAAAAAATTACAGCGAATTACGTACACGCTCATCCCGTGTTCGTGATTCAAAATTTGGATGCGCAACCGGTTGATAATCAATACTTGCCGGTGTTTTTGTCGTTGAAAAACCTGCTGCAAAATCGGTTTCCAGCCCCCCTTTCGCTTTTTCTGAGCGAAGCCATGGGCGATTTACATCGCCTACCCGATTTTGAACCCACAGGTGGTATGATGATGTTCTCAGATGCCGAAATTGCGGTGTGGCATCATCGGATTCGAGGGGATGAACGCTTGCAACGCTTTCCTGTAAAGCGGTTGTTGGAGGAAATCCTACCCCAACATCTGGGCGATTGGGCTTTTGTGCAACCCATGTTCCTGCCCGAAATGCAGATCAATGAGGTGACGGCGGCAGATAATATTGTCTTTCGCAATCAATCGGTGGATTTATACTTGCCCCAAGCCAATTTAATCATTGAAATCGACGGGCAAGCGCATAAACTCAATGACCGACAACGCCTTAAAGATAATATTCGAGATGAATATTTGAAAAAATTTGGAATAGATACCGTACATTTGCAGGCGAATGACGTAGAACAATCAACAGACCGACTTCAACAAGGAATTGCCGCTATCATCGCTCAATTGAAAAGCCATGAATCCGCCTTAATTCCATATCAAAAAACGTATCAACAACTTTTAAATGGCTTCGACCACGACGATTTGCAAAACAAATTGTTACCGACGGCGGTTATGCGATTTCAATGGTTGGTGGTCGAATTGTTGTTAGCGGGCAAGTTGTCCGTTACACAGCTTGTCTGGGAATTGCTCATCCTCGAACGCGATGTGACGGGTTTTGTGCCTTTGGCTTGTGAAGATTTGTGGATTCAGTTGCAAAAATTGTGTGAAATACACCAAGTGCCGTTTCAAAAACCAGTGCTTCGATTGTTAAGTCTGGAAGATGAGCTATCCGAAGAGACCGTAGCGGTGGATTTCAGTTTGTTCAAACGCTGGACGGATGAAGCGGATTTATATCCACAATGTATCTTTGTGCGCAATGATTATTTCGACCTCATGGCGCGGGAGAATATGAAACCCGCTGATAAAGCGACTTTATTGAAAGGCAGTTTGATGGCAGAATTTACACGGTATCTCACAGGCAGTCATGAGGCAGACCGTCATTTTGAAAAAGTGGTACAGGAAATCACCACGTTAAAGTCGAATGAACAACAACCGATTTTAGAAGGTTGGTTGCAAAAAGCGGCGCATGCTCCCTTATCATTGGAGCAAAAACAATATATAGCGCATACGATTTTAAAATACTATCCTGACGAAACCGTATATTTGGCTCGTCATTTAGATGCACCTTTTTTACTCAACGATACGATAAAAAGTAAATTAAAACAACTTCAAAATTTAAATCATAGACTTTATGAGCAGCTTAAAGCAATTCGATAGCGTGATGGAGACTTTCGAGAAAGAAATAGATAAGTTGAAGAAAATCGGGGAAGTGTACGCCGGGGTTCAGACTGCAAACAAAGAGCAGCGCAACGCTTTACAAAAGTTGCATGATAATAATGCAGCGTTGCAAGGTGCTTTAAAGGAAGCCCGTGTTTTTCAAGATGAAATCAAAGGTATCACGAGTTTGTTGCCTGAAAAAACGGAGGCTTTGAAAGGGGAAATGACTCAATTGGGCGAGACGCTTCAAGAGACGATTAAAACCACTTGTTCCGAGCAGTTTAAGGAACATTTCGAGGCGCATGTTGGCAAAATGGAGACCACTACCGCAGAGACGCTACACAAATTTCAAGAAAACAACACGGTGTTGGAAGGGATTTTGAAACATTATCAATCCTTTCAAGTGGAAACGCGGCGTTTACTCGCGGAGTTGGACGAAAAACATGCCCAAGCGAAATCCGATTTGGTGCAATCTGTGGATACACAACTCGAAGGCATCCGTTCTGAACAAGGCAAATTCAAACAGGCTTTTGCGGAAAATTTGGAAACCTTGCGCGGTGATAATCGGGATTTTCATCAGCAAACGCAGTCTTCGGTTCACACTAAAAATGAGGCACATTCTGCCGAAATCGTACAAATTGTTGATAAACAACGGAGTACGTTTAAATCTATTATTGAATCCGAATTAACAGACCGCATCGCATCGTTAGAAACCAATCAATCGAAACAACTGCGCACGTTGACGATTTTGAATGGAGTCGTGTTGGTCGGCGTAATCATCTTGTTGTTTTTGAAAAGATAAAATCGGGTTTGCTCGTTTTTGTCCCATCTTTTTTATTCTTTTGCAGAAAGAATTTAAAATAACTTTATGGAACAAAAACAAGGGAGCTTAGTGCGTTCGCTCACGCTCACGACCGCTATTACATTGGTCATCAGCAGTGTAATCGGGTCAGGCGTTTACAAAAAAATCGCACCTATGTCGGCAGAGTTACAATCGCCGTCATTGGTGCTTTGGTGTTGGCTTGCTGCGGGCATTATCAGCCTTTGCGGTGCTTTAAGCAATGCCGAAATCGCAGGTATGTTGGCGGATTCGGGCGGTGAATACGTCTATTTCCGCCGCATCTATGGTAAATTTACGGCTTTTTTATGGGGATGGGCTACTTTTGCAGTCATCAAGACAGCAGCTATCTCTTCGTTGGCATACGTGTTTGCACAATCCGTCAATTCGTTGATGCCCTTACCACAACTCTCCGAAGGCGTTGCTAAAATGGAATTTTTAGGATTAGCACCATTCGATAATTTCGGCGTGAAAGCGTTGGCGATTGGATTGGTGCTATTCTTGACTTGGGTAAATACACGCGGTTTGAAAGGGGCAGCCTTTTTGAGTGGTTCGATTACTCAATTGGTGATTATTGGTTTGACGATTATTGTGTTAGCGAGTTGGATTTTTGGGAGTGGCAAATGGACGCATGTGGCAACGCCTGCCACCACACAGACTTTACACAGCACAGGCGCGTATGTGAGTGCTTTTTTTTCAGCTTGTTTAGCGGCATTTTGGGCGTATGAAGGTTGGAATACGGTCGGCTTCATTGGTGGTGAAATCCAAAATCCGAATAAAAACTTACCTTTGGCATTGTTGGGTGGGATGACCGCAATTATGATTACGTATTTATTGGTCAATTTTACGTATATGTATATCCTTCCAATTGATGATTTTATAACGATTTACAAAACGAAAAATGATATTGCAGCCGTAGCAGTGATGCGTACAGTGGGCGGCAATTGGGGCGCGATGTTATTGTCCGTTTTAATTTGTATTACGACTTTGGGTTGTACGAATAGTACGGTTTTGATGCCGCCGCGTATTTATTACGCAATGGCGAAAGATGGATTGTTTTTCAAAAGCGCAGCAGACATTGACCCCGATTCGCATACGCCGAACAATGCGTTGTGGATGCAAGGGGTGTGGGCATGTGTGTTGATTATGTCGGGCAGTTTTGACCAATTGACGGATATGTTGATTTTTGCAGCTTTCTTTTTTTATGGTGCGACAGCTTTGGGCGTGTTCATCCTGCGCGTGCGCGAACCGAATGCGGTGAGACCGTATAAAGTGATTGGTTATCCTGTGGTGCCAGCCTTATTTGTCCTTTTTTGCTTTGGTTTGGTGGTCAATACGATTCTGACGAAACCACATGAAGCCGCTTTTGGCATTTTATTGATGTTGACAGGGATTCCTTTTTACTTTTATTGGACGAAAAATGAAAAATAAATAAGTGGGGCTGATAGCACATGCATCCGCCTCAACTTCCTTTTTGTCATTTACGCCGTAAATAACTTTGAGTCGCTGACAATTTTTGTGGAAAGGCGCGTTTCGGAAAACTTTCAACTTTACTAAATGTATTTTGTATTGATAATCAATGGTTTATTTTGCCACATAGGTTTCCGAAACTTACTCTTTTCCACAAAATTTGTCAGAGAGCCATAATTTTTTATTCTTTTTTGAAAATTAATTGTTTCAAGGCTGCCAAATGTGCAAATAAAACAATCGGCACAATAAATCCGGGCAATAGTAAAAAAGGAAACCGCAATACAGCAAGATTCGGCTGGTCAAAAGCCAACTGTTGAAAAGGCGTTGGCAACGATAAAGCAGCAGTCCCGACAATGATGCCCAATAAACACAAGCCCAAAATATTCCATATAATTAGAATGCTTTTAGATTGCATTTGCCCGTTAAAGGCAAAAAAGCCAATCAACAATGCCGTAATGCCTGACAAAATGTCAAAATTATGTCCTTCAAAAGTCATCATTTGCGGTATTTTTTTCAAATGATAGAGTTGCCACAAGGCGATTTCGACTGGAATCCGCACGATGTGTAAATACGTAAGTCGTTTTAAATCAATGTTTTGAATCCAACTGCTTGCTTTTTTGCGATTCAAAAGATAGGCAATAAGTAACACAGGTGGCACAACGATTGCTGTAAAGCGCGGCGGCAAGCCTGTTGTGTCCAAATACCAACCCGAAAGCCCGATGATGGTTTGCAAGACGCACCAAACACAGGCGATAAAAGCAAAATGATGTTTCAAGGTTTCGGTCGGCAAGGCGCGATAGAGCAGCCAACCTGTCAAAAGGATAATCCCGCCAAAAAAAAGCGGTACGGATAACGCGATGTCTGTAAACATAGGTTCTATTTTGCTGTGATTTTGCGGCAAATGTAAGCGTTTACCTGTTAAAATGAGCCAATTCGTCGAATGATGCGCTTTTTTTAATCGGTTTTATAAAACTTTGTTGAAAAAGGATTGTCTATTGATTGTTTTGAAAAAATTAAAATGAGCAATATCAATGAAAAATGTATTTACACTTTTACTCATCTCTGTAACGACAACGGCGGTTTTTGCGCAACCACCAAGCGGTGCGCCGCGCGGCAATATGCGCATGGGTTCCATCGGGCGGGTCTATGGAAAACTCGTTGAAGCCCAATCCAAAGAGCCTGTTGCCTATGCTTCTGTGGCGATTTATTCGATGGCGACCAAAAAAGATAGCCTTATTGGGGGTGCCTTGACCCAAGAAAATGGCGATTTTAGCATTGAAGGGTTGCCTTTGGCGCGGGTGAAAGTCCGATTTAGCTTCATGGGTTTCAAACAAAAAGACCAATTGGTGATTTTGATGCCGCCTGATAATGTCGAATTGGATATGGGCAATGTGGCAATGGAAAGTACTGCGCAAAGCCTTAAAGAAGTGACTGTCAAGGCAGAAAAAAGCACTATGCAGATGAATATTGACCGAAAAGTGGTCAATGTGGATAAAAATCTCATGGCTGCGGGTGGAACTGCCGAAGATGTATTGAAAAATGTGCCATCTGTAACGGTCGATATGGAGGGCAAACCGAGCTTGCGCAATGCCGAAACCACCGTTTATATGGACGGGCGACCGACAGCGATGACGCTCAACCAAATCCCTGCCGACCAAATCGACCAAGTGGAGATTATCACCAATCCATCTGCCAAATTTGATGCGAATTTGACGGGTGGTATCCTCAATTTGGTGATGAAAAAAAATAAAAAACCGGGTTATAACGGGATGGTCAATGTTGGCGTTGGCACGAGTGGACAGCGCAATGCGATGGTGAATTTAAATATTAAACAAAATCCAATTGGTATTTCGTTGATGTACAATGCAAATCGGCGCGGTAGTATGAATAAAGGTTATAATAATTTTCAATACGCGAATCCGAATCCCGAAAAATATTTTTTACAACAAAATGCAAATGATTTTAGCAATACCCATCAAATGGGGCGCATTGGGTTGGATTATTCTCTGAATAATCGCAATACGTTTTCCATTGCGCAGATGGCGGGCGGCGGTAATTTCAATGTGATTGGGGAACGGGTTGTACAAAAATTGGATGCCAATCAAAATGTTTTGAATAAAGCACTGCATAAAGTCGAGGCTGAAAATCAATTTCGGCATTACACCACCAGCCTTACTTGGAAACGCACTTATCCGAAAAAGGGGCAAGAATTGGTCGTGGATGGGCAATATCAATATTCCAAAAATGACAATAAAAATTATGTATTGAATGCTGACAATAACGATACCCTCCAAAAAAATCAAGGCGGCGGCGCAGGACGACATGGGCAAATTCAATTGGATTACACCAATCCGTTGAGCGATAGTTCCAAATTGGAGTTTGGGGCGAAATCTTTTGTGCGCGAAGCGGATAATACCATTGATAGATTCCCAAGCGATGCCAATTGGAGTCGGGATTTTAAGATGTATGACATGATTAATGCTTTGTATATCAATTATTCAAGTCGGTATCATGGGATTGGGTATCAAGGCGGTTTGCGGTTTGAACACTCGTTTTTTGAAAGCAAATCGGCGCAATATGATACGATGTACAGTTATCCAAACGCGAGTGGCAAATATTTCTTGAAATCCTTGTTTCCAAGTTTATATTTGAACCATAAATTGAATGACCAAGATGAAATTCAATTGAATTTTTCGCGCAAAATCCGTCGGGCGCAACACATGGAAGTCATGCGTATCCCGATGATGGCAGACCAGAAAAGTTATCGGATTGGCAATCCCAATTTGAGACCCGAGTTGATTAGTTTGACGGAATTGAATTATAACCATCCATTCGGAGAAGGCAGCAATTGGTTGGCATCGCTTTACGGGCGTTTTGTGGAAGACCCTATCATCCCGTATGCGACACAAACGGGTGGTTTTATCGTCAATTCGTTTAAAAATGCAGATTTAAGGACGGAATTTGGGTTGGATAATTCGTTGCGTTATATCATTCATAAAAATTTTGATGTGTCTTTGAGCCTCAATGTTTTTAAATTGAAATTAGTGACCGATACCAAATCCGTGGATGGTTGGGCGCACAATTCCAAAGCGAATTTCAATTGGAAATTGCCCAAAGATATTACCGTTCAATTGTCAGGCAATTATGAATCCGAGCGCGTTTTGTTGCAAGGGCTGATGTTGCCCAATTATTTTGCCGATTTTGCCATCAAGAAAACGTTTTTCAAAGTGGCGAGTTTGACGTTTAGCGTCAGCGATATTTTTGATACGCGTCGTATGATTCAACATTTGAATATTGACGATAGATACTTGCAAATGAGCCTGAATCGCCGCGATGTGCGCTTTTTCAAAGTCAATTTCTCCATGCCTTTCGGCAAACCTGATGCATCGATTTTCAAAAATAGAAAAAGACCACAACAGGGGCAACAAGGACAAGAAATGGATTTTTAAGCATTGTGTGAAGGTGGATAAATGGGAACGCGGATGACACGGATAAAGCTGATTTTCGCGGATTTTTCTTTTTTTTTAATTATAAAAAAAGAAAAATCCGCGAAGATTCGCCCAATCCGTGTCATCCGTGTTCCCATTTATCCGCCTTCCCATTTGGTTGCACTATTCTATCAACCATTTTTCAGCCCCGATTTGCCCATCTTAAACCGCAAAAAGCCGAGCGCGTTCCATAACAGGTTGCGTAAGGGATTGAACCGAAACTTGTCGCAAAGCAACTAAACTATTAATAATCGCCTCATGACTTTCAACAATCAACGGCAGTTCGGTACAACCCAAAATAATGGCATCACACCCCTTTTTTATCAAATTTTGAATGATTTTTTGAACAAAATGAATATCAGCAGTGGTATGCACATTTTCTACGACTTTTAAAACGATTTCAGCTAATTGCGTTTGGGTCGCATCATCTACCAAAATCGGAATCATATTGTTTTTCAAAAGCGATTTTTGATACATTTCGGTTTGTATCGTTGTGCGTGTGGCTAAAATCGCTACTTTTTTGGCGGTTTTACGAATCGCCGCTTGTGTCGCATCAATAATACTTATAATGGGAATGTTACAATCCATCCTCAATTCATCAATGAATAAATGTACCGAATTGCAAGGAATGGTAATATAATCGGCTCCTGCTGCTTCCAATGCTTGACATGCATCCCGCAAAAGTTCATAAACGGCTGCTTTATCCGCCCTTGACCAATGATTATGAATAATTTGTTCACAAAGGTAGAGCGAAATCGGTACACTTTGAATCATAATGGATGGCATGGATCCATGCCGTTTCAACATCGCGTTGACTACATCTACATAAAAAGAGGCAGTGGCATCAGGACCTAAGCCGCCAACAATGCCTAAAGTTTGGATTTTCATAAAAAAATGATGCACAATGAATGATGCTTTTTTAATTGTAAAATGGGTCAATAATCTTTTTGAAGCTCAATTCCTTAACTTGCCATTTCGATTAACTGTGTAAAAAAGTATTCCATCGTCCAGCCTAATACTTTGATGGTTTCTGGAATAATGCTGGATGCCGCCATGCCCGGTACGGAATTGATTTCCAATAAAACAGGCACTCCATTTTCAGTTACAATAAAATCTACCCGTATAATTCCTTTGCATTCAAGCTGTTGATACATTTTTGCAGCAATGCTTTCAACAGCCTGTCTTTCCGAAACGGAGAGCAATGCAGGAATCGTTTTTGTAATTCGATTCGGAGAAGACTTGTCTTGATGACTCAAAAAACCACTGACAGACCGCACTTCACAACATGGCAGCGTTTGAATGCCTTCCGATGTCCGCAACACACCGACCGCGATTTCACGACCTGTGATGAACGATTCAATCAAAACTTGATGGTCTTCTTTGAAAGCCAATGCTAAGGCGGGTTGCAATTCGCCATAATGCAGAATGCGGCTCACGCCTAAACTTAATCCGCCATTCACAGGTTTCACGATAGCGGGATAACCAATGGTTTCCAACATTTCCACTGTTGGAATGGCATCGCCTTGTTGTATCCACAATGATTTGGGTACTTTTACGCCGAGCGCACCTGCCATCAAATTCGTAAATCTTTTATTGAATAAAAGACTGGCTGTCAATGATTTATTACAACTAAATGGGATTTTCAATAATTCAAAATACCCCAATAATGCACCACTGGAACCGGGCTCTCCATGAATGAGCATTAAAATGACATCAGGTCGAATGCGATTTCCATCGGCATCGGAAAAGGTAAAATCGCTTCGATCCACAGGATAAGAACCATTTGGAGTTTCATAATGGAATGAAAACGCATCATTGGAAAGTACCATTCGATACGTTTTGAACCCGTTTGCTAACGCCTGTTCTGCATGGTCTGCCGAGTAGAAGGATAGTACCCGTTCCTCGTCATATCCGCCACAAACAATTGCAACTTTTTTCATCGTTTTATGATTTTTAATTTTTAGAACCCAAGAAGCGTAGCAGCCTCTAAGGAATGTTCTCATTTTCTTGAAGTATGGGATGCTTGTCCCAAATTCCAAATTAGATTGATTTAAAACAATTGACTCATGTTACGTAGGTCGCTTTAAATAGAAAAATATTATTTGGTAAAGAAGGTATGATTCGGAAACCTTCAAGGTTTCCGAATCATATGCTCTCGAAAAACGAAATTATATTTGCCTTCAAAAAAGACTAAAAAGCGTATGTTTCGGAAACCTTCAAGGTTTCCGAAACATATACTCTGTGGTTCACTAAGGTAAGCGGAGCAAAAGTAGATGAATGGACGGACTTGACTTATAGCCAAGTTGACTATTTTTAAGTGATTTGCTCAAATAGTTTTTAAAAATGGAACCTCGGGACATGACAAAAATAATGGATGTACGGATTTCACAGATTTTCACCCGATTTTCACGGATTTTTTTTGCGCCCCAAAAGCAATAATCTGTAAAAATCCCGTTCCAATCCTTTCAAAAAGGGTCGAAAGTGCCAAAAAAAGCTAATTTTTTAATCGTTTTCACGAAAAGTAGGCAAAAAGACGAATGCAAATTGTAATTTTGTGCCGCTTTAAAAAGCGTGTAAAATATTTAAAAAATAATCATTCAACCCATTGGATTAAAAATGACAGGTTCAAAAGTTACGATTAAAAACGGCAAACTCAAAGTACCGAATGACCCCATCATACCGTTCATCGAAGGCGATGGCACTGGACGTGACATTTGGAAAGCATCCGTGCGCGTGTTCGACGCTGCGGTGGAAAAAGCATTTAAAGGCAAGAAGCAAATCGTTTGGAAAGAAGTCTTAGCTGGCGAAAAAGCGTTTAAACAAACAGGTAATTGGCTGCCTGATGAAACGATTACGGACATTAATGAGTATTTGGTAGCTATCAAAGGTCCGTTGACGACTCCAGTGGGCGGCGGCATCACGTCGTTGAATGTAGCTTTGCGTCAGAAATTGGATTTATACGTGTGTTTGCGCCCCGTCCGGTATTTCACAGGCGTTCCTTCGCCTGTCAAACAACCCGAATTGGTGGATATGGTCATTTTCCGCGAAAATACGGAAGATATTTATGCAGGGATTGAGATGAAAGCAGGTTCGGAAGATGCGGATACGGTCTTGAAATTTTTGAAAAAGAATTTCCCCAAAGCATTTGATAAAATCCGTTTCGGCACCGCGCAAAAAGTGAAAGATTATGCCAAAGATGCCCGTTTGAAAGATACAGACAAGGATGTAATGGTGGGTATTGGCATCAAGCCCGTTTCTAAAATGGGAACGGAACGGTTGGTGCGCTCGGCGATTGAATACGCGTTGACGCATAAACGCAAATCGTTGACCATTGTGCATAAAGGCAATATTATGAAATTTACCGAAGGTGGTTTCCGCGATTGGGGTTACGCTTTGGCGGAAGCAGAATTTGGTGACCAAGTGTTTACTTGGACGGAATACGACCGTATCAAGGCGGAAAGTGGTGGTAAAGCAGCAGATGCGGCGCAAAAAGCAGCTTTGGCAGCCGGCAAATTGTTGGTCAAAGACGCGATTGCAGACATTGCATTGCAACAAGTCTTGACGCGTCCAACGGATTTTGATGTGATTGCTACCTTGAATTTGAATGGTGATTACTTGTCAGATGCGCTTGCGGCACAAGTCGGCGGTATCGGTATTGCACCGGGCGCGAATATCAACTACGTAACGGGTCATGCGTTGTTTGAAGCAACACACGGAACGGCTCCCAAATATGCAGATTTGGATATGGTGAATCCAAGTTCGCTGCTTTTGTCAGGCGTGATGATGTTTGAATACATGGGTTGGGGCAAAGTGGCAGAGTTAATCGTTGCAGGCATCGAAAAATCGATTGCAGGCAAACGCGTCACCTACGATTTTGAACGATTGATGGAAGGCGCGACGAAATTGAAATGCAGCGAATTTGCGGATGAGATTATCAAAAATATGTAATTTTTAGATAAAGTAGGATAAAGTAGGATAAATTGGAACGCGGATGACGCGGATTGGGCAGATTTTCACGGATTTTTCTTTAAAAAAATCTGTGAAAATTCGCCCAATCCGCGTCATCCGCGTTCCAATTTATCCAAAAGTGTAACCCACCATAAATTGCGCCGCCGCCAACAAATTTGGAAAGCTAAAATGCGCATTTTCAACCCATTCTTTCCCATTATTGATATGAATGGTCGTTACGCCCGAATGAATGCCTGCGGTAATATCGCGTTGCGCGTCGCCAATCATGTACGATTGGGACGGATCAATATCGTATTTCAACATCGCGTCTAAAATCATTTGATTCCCCGGTTTTCGACACTTGCAAACTTGGTCGAATTTCGGATGATGTGGACAAAAATACATTTCATCAATCAGATGTCCTGTTTCTGCTTGCAGATAATTGAAACAAGCATATACATCTTTTGGCTCATAAATTCCTTTGGCAATACCCGATTGATTGGTAATAACAATGAGTTTAAAACCTTCCTTTTTGAATAACATCAAGGCTTCTTTCACGCCTTCAAAGATTTTAAATTCGGCAATGGTATAGACATAATCCACTTTATCATGGTTTAAAACGCCATCGCGGTCTAAAAAAACAGCTTTATTCATATTTTATTTTTTTTAATAAAATTTTATTTTACTCCATACAAACCCAAATAACGTGTGGAACTCGATAGGATATTGGGTCTCTCGATTGGGTTTAAAAATTAGTTTTTGATTTCCCAAGTCAAAACCAAATTTTCGATTGCTTTTTTGAGGGGCTTCTCCCACACTATAAATCGGCAAAACGCGCTGTTCTTGATATTTTTTTTGGAGTTCTTGCTTGTTGCGTTTTTTCTTGGGCTAATTTGAGGGTTAACATAGCATGATGAACTTTTTGCAAAGGTAATTCTATTTTTGTATAAAAATAGCAGCTATCGCCATAACAAAGAGCATACCTGAAAGTTCTATCCCAAGCGGGATACCTACCTCTTTTAACACAATACAACTTAACAAATATTTTAATTAATAAATCAAAATTGATGCTTAGAAGTAGCCTTGAAAACAGACTATAAGTACCATTTTAATAATTATCCATTCAATAATACATTTTAACACAAATAATGATGGTGTACTATTCGTACCTTACACCGTTTTTAATGCATCTTGATTTATTTTTCAGAAAAGTACTCATGAAAAAATTCTTTTTTTCCCTTTTTGGCTGGACAATCGTCAATAGCCTTTCCGCACAAACCGCGCAACGCGATACAGGTATCATCAATGGCGCGGCTTACGAAATTCAAATTCCTGCAAATTGGAATAAAAAACTCCTTTTGTATGCACACGGCTATGATTCGCCATCGAATCCGCCCAATTTTCAGAATCCATTAGGCATTGCGCCTGTGTTTTTGGAGCGCGGTTTTGCAGTAGCGCGGTCTTCGTATCGGCTTCGCGGTTGGGCATTTCAAGAAGGAATCGATGATACAGAGGCGTTACGCCAACATTTTGTTAAAAAATTTGGCAAAACGGATAGTACTTTTATCACAGGTCACTCCATGGGCGGCGGTATCACGATTGCAACTTTGGAGAAAAATCCGCAAATTTACAATGGTGCTATGGCACTTTGTCCGCTTTCGACTCCGCCTTACGAACAAACCAAAGGTGCTTTTGACGCATATGTGATTTTTAATGCCTTGTTTCCTGATTTGCTACCCAAAGCTGCCGATGTTATGAATCCCAAATTGCCTGCAACTTTTAGGGGCAATTTTCCAGAAAACATGAAAAAAGCGCAGGAAATTGTTTCAAAAACAAAAGATAAACCCGAATTAATAACGGCTTTTTTAAATTTTAGACAACTAAAAGCAAGTGATTTGGCATTTAGTTTAGTGTTTTCGGAAGGTATTTTGCGCGATTTGTCGGCGCAAATTGGCGGCAATCCGTTTGATAATACGAATACTTTATATTCGGGTTTTCCCAATGATTGGGATTTGAATGCGAAAGTAGAGCGTTTGGCGGCAACGGTTTCTAATCAACGATTGATTCAAAATGACCGTACAGGCTTGATTGAAAAACCGCTTTTGATGATGCACACGACGTATGACCAATTAATTCCGCCTGCTTATGGCATTGAAAAGTATGATAATTTAGTGCATGAAAAACACAAAGAATTGAACCTCAAAGTGTTATACACAAATGGTCAAGGACATTGCGCGTTCTCGCCGCAACAAACGGCAGTCGCTTTCGACGCATTGAGACAATGGGTTACAACAGGTAAAAAGCCCTCTATCATGGCGGTCGAATCGCCTGCAATGCCCGTTCCACCTGACACGATTTGTTATGAAATGCGGATTTACACGGCTCAAAAAGGCAAATTGAATGACCTTTTGAAGCGTTTTCGCAACCATACGACTCAACTTTTTGAAAAACATGGCATGACCAATGTGGGTTATTGGACTCCGTTGGACAATCCTGATGAAAAATTATATTACATTTTAAGCTATCCGAATCGGGCAGCGCGAGAAGCCGCTTGGAAATCTTTTTCGGCAGATACGGCTTGGCAATCTGTTGTGAAAGCAAGTGAGGCGAATGGCGGATTGGTTGCGAAAGCCGAAAATATCTTTTTAAAAACCACTGATTTTTCTCCAAAACATTGGAAACCAAGTAATAACGGTGTATGGCAGTTTCGTATCTATAAAACGACTCCGAATAATTTGCCATTATTATTGCAACGCTTTCGAGATTTCACCTATAAGCGTTTTGAACATTTTGGAATGACGAATCAACTTTATTGGACGGTAACAGATGCGGCACAAGGTGCGGATAATATGTTTTATTATTTTTTAACGCAGCCTTCCGAACCTGCTGCTAACGCTGCTTTTGCAAAATTTGTTCAAGATCCAGCTTGGATTGCAACGCGAAATGCTTCTGAGGTGAAAGGGGGCGGTTCATTGACAGAAAAAGTAGAATCTGTTTTTATGTTTCCGACCGATTTTTCGCCGATTCGGTAGGAGATGCTGCTTGATTTTCGTTTTCAATGCAATCAATTGGTGGAAAAACGTGCGGCAAGTTACAACTTGCCGCACGTTGTGTAATATTTTTGGTTTTCAAGTTAAAAGATAACTCGTACAACTATCATATGAATAGATTATTGATACAAAAAATTATAAAGAACAAAACGCAAAATTATGTGTTTTGGCTTTGTACGATGCTACAAAGTTGAAAAAATGCGTCAAAAGCCATGAAGCATTAGTCGCCTTTAATTAAAATATTTAATTACATGAAACAAAATGGAGTTTCGTCTAAGACGCTCTCAGCAAAAGAATTGACGCTGCATCACGATACTATTGGAGAAAATCATATTGGTTTTTCCCTCGAAACGCCCTTACGTGCGGATGCTTTTGAGTTAAGTGATGCTGCTAAAATCGAACAAATTGCGTATCATTTCCAACAAATTATGCAAACATTGGGTTTGGATTTGACGGATGATAGTCTGAAAGGCACGCCGAGAAGGGTGGCGAAAATGTATGTGAAAGAGATTTTTAGTGGTTTAGACCCCAAAAATAAGCCTTCAATTACGTTATTTGAAAACAAATACCAATATAATCAAATATTGGTGGAAAAAGATATTACGTTTTATGCACATTGCGAACACCATTTTGTGCCAATTGTCGGGCGCGCTCATGTCGCGTATATTGCCCAAGGGAAAGTAGTGGGTTTGTCGAAATTGAACCGAGTGGTGCAACATTACGCTCGTCGCCCGCAAGTGCAGGAGCGTATGACCATGCAAATCGGACAGGCTTTGAAAGAAATGTTGGGTACAGAGGATGTTGCCGTGCTGATTGACGCACACCACATGTGCGTTTCGTCAAGGGGCGTACAGGATGTGAATAGCAAAACAGTTACTGCCTCATACAGTGGCGCGTTTCAAAATCAAAGCACCAAAGATGAATTTTTAAAATATTTAAAATTATAGTTTTTTGAATTAGGAATTGTTAGGAATTAAGGACGGCTTTGTTGGATTTTTTTACAAAAAATCCAACAAAGCCGTCCCTAATTCCTAACAATTCCTAATTCAAACCTTATTTTTTTTCGGTTTCCGTCATGCCTTTTTTGAGTTCGTCCTCGACATTTGCCCGCGCACTGTTAAATTCGCGGATGCCGCGCCCCAAGCCGCGCATTAATTCTGGAATCTTATTGCCGCCAAACAATAATAGCATCGCCAAAAAGATGATAAAAATTTCGGAATTGCCTAATCCGAAAAAAAGAAATGGATTCATCATTTTACATAAAATTTTGATTGTAAACGATTTAGATATTTTTAATTTTAAATGATTGAAATTAAAAACACTGAGTACAAATTCGACCCAAAGGTACATTTTATTTGGGAGATTTGATGAAAAGAATAGTGTCCTTTTTTTTAGGACGCAGACATAGACTCAAAGCTCGCTTTTTTATTCAAATAAAATTACATAAGTTTATCATATAATAAACGCAATGTAGTCGGAAAATTTTACGCTTTCCTCGTTTACCAAGTACTTCCGTACAATTGCCGATATTCGCGGAAGGTAATCATCCGTTCTTGGCGTTCATCCCACAATTTGTTTAAAAAATATTGTAAACTGCCTGTGAAAGATACGGTTGTAACGTATTCTTGCAAAATCGGATTTTCATCTTTGCATTTTTGCAAATTATAATTCGGTATCAACGAACTCAAATGATGAATATGATGAATCCCAATATTGCCCGTCAACCATTGAAAGATTTTGGGCAATTTCCAATAGGTGCTGCCTTTGAGCGCGGCAAGGACGTAATCCCAATCGCCTTTCCATTTTTTATAGGCTTGTTCGTGTTGATGTTGGATGTAAAACGCGAAAAATGCCATCACCGAGAAAATCAAAACAATGGGTAAATGGATTTTCAAAAAAGTGCCTATGCCAAAAACCAAAAAACCCGCTACATACAAACCAATCATAAACAAATTGCTCCATAATAACGAGCGTTTTGCAAATTCAAACCCGCGTTGTTGAATCGATGAAAAGCGATTATGGATGAAAATGTAGTAAACCGACCCCAAACTCAACAAAATCAAGGGCATCCGAAACAACCGATACGCCAATTTGTGTAATTTGGGCAAATTTTGGTATTCGGTCACCGTCAATAATGGCATATCACCAATATCTCTAATATCCGGTTCGAGCCGTCCGCAATGTCCGTGATGGAAATTGTGCGCTTTCGCCCAATATTTGTATGGAATGAGGCTGAATCCACTGCATACAAAGCCAATAATGTCATTGAGACGGCGCGATTTTGTAAACGATTGATGTCCGCAATCGTGTTGAATGATGAAAATGCGTACTAAGAAAAACGCATTCAACAATGCCAAACCCAAGGTCAGCCAGTACGAAACCGACAGGCTGTAATACATCAAAACCCATAACACAATGAAAGGCAAAAAAGACGTAATAATTTGCCACACAGCCTTTTGTGTATTAGGGATTTGATACTTTTTGACCATTTCCTGCCAATGTTCTCGAACATATTGGAGCGAGTCATTAAAATTTTTTTTCATCGTCGGATTGATTAAATAATACGAATTGCTTTTGATAGTGCAAATAAAATTGATAAATCTGAAATATTTTGTAAAATGTGTTTTTTTTTTTAAAATGATTTAAATTGGTAGCTAAATAATATGAATTGGGCGAATTTTCGCAGATTTTTTTTAGTTTTGCCGTATTTTTAGCTTATTTTTAACACATAGGGCACATAGATTTCATAGGACACATAGATTTCATAGGATACATAGATTTCATAGGACACATAGAGGCATTTTTATTGGATTCGTTTTTTGGGAGATGCAAAACCTTTTAAAAACAATAAATTGAATCGCCAAAGCAGCGTTCCATAAAAAATTGCCTCTATGTGTTCTATAAAACCGATGTGTCCTATGTGTTGCCAATCGTATCTTTAAAAAACAGCGTAATGATAACCAAATTAATCCTTTTATTAGCCGTAATCGCTTTGTTAGCATGGTTCTGGCAATGCAGAACAGCGCAAAAAGTTCAAACAGGCGATTTTCTATACCAAATTAATACGCCTACTAAAACCTTCAACCTCCCGCCTGATTTAGAGGAGATTTCAGGGATTTGCTTCACCTCAGACGGGCGCAAATTAGCCGCCATTCAAGATGAAACGGGTTATATGTATCTCATTGATAAACAATCAGGTATCGTCGAAAAAGACCCTATTTTCTTTGCTGAAAAAGGCGATTTTGAAGACATTGCTGTTGTTGGCGATGTGGCGTATATCGTCAAAAGCAAAGGTACGGTTACGATTTTGAATGGGATTGCTTCGGGCAAACCGACTATCGAACAAGCCGATACGTTTTTGACTAAAAAAGATAATATTGAAGGTTTGTGTTATGATAAAAAAACAAATTGTTTATGGTTTGCCTCCAAAGGACAAAAAGAAGGCGATGAAATGTTTAAAAACGTTTATTCGTTTGATTTGAATACCAAACAATTGAATCCAAAACCGATTTTGGTCATAACCTTAGCATTATTACAAACCTTTTTGAAAAAACAAACATCGGAACGTTTCGATGCGTTGAAAAATGATTTTTTAAAGGAAACGTTTTTAAAATTGGGTCCTTCTGGGATTGCGATTCATCCAAAAACGGGTGAAATTTACATTATTTCGAGTATCAACAAGGTTTTAATGGTTTTCAATCGCCAAAATGAGTTACTCACAATGGTCAAAATGGATAAAACCATTCATCGGCAACCCGAAGGCATTTGTTTCGATACCGATGGAACGCTTTACATTAGCAATGAAGCCAAAGGCGAAGTAGCACAATTGCATGTTTTTATGGTAAAAAACGCACAATAATTTGCAGGTATGCCAACATATATAGACTTTTGTATGTTTTTTCAACGACCGAATTTTTCACAAGGTACGGATTTAAAAAAATAATTTAATTGTAATTTATAAATCACTGATTATGAGTATTGTATCCATAAAAGTTCCAGTTATCGCGGAATCCGTTACGGAAGTAACGCTTTCGCAATGGCTCAAAGGCAATGGCGAAATGGTCAAAATTGACGAACCCATTTGCGAATTTGAATCAGATAAAGCCACTTTGGAGTTGCCTGCTGAAGTTGCGGGACGCTTAATTTGGGTCGCTTCTGAAAAACAGGATTTGAAAATCGGCGCAATTGTCGCTCAAATTGATACTTCGGCGAGTGCTGCGGGTGCGCCCGCGCCTGCAAAAGCGGTTACGCCGCCTGCGGCTCCTGCTTCAACGCCTGCTGCGGACAAATCGACTTATGCTACGGGGCATCCGTCTCCTGCTGCTGCGAAAATTCTAACTGAAAATGGTGTAAATCCTGCTGATGTGGCGGGAACGGGCAGAGATGGGCGCATCACGAAGGAAGATGCGGAAAAAAGTGTAAGCAATAAAGTTACATCGGCTCCTGCGCCCGCAGTTGCGCCTGTGGAACCTGCAAAACCTGCTGCACCAAAACCTGCAACTCCTTCTGTATCAACAAGTTCTAAAAATTTTAGCAGAGGAGAACGCCGCGAAAAGATGAGCAGAATGCGCAAAACGATTGCAAAACGATTGGTTTCCGCAAAAAATACGACGGCGATGTTGACCACTTTCAATGAAGTGGATATGACAGAATTGTTGGCATTACGCGAAAAATATCAAGATAGATTTGTCAAAAAGTACGGCGTGAAACTCGGATTCATGTCTTTATTTGCGAAAGCGTGTGCAAAAGTATTGTTAGAAATGCCAGATGTGAACGCTTCCATTGATGGGGAAGAAATTGTTTATCACGATTATGTCGATATTTCCATTGCGATTTCAACGCCGACAGGTTTAGTAGTGCCGCCGATTCGGAATTGTGAATCGCTTGGTTTCCATGATATTGAATTGAAAATCAAACAGTTAGCTGGCAAGGCGCGAGATGGCAAATTGACGATGGACGAAATGTCAGGCGGTACGTTTACGATAACGAATGGGGGTGTTTTTGGTTCGTTGTTGAGTACGCCGATTATCAATGAGCCGCAATCGGCGATTTTAGGCATGCACGCGATGCAGCCAAGACCTGTCGTTTTGAATGGCGAAATCAAGATTCGCACGATGATGTATGTGGCATTGAGTTATGACCACCGTGTGATTGATGGCAGCACTTCTGTCACTTTTTTGGTGAAAGTCAAACAATTGTTGGAAGACCCAACTGCTTTATTATTAGATTTATAATCAATGCAGCGTTTGGAGGGTTTCAAACCCTCCAAACGCTTTCGCCCTTTTTGATATATGAATGGTATTAATCCGAATCGCTCCTTTCGCCGCCCTTTGCGCCCGCTTACACCCGAAGATTATATTGCGGGCATCCTCCAAAGAGACCGTATGATTTTGAGTCGCGCCATCACTTTGATAGAAAGTACGTTGCCCGAACACCGCGCTCTTGCCGAAATCGTATTAGAAAAATGTCTTCCACATGCGGGCAAAAGCCTCCGAATCGGCATTACAGGTACGCCCGGAGTAGGCAAAAGTACTTTCATCGAAACCTTTGGAGCGCGCTGTGCAATGGGTGAAAATCGGTTGGCAGTATTGGCAATTGACCCTTCGAGTCGGGTTTCGGGCGGCAGCATTCTCGGTGATAAGACGCGGATGCCCCATCTTTCGGTGCATCCGAATGTGTTTATTCGACCTTCGCCTGCGGGCGATTCGTTGGGCGGAGTGGCACGTAAAACGCGGGAAACCATTGTATTATGTGAGGCAGCCGGTTTTAATAGGATATTGGTAGAGACGGTTGGTGTTGGACAATCGGAAACGGCTGTCCGCGAAATGACCGATTTTTTCTTACTTTTATTATTGCCGGGTGCGGGCGATGATTTGCAAGGCATCAAGCGCGGGATTGTGGAAGCTGCCGATTTGGTTGCGGTCAACAAAGCCGATGGCGACCGCGAAAAAGCAGCGCGTCAGGCGCAACAATTTTACAAAACGGCACTCCATTATTTTCCACCCAAAAACAGTGGTTGGATTCCACAAGTGACCACTTGTTCGGCACTAAGTGGAATGGGGTTGGATACAATATTAGAATTTATTTTAAATTATAAAACCATGACTGAAAGCAATGGTTTTTTTGAAAAACAGCGCGGTGAGCAATCCGCTTATTGGTTTAAAGAAACGATTATAGAAACCTTGCATCAACGTTTTTATAATCATCCTTCAATTCAAAATCATTATCAACAGATTGAAAATCAAATTGTTATGGGAAAAGTATCGCCCTTTGCAGGCGCGGAAGATTTGTTAAAAGCGTTTTTTAAATGATTGGTTTCAAAAAAAATATATACTATTTTTATTTTTAATAAATTTTGTTAATGGAAATGCAAACCTTGTTAATGCAAGCCTAATCTAACAGGATAAATTTGCATACTTGCGTCAAGCAGCGTAATATTGTTCCATGATTAAAGCAGCACCTTGTGCGCTTTTTACCAAAAACAACCTTTCGTAACAAATATATTCCCTTGATTTACAAAGAGTTAAGCATTGCAATAACGGTCGCCTGCCAGCGTCTGAAAGCACTTCTATTGGGTTCTGGCAAGGCGATTTTTAGAAAGACTTTACAAGAATGGATTGAATAAAATTGTTTTTTCAGGCAAATTTGAATAAAAAAGGTTGCGCTTTTGCGCAACCTTTTTTTTATTTACCTGCAAGTTCTGTCAATTGTTTTTCCAATTCTTTTTCATCGCCTGCGATATAGCCATTATGTTGATAGACGACATTGCCTTTTTTGTCCAACAAAATCGTGTAAGGCACATTGCCGATATTGCACGCTTCTTGCAATTCTTTATTCATATCGCTCAAAATCGTGTATTTCCAACCTTTTTGCGCCACCATCGGTTTCACTTTCGGCAAACCGCGTGCATCATCCACCGTTACGGCTACAATTTCCACTTGATACTTTTTTTGCCACGCCCCATAGGTTTTATGGAGTTCGTCCAATTCTTTTTTGCAGGGACCACACCAAGTTGCCCAAAAACTTAACACAACGGGTTTGTTTTTTCTGCCATATTCTTGGATATTGACACTTTTGCCTTCCAAGGTTTTGACGACGACATTCGGCAAGCGTTTTATTTTGTCTTGCGCCAGTGCTTGTGTACCGAAAAAGAGTACTAAACTCATCAAACTGAACCACTGCTTCATCATAGCTTTGATTTTTTTTTAATTTTTTTTTAGATTGAAATAAAAACGTATCCCTACTCCAATAAACGTGCAGAGGGATTTTTTATTTTGAACTTTTTTAAATATTTTGAAAATTCGTATGTTTTAAAAATATTTGTTTAAAAATTTGTTTTTAAACAAATTATCTTTGGGACGCATGGGTGAAAGCATTGACACAAACATTTGATTTTCATTAACAATTGGAGCATTATTCCAACTCTTTCAACTTTTCTAAAATCCAATCTCTGGAAGTTGTCATATTTGTTTCTAAAACTTCTTGTTTTAATTGTTCTACTGCTTTTTTATCGCCAGGCATAATTTTGGTCATGCGCTTCACGAATTTAATCATATACAAATACGCCAAACGTCGATTTTCAGCAATATCTTTATGCCGATTCAGATAGGCTTGAAAACTTTTCAAAATCGAATCCAAGGCTTCAAATTCATCTTTTTCATAAAAAATAATGGTCAACATGGTTTTGGCTCCTAATGAATACGTTAAATCTTGGTATTCAACGGATTGTAATAGATCCTGAACTTTATCATATTGTTTTCGATTGAAATAAACATTGGCTAAATTGTAAGAAACAGCACTTTCGCGCAATTCTTTAGGCAATTTATGTTGATATTCTTTAATGAAATTTTCAGTCCACTGATACTCACCCAACCGATTTGCAATCAAAACCACATTTTTAAAATGCCAAGGCGATAGTTCCATAGTTGGTGTGCTATAAAACAAAATTTCTTTTTTAAGCAAAATTTTATATAAATCATGGAAAACTTTTAAAAACAATTTATCATTTTGATTTACTTTTTTCGTGCAGTAATTAAGCGCGGAAATATACATTTTATATAATTCATTGGGTGAAAATCGAGCATGATGTTTATCCAATAATTCAAGGAGTTTGAAATAATGGGTTGTATTCTCACCATCAATTTGGGTCAATAAAATGTGATAATAAATCGCAATCACAGGTATTTCTTCATACTGAGATTTATATTTATGAATATGTGCAATAATTTCATCAATAAATAATAATTTATAATCATGTGAAACTAAGCGTTTATGACTCAATACGGTACAATACAAGCGTAATTTCTCGGTTAAATAAAAATGATCTAAATGATTAATCATTTCTCCAAAATTTTTCTTATCACCCCGATTCAGTTCCGATTCGTGCATATCATAGTAATTTTTTTCCAATAAAAATTTTCCATAATAATACTCCGCATTTTTGTAAGGCTGTTGTCGCGTTGCCATATTTGCTTGGCGCACACAGGTCAAATATAATTTATCTAACCTTTTTTTGCCTACAGCTTCCAAAAGATAGGCTGCTTGTTGGACTTCTGATTTGTCATAAATTTGTTGTGCCAAAAAATTTTCTACCAATTCCAATAAATCGGAACATAATTTTCGGAAACGGGTGTCATTATACGGTTCATTTTCAAATAAAATATCCCAAACTTCATATTTATCCAAATCTTGTTTGTCCTGACAACTACCATTGCGCTGCCCCACAGCAGTCGTCACCACAAGACTATGTACAGGTAGATTGGCTTGCGTATTAATATGTTTGGTCAAATATTCAAAAAAAGTCGTCAAGGATTCATTGACATTGAAATAAGGGGATTGCACATACTTGCGCAATCGATTTTGCTCAATTTTATCAAATTTGGACAAAATCGTATATAGTTTTCCAGTTATCATAGTGGATATTAATAATGTTTGTTTTTGAACTATTTTTCCTAACCTAAACGCGTTATTTTCATAAAGGCGCGGTTCAAAATTACTTTTCTTTTATGATATTTTTTAAAAATTCACATTGAATAAACACATTTAATTATTCAGTTTTTTAAAAAACTAACAATCATTTGATTACATGCTTAAAAAAAACGTATCCGATAATTAAAAATATTTCAAAATTAATCTAACAATATATTTTTTAAATATAGTAAAATAAAACATCCGTTATTTGTATCAAAATTACTGCATTATGAATATCACTACTCATTTAAAAAAATATTTATGGATTCCAGTGTGTGTGGGTGCGGCGTTTCGTGTGCAGGCTCAAATAGCTAATCCCTACAACAAGAACCTTTTAGTCAACACTCGTTTGGATTACACGCAGCCTGCGTCCAGCGTACAAACCTTGGCACAGCCTTTACACGGGCTACTCCAAGCCCAAGTGAATTTAAATCAACTTGCTTTGATTTATACGCCCAATCTTGATTTTATCGGGCAGGATGCGTTTAAAATCGTAGTCGAGAATGGAAGTAACGATACTTTGAATTTTAATGTTAATGTGACCCAAGGCACAATTATTACAAAGGATGATTATGTATTAATTAATGAAAATCAGGTTATTACATTAGATGTTTTGCAAAATGATGTTTCCTTAGCCAATCGTCCCCAATTGCATGCCTTGCCTTTGGTGAATTTTGGAACGGCTTCTATTGAAAATAACCAAATTCGATTCGTCCCACAAGCAGGTTTTACAGGCATGGCGCATGTGCAATATGCCGCTTGTAATGAGTTGAATCAATGTGCCACAGGGCAAGTCCATGTGCGCATTGCGCCTTCGACGCTGCCTACCACCAGCACGGCTACGGTTTTTGCAGCCAACGGACGCAAAACCATCATTGCCTTGCCCGCAACAGATTTTGTTTTGCAAACGCCCCCGATAGGTGGCACGTTGCAAGCGATCCAAGCAGGCGTTTTTGAATACACTCCGACGGCGCAGTTCACGGGCAGTGACCCTATGACTTTCGTACAGTCGGCAAACGGCGCAACCAAAATACATATTGTCCAAGCGGAGGTTTTAACGGCGCATACCCCCCGCGCCCTCCGTGATGATTATGCTTATACGTCAGGAAGTCGCCCCGTCACCATCCCCGTTTTACAAAACGATGCGGGCGGTGCGACCGCACTGACCCATATTTCCGCCGTAACAGGCGGTACAGCAACGATTAACGCAGCACAAAATGCTGTAATATTTACACCTGACCCTACTTTTACAGGTCTATCAGGGTTTCAATATACCGTGCAAGGCAGCAGTGAAATCGGTACAGCGCGGGTTTTAATCAGTGATTTTGCCCCGATTGCGCCTTCGTTTCGATTGAAAGCGGCAGCAGGAGTACCCTTAGTTTTGAATTATAAAGTGCCAATTAACAATTATTCGTTTAGCATCTTAAACACTGCTTCACAAGGAACGGTTCAATATTTTGAAACTTTTAATGGACAATTGGCAGGTCAAACCGTGCAAGGAAACCGTTTATTGATTTATACGCCTAATTTAAATGCGCAATTAGATAATTTTTCGGTAGAATATTGCGCCAGTGGGTTTTGTCGGACGGTTCAAATTGATATGGATATTGATGCTCATAATGCTACTAATTGTGTTGGAGACTGTGTTTGGACAGGCGATGCGAATGCAGATGGCATGGTCGATATGGGAGATATTTTAACCATTGCGCAAGCCATGGGTGAAAAAGGAACGGCTCGAAACAATCCTTCCTTGCTTTTTTTGCCACAAACCGCAACCGATTGGAAACAATCGGGACTCAATGGCAACAACCTTAAACATGCGGATACCGATGGAGATGGCATGGTTACAGCAGCAGATACAGTGGCAGTGAGTCATTTTTGGGGCAAAAAAAGAGCAATTGTTGCGCAAAATGAAGGTTTTTCCGTTGAAAATTTGGAATTAACCGCTATTCCTGCACAACGCACCTTGCATCCGGGAGATACTTTATTGTTATATTTGACCATTCCGAATACGGCTTTGAATGTTTCGGGTTATCAATTTACTTTGGGTTTCAATGCAAGTTGGGTGAATACACCTTCTTTGCGGGTCGATTTTGCGAATCAATGGATGGGCGAGACCGATGCTACATTAGGTTTTGTGCGCACTTCCAACCAACAAATTGAAGTGGGTTTAGGAGTCGCAGCAGCACGAGCAACAAGTGGTTATGGAACAGTAGGTATTTTGAGAGGGATTATTGAAGATGATGTAAATTGTTGTGCTAAAACGAGCCGTTATCAAGTGCGTTTAAATTTTAAAAACGCATGGGTGCAAACGGAGTCAGGGGTGCGCCTGAAACTCAAAACGAATGATATAAATATTCCTATTGAAGAAAAGCCAAAATCATATTTCATTGACAATCAATTAGCTGTATTCCCGAATCCTGCAACCGAAGATTTACATGTGTATTTGGATGATGAAACGACTTTTATAACGGAAATGAATCTTTTCAATTTGACAGGGCAAATCGTCGCGCAACAGCAAGATTTGAAAACACGTCATCTTGATTTGAAAACCAATGCGTTGCAAACGGGCATGTATCTGTTGCGGGCGAAAACCAGCAAAGGTTACTTGACGAAAAAAATTCAAATAGCGCAGTAAAAACGCGCAAAAAGTAGATTTCCCTTAACCAGTTTCCCCAGAGGCTGGCGAATTATAATCCCCAAGCCCAATCGAAAGATTGGGCTTATTTTTTTGGAATCAACTTTCTTCTATTGACTCCCCAAGCACTTCCTCAAACAAATCCAATATCGCTTGTGAAGGCAACACGGCATGCCGTTTTACAAAATAATCGGAAAACATGGTTTGAATGGTTTTCGGTGTACCTTTTTCGACATCGTTGAAAGACAAATCTTGCTCGCCGCGCAATAATGGAATAATCGGCATCAACCCATCATGTGCATCATATAATCTTTTTTTGATAGGTGCGTCCAAATAAGTATCGGTTTCAAGCCTCAAAAGCACCCAAATATTTGGATTCGCTTGGAGCCATGCCACTGCGGTATCAACATCTGCAAATTGTTTAGAGACCATGCGCCGACCTGATTGCAAAGGGATTTTTCGATGAATTACTTTCTGATTCGGTTCAATATCAATGAGTTGTACATATTTTTGTTGGTCATCTTCTTGAAAACTATACGCCAAAGGACTGCCCGAATACACAATTGGACAATAGGTTGTGCCAACCGTATTGGAAACCGTATGCGCCCGATGCAAATGCCCTAATGCCACATATTGAACGCCTATCGGAAGGTGTTCGGGATACATCACGGATGCTCCGCCAATGTGCAAAATCGGCTTTTCATCCTCTGGCTCGACCAAAATCGGTTTATTCGGGTCTGTGAAAAAAAGGTGTGTCATCAAAAGACAAACCCTTTCGGTATCGAAATATTTATCAACGGTTGTTTGCCAATGTGTTTTTAAAAGTTGTTGCAGATTGTTTAACTCATCTGCTTCGGTCTCCGTTTCGGAGCGCAAACACTTGCGCAATCGATACTCATTTGCATACGGAGTTAATAATAATTGCAAGGGATAACCAAAATGAGGCAACTGCAATTCCACAAAACCTTTATCAGAGCGCGTCAATTTGATGCCACTTTCTGTTTCAAAAGGGCGGATAATGGTGTCAGGATACCCCGAATAAATAATGCCTAAGGCTCGCGCAAATGCATCTGACATTTCAACGCGTTGAGGCGAATCATGGTTGCCTGCAATGGCGATAACAGGGCGTTTTCCATTATCAGTCAATTGTTTACAAATAGTGTAAAGTAATTCGATGCTCTCGACAGGTGGATTGAAATTATCAAAAAGATCGCCTGCAATGAGGACGACATCCACTTTTTCTTGGTCTGCAATCGACACAATTTCTTTTAAAACTTCGATTTGTTCGAGATGACGAGAGGTATGATTTTCTAATCGTTTTCCCAAATGCCAATCAGCAGTATGTAAGATTTTCATATTTAAAAAGGATGTTGAATTAGGATTTGTTGAAACACATAGTTCACATAGGAGGACATAGGACACATAGTTCACATAGTAGGACATAGGACACATAGGGATTTTCCTTGTAGGGTGTATTTCAAATGAAAGCCCCTATGTGTCCTATGTGTCCTATGTCCTCCTATGTGAACTATGTGTTTTAAAGGGTACATTTTAACATACACATAGGGATTTTCCTTGTAGGGTGCATTTTAAATGAAAGCCCCTATGTGTTTACTTACCAATGGATAACATATTTGCAAAAATTCGATATGCGCCTGATACGCCCGCAGGCAATTGTCTAAACCAAGCGTATCCCGTATAAACATAATATCCTTTTCCATACTTTGTTACCAATAAACCACCATCTCGGGCAGGTTCATTTGGGTCATTGCTACTCAAAATGGAGTCATAACGCTTGTCCCAAGTGCTTGGAAAATACAAACCGCGCTCTTGAACCCAGCCTTCAAAATCTTTTTCCGAAATTTTATTGGGCGTATTCAACAAGGGATGTTCGGGTTTTAAAACGCGAATCGGTGCTTCTTCTACTGTCACGCGTTCCCGACTGATTTCCAAAGGATACGGACCGACATTTTTCATCAATAAATCCCGCCCATTCGTATTGTATTGCACCAATAAAGTGCCGCCATTTTCTACATATTTCAGTAATTTGGGTTGGTACAATTTCAATTTTTCCTTCGTATTGTACGCCCGAATCCCTGTGACAATCGCGTCAAAAGAAGCCAAACTTGCCTCGTCATTGAAATCTTTGTCTTCTAACAAATGCACTTTATAACCAATTTGTTCCAAGCAAGCAGGAATATCATCGCCCGCGCCGACCAAATAGCCAATTTTCGTCCCTTTTTTCGCCACTTCCAACCGAACTAAATGTGCCGTAGCCGTTTGAACAACGGTTTGCGTTGGAATATGATCATAATCGATATATTGAACGGCTTGATTTACAATGGTTTCACCGATTTGAATCGTTGCGGTAAAATGTGTTTCATCGCGCTGTTTGGGCGGGAAAACTTGGAAAGTAACCGTTTTTTCAGCGTCTTTTTGCGCCAATTCGGTGCCGATTTCCGCAGGTTCGACCTTCCAGCCTGTCGGCATTTGCAAACGAACCGTTCCTTTCAACCCATCTCGTTGCGCTTTGACGCGAACTTGCACCGTTTTACTCGAATCATTCGCAAACACATATGCTTTTTCCGTCAAGTTGACAAACGCCGCCGGAGTC
Organism: Chitinophagales bacterium; assembly: GCA_013298955.1. Lineage (GTDB taxonomy): Bacteria > Bacteroidota > Bacteroidia > Chitinophagales > Saprospiraceae > JAAFJT01. Next base: position 64,810 of record JAAFJT010000005.1, read on the forward strand.
ACTTCCAACGGGCGATAGATTTCCCCTTTCGCAGGGTCAGCCCGTTGATGCACGACTTCGACCGTAAATGGAATGTTAGTACCCGCGATTTCAAGATTTGCCGTGACCGAAAGGTTGCGCGGCGTGTTCGGCAACCCGCGCAAGGCTTGCGCATCCACTCGATACATGCCCAAAGTGGGCGTTTCGGTCAACCAATACGGCGCGGTAATCGACGCATTTTCAACTATTTTCGTTTTAAATTTAAATGTTTTTTTAATATTATCATTCAAAATTTGTTGACAAGTCGTATCGAAAAGGGCAATATCCGTTCTATTTTCGCCTTGTGCGCCGCGAATCGAAATATTTTTTAGCGTAATGGGTAAATTAGAACGATTAATCGCTTCTAAATTCACTTCCAGATTTTGACCTGCTACAACGGTTGTGGTAGCACTCGTCGCTTCCAAATAAAAACCTAAACACCAGCCAATTACAGATTCAATTTCTTTTAATTTAATATTTTTCCAATATTGATTCGGCAATTTTTGAATCAAATCGCGCACTTCTACGAGTGCGGGAACACTCAAAGCAGGTTGTTCATAATCGAATTTTTTATAAATTTTTGCCAATTTTTTAGCAATCGGTGCGCCATCACCTTGCACCCGTGTCCAAGTCGTATTGATGCCCTCCCATAAACCAATGGTTTTGACATCGCCTTTCAAAGATTCCAAATATTCCAAATCCGAACCGCGCGAAGTCAACGCGCCCATGCCTTGACAACGGTGCATTGACCGCGATTCCGCCGCAATTTCATTGTTAGATTTGCCTTTTGACGGGTAGAAAACGCCTACATCCACTTTCACAAAAGCCGATTTATCCATCGCATCAAATTTTTCACGCCCATAGAAAAACCAAGATTGATTGCAAAACAACCGTCTTGGTTGCCAAACAGACACATTTTGTTGCAATTGTTGTGGAAAAACGTCCGATTTACCCGCCAAATCAAAGGCTTCCGCACTCAAAATCGCAGAAGACGTGTGATGCCCATGCGTTTCAATTTTAGTATCCGTCGAAAAGCGATTGATGATAATATCGGGTTGCGTTTGCCGAATCGCCCAAACGACATCCGACAAAACTTCGTTTTTATTCCAAATCCGCATGGTTTCTTCAGGCGTTTTGGAAAAACCAAAGTCATTTGCCCGCGAAAAAAGTTGGGAACCACCATCGGTTCGCCGCGCTGCGAGCAATTCCTGCGTCCGCAAAACGCCCAAATATTCGCGCAATTCCGTACCAATGAGGTTTTGCCCACCGTCTCCGCGTGTGAGGGAGAGGTAAGTGGTTCGCGCCAAATCATGATTTGCCAAATACGCAATCATCCGCGTATTTTCATCATCAGGATGCGCCGCGACGTAGAGGACAGACCCCAAAAAATTAAGTTTCCGAATGGATTCACGGATTTCAGCCGTATTCGGTTTTTTAGGCTGCGCCCATACAGGCAAACAAAACATTGTTGCCCATAATATCAAGGTAATTTTATTCCGATTCATGGCGTAAAAGTAAAAAATGTACCGTTCAATTAGGTGCAAATAGGCTTTTTTTTTACAAAATAACGCTCCTTATGGAATCGTTCTAAAAATGCTATATCGCAGCAAGAGTTCCAACACCAACAAAGTCAATGCCGCCCATAGCCAAGGATGAAAATTTTCACTCCGCCGCCGCAAGGTCGAAACATCGATTTTGGATTTTTCCAAACGGTCAATTTCGGTGTAAATCCGCGCCAATTCAGTCATATTTTTGGCTCGATAATAATTGCCGCCCGTCGTCGTAGCGATATTTTGCAACAAGGCTTCATCAATGCTCACAGGCACTAACCCCATAATATACGTCCCATCACTGCGCCGTCCGACGGGTGACAAGGCTTCCCCCTGCGAACCAATGCCGATTGTATAAACTTTCACCTTCTTTTCCTTCGCCAAAGCAGTAGCAACATCGGGTTTGAAATAACCTGCGGTATTTTCGCCATCACTCATCAAGATAGCAATGCGGCTTTTTGCCTCACTTTCTTTCAAACGATTCACCGCCGTAGCGAGTCCCATGCCGATAGCCGTGCCATCTTGCAGGAATCCGCAATCCAATTTTGCCAAAAACTCGCGCAAAACAGCATGATCGGTTGTCAAAGGGCATTGTGTGAAGGCTTCCCCTGCAAAAACGACCAGACCAATGCGGTCATACGGGCGTTTGGCAACAAAATCGCTCGCCACTTTTTTAGCGGCTTCTAAGCGATTCGGCGCGAAATCTTCTGCCAACATGCTGCTCGACAAATCCAATGTTAACATAATATCAATGCCTTCTGCATGGATATTTTCGTTTTTGAGGAAGGATTGCGGACGCGCTAACGCAACGACTATCGCCGCAAATGCCAAACCCCGCAAAATCGGCAAACTCCCGCGCAACTGTCCGCGCCAAGAACTCTCCCTGCCAAATGCCGCCAAATTGGAAAAAGTGACAGTGGCGTAATGATGTGGATGCGCATGCCGATACCACCAAGCCGCCGCAGGCAGCAATAATAAAAGTCCGAAAAATTCTGGATTGGCAAACACTTCTATATTTTTTAATTTTTAATTTAAACCTAATTGCGTTTCTACTTTGGGTGGCTCCGTTTCCATGATTAATTCCATCGCCGTTTCGTAGGCGGCTTCATGTACGGCGATTTCGGGTGTGCCTTTTGCGAATTTGACCAAATCCGCCATTTGCAACAATTGTCTTAATTTAAATTGTAATGCGTCAGGCATATCGGTTCGGCGCAAAGCGGTGATTAATTCGTCAGAAGTCGATTCCAAAGCAGGGATTTGATACCTTTTTTCCAAATAATCCCGCAAAATATGGGTCAATTCGGTATGATACGGCTTAATTTCGCCTTGTTGCCACAATTGTTTTGCGCGCAAAGACATTAATTCATTTCGCGCCTGTTCATAAGGCGTGACGATGATTTGCCTTGCAACCACCATCGGTTGCGGTTTTTTGCGCCACTTGTCGCGCCACAAAAACACGATTAAACCCAATAAAACCAGTGTTACGAAGCCAATCAAGTACGGAATCGCGTCTTCAAAAGAAAAATCCGTGCGCAAAATATCCTTAATCGGCGCGATTTGTTCATCTTTGAGTTTGGGATACGCCACTTTGACGGGCAGGCGGTCTGCGGAAAGCGTATCCGATTTGCCATTCTGCACGACAGCGAATTGGAACGTCGGCGTGTAGTAAGCACCCGAATCCCAAGCCGTAAAGATAACATCTCGCGTCCAAGTGTCCTTCACGAAAGTCCATTTGCCTTTGTCCAATAATTCAAATCCTTGAACACTATCGGGTACTACAGGCGCAACATTTTGGGGTTGAAACCCCGATTTAGCAGCCAATTCAAATGTAATTTTATTTTGGTCGCCAATGAGCATATCCCCATTTTCTAAAATGGTGGTTAATGGTTGCGTTTGAGCCATCGTTTCAAAAGAAACAACCATTAAAATAAAATACAATAGGTGCTGTTTGATTAATTTGTTCATAACCAATAACTTATGATATTTTGAATCCGATTCTTGATTCAAAAAACTTATCTTCGTTGTTCAAAAAAGTGCAAAAGCGCGTCAATATACGATTTATCCGTATGCAAACTCATGGTATCCGCACCCGTTTTTAAAAAAGTCGTTTTAAAATATTTGAAATTATCTTGATACCAATCCGCAAATTTGCGTTGTGTAACGGGGTCATCCGTATCAATCCACAAGCGGCGACCCGTTTCGGCATCCACCGCCCGCATCAAACCGACTGGCGGCAACACCGCTTCCGCAGGGTCAAACACATGAATCCCGATAATATCATGTCGTTTCGACGAAATGCGCAACGCGTCTTCATACCCGCGTGCCATGAAATCGGAGAGGAGAAAACAGGTACTTCGCTTTTTAATCACATTATTTAAATATTGCAATCCTTTGGCAAGGTCTGTCCCCGTTCCTTTCGGCTCGAAACTCAATAACTCTCTGATAATCCGCAAGATATGCGTGCGTCCTTTTTGCGGTGGGATGAATTTTTCAATCATATCCGAGAAGAAAATGACACCAACTTTATCATTATTGCCGATGGCGGAAAACGCTAAAACGGCACATAATTCGGTAATCATCTCGCTTTTAAACTGCGTCCGCGTTCCAAAAAAAGCCGACCGACTCATATCAATCAACAACATGACGGTCAATTCGCGCTCCTCCTCAAAGACTTTGATGAACGGCGTTTGCGACCGCGCCGTCACATTCCAATCAATATTGCGCACATCATCGCCGTATTGATACGCCCGCACTTCGCTGAACGACATGCCGCGTCCTTTGAACGCTGAATGGTATTCGCCCGCAAAAACATTGGCAGAAAGCCCTTTGGTTTTTATCTCAATTTTACGTACTTTTTTGAGTAATTCGCTGCTGTCCATTGATTTAGATATAAACTAAAATATATTACTTTTTAAAACTTTCATTTTTATAACCGTCTAAAACTTTAAACATTAACTCGTTCATTAATTCGACTACATGATTGGCGCAATCATCAATCATCTGCTGATGAATTGGAATCGTTGATTCACCATGTGCAATAGAATTGCGAATCCATAATAAATCATTCAAATATTTTTCATATGGCTTCTTAGGAAAAACCTCCAAATGGAACCTCTCTAAAATCTGATTCATCACTTTGAACGTAATATTCGATTCTGTTGGCAATTTGGGTTCAATAATCATGGGCGAAATGGCAAAAATCAACAATTCATCCATAAATTTCTTTTTTTTCTCAAATTCATTCGCCACGCCTGTCGTCAATTGCGGGTATTTCATGTCAATAGCGTGAATGCGCAAATTTGGATGAATCTCATCCCCCAATAAACCAAATGTATTAATCTCACTAATATAAATTCTGAAAATCGTTTTTACACAACCTTCCCAAATTGCATATATATTGGGTATCGAATATTTAATGGTAATTATTTGTTGTTTTTCAGACAAACTATTTAAAAGCGGCAATGTTTTTAACGTTTTTAATTCATCTGCTCGTTTTTCTATTTCAGCTAAACATTTCTTTTTCAATAATTCATATTTTGTCATCATGAATTAATTTTAAATATTTTATTAGCTAATTCTAAACGTTTTACATAGTTTTTACCTTTATCACTTGAAATATTTTTCCATTCGCTACTTTGTTTAAATTTATTTATTTTTTCATTTAAAATGGGACTATTTTTTTCATAAAAATCAATATGGCGTGCAATCCCTATCATCACTACATCATAAACGGCAGTAGAAAATCCACCTTTTTCTAATCTAAAAATTTTAGAACTAAATGACTCCAAAAGATAAAGCACTTTATAAAATAATTTTTCAATAAGTTCATAAGGGAACGATTTATCTGCAACCGCTATCCGCATATATTGAGTCATATATTTTGAAATAGTATCATTCATATTTAATTGATAATTATTTAAATACAAAGATATAAACCTTAAAACCAATTCCTGCAAATATAAGGTTTCATCTTGGTGTTTGGAAACATCTATCAATTTTTGAAATAATTCTTTTTTAGACAATTTTTGTAAAAATAAATTAAACTCATTAGAACGGCTTCCAATAACGCTATTTCTAATGACTTGCTCCATCACAGGTTCACTACCTGAATTGAGTCGCTCAAACAATTCATATTTCAAATCTATTTTATTGTCATTCCACCTCAATATTTCAACACGACAAATTGTAATTTTAATAGCCCGTTGCAATCTCAAAGGCAAATCATCCTTTTTCTTACCTGCCATTGACTTTATAAAATCGCCCTCACCCAAAGTCCAATTATTTTTCTTCGTATCTAATTGATTATCAGCTGTTTTCAAAATGCCAAAAAAGGATAATAACGTAGAAACCCGTTGCAACCCATCTAATAACACCCAAGTATCATCCGCATTTTCAATTACAAAAATGGCAGGAATCGGAATGCCCAACAAAATAGATTCAATAAAACGCGTTTTTCGAGCATCATCCCAACGAAAAAGGCGTTGAAAATCAGGCGAAATCAACATTTCACCATCTTGATACATATTCATGATTTCACCAAAAGACATATCTAATCTATCTGTTATTAGACTACCTTTTGCGCGTTCAATTTCTGCTTGAATTGATTCTAATTCTATAGCTTTCATAAAAATGATATTTTTTATAATTAAAAATCATGTTTTAATCAAATAAATCATCTGAAAATTTGGCATTGTTTGTAGCATAATCTTTAAGATAGGCTTCTACATCATCTGTTTTTTTGATTTATTTAACATCATCTAATTTTCTAATATTACCCAATACGATAGATGAATGAAGTAAATATGCTCCATTTGTATCTTTTCCTGCAATAGTAGCAATATTGTCCAGTCCTGTTTGCATTACATGATTTATCGCGTCTGAATAATCGCTGTCCCATTTTTTCAATATATTTTTGTTCACAGAAGGCAATAGTTTTGCTATTTGCTCAAATGATTTACCTTCATTTTTGAGCATAATAAACTTATTTTCCAATTCTAAAAGCCTTGATTTATCCATGATTTGCTTGATTTGAGGTGTAAAATTAAAAAAAGTTAAATCAAGAATGAAGGCATTTTTAGGGATTAAGTAGTTGAATCGAAATAAACTATCAAATCAGCGTACTCGTATCGAATCAAGGTCGGCGAGGTTGCAACCTCGCCGACCTTTTGGATAGGTTATTTCAATCGAACCAATTGCTCCTTAATTCCTAAAATTCCTTCGTTCCTGATTCAAAATAGTTTCTTATTTCCTATCTTTTTTCACAAATCCTTGCGGAGGCGTATGTTGTTGCGGAGGGCGATTCGTGGGTGCAGGCGGCGGTGTATTCGGCGCGAAAATGGGCGTTAAAGGACGCTTTTTCTTCTTTTTGCGCCGTTTTTTATCATCGCGCAATTCCACTGCGCCAATTACATCCTCATATTCGGGTTCGCCGTCATCCTCTTGCACAGGTTGCGCATGTGCCACATTTTCCTGCAATTCTTTGAAATCAGGTGGAAATTCCCCTTTTTTATTCGCTTCCAAAACGATTTTAACTTCATCCACCCGCAAGGTATAAAACTTACCTTTTTCAGGTCCCGAATCCATCACATACGTCATTCTGCGTCGAAAAACATCCGTTTTGATTAAAAAACCATTGCCCGTTTGCGTTTTCAGGCGTTCTGCACTTTCTGGAAAATCCTCTAAGGCATCCATGTACCCATCCAATTCATAATTCAAACAGCATTTCAACCGCCCACACGCACCACTCAATTTCGCTTGATTGATGGCTAATTGTTGATACCGCGCCGCCGCCGTCGAAACCGATTTGAAATCAGAAAGCCAAGTCGAACAACACAATTCGCGTCCACAAGAGCCAATGCCGCCGACTCGCGCCGACTCCTGCCGCGCCCCAATCTGCCGCATTTCGATTTTGACTTTAAACTCTTTGGCATAATGCCGTATCAATTCGCGGAAATCCACCCGTCCGTCCGCCGTGTAATAAAACGTCGCTTTGCGCCCATCGCCTTGATACTCGACATCGCCAATTTTCATATCCAAATCCAACGTCCGTGCAATTGCCCGCGCTTTCGTCATCGTTTCGCGCTCGTAAGCCCGCATTTCTTCCAATTTTTCAAGGTCGCGCTCATTCGCACGGCGGATGACATTGAGAAACAATTGATTATCTCGTATTTCTTTTTTGCGCATCTGAAGCCGCACCAAATCGCCCGACAACGTAATGCGCCCAACATCAAAACCGCCGCCACCCGGCACTTCCAACAGCACCCAATCGCCTGTCATCACTTGGTTGAAACTCGGATTATGATAAAAATCTTTGCGAGACCCTTGTTTAAAACTGACCTCCACTAAATCAAAATCATTTGAAACTACATCGCGTATATCCAAATCAGACAGCCAATCAAAGGTATTCATCCTGTTGCATCCGCCGCCACAATTACCGCTACATCCGCCCGGTTTGCCCTCTTTTCCTATCGAACAACTTGTGCATCCCATATTTATACATTCAGTTTTTTTGTAATAATTAAAAAATATATGCTTAATATTCGTTTTATGAATTAGGATTTAAATCCTAAAAATCCTAATTCAAACTCAACTTTTCGGTCTCATAATTTTGTGCGTCCGTATCGACGCGTCTAAAAATAACACTTTTGGATTGGCATTGCGCTCTACGTGATAAATACACTCATCAAAAATTTTTGAAATGCGTTCAATTTTGTAAATATCCAACACCGTTTTCATTTTTTGCGCCGTTTCGAGTTCATCAGGGCGCAGGCGCGGAGGCAAATCGCTCGTAATGCCGTCCGTCATTTGCAAAATCAAGACTTCGCGCAAAAAATGAAGCCCGTATTTTAAAAACAATTTTTGTTTTTCGCGCCCATTTTTCGCAAAAGCCTCCGTCCAACGAACCAACTCAACCCCATTGCCGACAAAGCATTTACGCATCCAATTCAAAAAAGATTTTGCATTATCATATGCGGTTTCTGTGGATAGGCGCATTGCTTCATGCCAATTGCCATCCGCAAGTCGGGCAATCGAATGAGCCACTTCATTATCTAAACCATTGTTTATCAATTTTTTAGCCACTTCATCATCTTGCAACGGAGGTACTTTGATGAGTTGACAACGACTCAAAATGGTATTCAAAATCAAATCTGGATTTTCCGCAACTAAAATAAAAACCGTATCATCAGGCGGTTCTTCAATGATTTTTAACAATCGATTGCCTTCTTTGCCCAAATATTCGGGCAACCACATGATGAGGATTTTCCGCTTTGCCTCAAACGTTTTTAAACTCAGTTTTTTAACAATTTCAGCACATTCATCTCGCGTAATATTGCCTTGTGCATTGCCCGCGTCTAAACGGTCGAGCCAATCTTGGGCGGAAAAATACGTATTTTCTGCCAATGCAGCCCGCCATTGTTTCAAAAAACGGGTCGAAATTTCTTTCGCACCAACCGTCGGATACGAAAAATGCAAATCTGGATGAATCCATTTACCCGTCTTGATACACGCATAACAACGTTCACACGGCTCTATTTCACCTATTTCGGGGTCTGAAATCGGTTTTTCACAGTTCAACAATTGCGCAATCGCCAATGAAAGGGCTAACCCACCACTTCCGGGGGCGCACAACAAAAGCAGCGCGTGAGGCATCCTACCGCCTGCCGCCATGCCGCGTAACAACTGTTTCGCATTTTCTTGACCAATGATTTCTTTAAAACGCATGCCGCAAAATTACACTTTTTTTTGAAACGGCAAGGCAGGAATTAAAACGAATTACAGGACTTTACGTAAGTGTTACGTAAGTCCCGATTCAAAAATTAAGTTTCAAAAAATATTGAAACAATTGAAAACTAAATCTATCTTTGTCGTGTTCTAAGGATAGAAAATCAAAAATGAATCACTCATGGTCTCCGCCTTTAGAATGAAATCCGATGTTTTAGGGCAAAGCATTCTTTTTGCCGCCCTTGCCCTACTTTACTGCCTGCACACAGGACAACGGCTTACCCAATTGATGCTAATCTTATTAGCCATTTGGCAAACCGCCAGTGCTTTGCATTTGTATCATAGCTATCGTTATGTATTAAAAATCAATTACTTACGCACCATAGCTATTTTAACAGTGAGTTTGCCTATCTGGTTTCACTTTATTGGTAAATGGGCATATTTGCCTGTCATAGGATTACTCCTTTGGTATTTCATACAAACTTGGCGCGATATGTTCGTCGTATTAAATCGTCCCAAATCCTTTTGGGACTTGTAATCATCGGTTTGAATTAGGATTTTTAGGATGTGATGGATGATTGGGATTGATTTTTTAGGATTTTGGATGCATTCCATTAAAAATCAATCCCAATCATCCTTAAAATCCCAAGAATCCTAATTCAAACTGTCGAAATAATATAATTTTTCAAGAGGATTCCGTACATTTGCGCGAATTTTCCCATTAGTAATTCAAATCCGTAATTTTTTATGGCTACTACAGCAAAAAAATCTCCTAAAAAACCAGCGTATAAAGTCAAAGATATTAATCTTGCCGCTTGGGGACGCAAAGAAATCCGTTTAGCGGAAGCAGAAATGCCTGGTTTGATGGCATTGCGTGAAGAATTTGGCGCAACCAAACCATTAAAAAACGCTCGCATTGCAGGTTGTTTGCATATGACTATTCAAACGGCTGTTTTGATTGAAACCCTTACGGCACTTGGTGCGGAAGTTTCTTGGTCAAGCTGCAATATTTTCTCAACACAAGACCATGCGGCTGCGGCGATTGCAGCAGCAGGTACTCCTGTTTATGCTTGGAAAGGCATGAATGAGGAGGAATTTGATTGGTGTATCGAACAAACCTTGTTTGCGTTCAAGGATGGCAAACCCTTGAATATGATTTTGGATGACGGTGGCGATTTAACCAATATGGTGTTAGACCGCTATCCTGAATTGGCTAAAAATATCGGTGGTATCAGCGAAGAAACTACTACGGGCGTACACCGTTTGTACGAGCGCGTTGCGAAAGGCACGTTGCCGCTTCCTGCGATTAACATCAATGACTCGGTTACAAAGTCGAAATTTGACAACAAATATGGTTGTAAAGAATCCTGTGTTGACGCAATTCGGCGTGCTACAGACATCATGATGGCAGGTAAAGTTGCGATTGTGGCTGGTTATGGCGATGTGGGTAAAGGTTCTGCAGCATCGTTGCGCGGCGCAGGTTGCCGGGTGATTGTGACAGAAATCGACCCTATTTGTGCTTTACAGGCGGCAATGGACGGTTTTGAAGTCAAAAAAATGACCAGTGCGATTCCGCGTGCGCAAATTATCGTCACAGCGACGGGTAATAAAGACATTATTCGCATTGAGCATTTCAAATTGATGAATGATAAAACCATCGTTTGTAATATTGGACATTTTGATAATGAGATTGATATGGCGGGTTTGAACAAACATTATGGTTCAACCAAAACGGAAATTAAACCGCAAGTGGATTTGTACGATGTGGATGGAAACGATATTATCGTTTTGGCGGAAGGTCGTTTAGTCAATTTGGGTTGTGGAACAGGACATCCTTCTTTTGTTATGTCTAATTCGTTCACAAATCAAGTGTTAGCGCAATTGGAATTGTGGCAAAATCCGGGTAAATATGAACATAAAGTTTATATGTTGCCAAAGCATTTGGATGAAAAAGTAGCGCGGTTGCACTTAGCGAAAATCGGTGTAGAGTTGGAAGACCTTTCAACTGAACAAGCAGATTATATCGGTGTGAAACAAGCGGGACCATTCAAACCAGAATATTATCGCTATTAAAACACATAGTTCACATAGGAGGACATAGTTCACATAGGAGGACATAGTTCACATAGGACATTTTACTTGGAATATTCGCCTTCCAAGTAAAATGCCCTATGTGTTCTATCTGTTCTATCTGTCCTATGTGTTCTATGTCCTCCTATGTGAACTATGTGTTACAAAACAAATTATCATGCAAACAATCCAATTAGCCGATTACCATATCCAAATCGGCACAATTCAAGCCTCCCTTTCCACTTTTTTAAAACAGCATGTATTTTCAAAAATCATTGTTTTAACCGATGAAAATACAGAAAAAGATTGCCTACCGCTTCTAAAACCTACATTACCTATTGATTTTCAAACGATTATGATTCCCGCAGGAGAATCATTCAAAAATCTACGTACTTGTGAAATCGTCTGGAATGCCCTTTTTGCAGCAGGTGCGGATAGAAAATCCTTGTTAATCAATCTCGGAGGCGGCGTAATAGGAGATATGGGGGGCTTTTGTGCAAGCACGTTCAAACGCGGAATGCCCTTTTTGCAAATCCCGACAACGCTTCTTTCCCAAGTGGATGCGAGTATTGGTGGGAAATTGGGGATTGATTTTGGCAATGTTAAAAACAGTATCGGGCTGTTTGGCAATCCAAAAACGGTGTTGATTGACCCCCTTTTTTTAGAAACCTTGTCGGAACGCGAAGTGCGGAGTGGTTTTGCGGAGTTGTTTAAACATGCGTTGATTCATAAAGCAAAATTTTCAATACAAGATTTATTACAAGCGTTTCAAGGCAACCGAGCCAATTTAGCCCCGATTATTGGCGATTCATTGTTAGTTAAAAAACATTTTGTTGAAAAAGATCCGTTTGAAAAAGGGATTCGGAAAGCATTAAATTTTGGTCATACGATAGGTCATGCGGTGGAAAGTGTGGCTTTGGAAACCGATAAACCCTTACTACACGGAGAGTCGATTGCGATTGGAATGATTTGTGAAGCCTTTTTGAGTTATCAAATAACAGGTCTATCTGCTTCTGATTTGGAATGTATTGTCCATACTTTTTTAAATATGTATCCAAAAATAAATTTAAAATTGTTTGATTATGAACAACTTATACGCATCATGCAACAAGATAAAAAAAATGAAGGCACAGCAATTAATTTTACTTTATTGAAAAAAATAGGCGTATCAAGCATCAATCATACGGCAAACGCGGCGCAGATTAAAGAGAGTTTAGATTTTTATGCTGCAAATTGTGAATATTAAATAATGGTTACCACCCCTTTGGAGCGAAACCTACGCTTCTAACCGAACAATATTTTGTTTTTAAAAAGCACTGCGCAACATAAATTGTTAAAATTAAGTCACGCCTGTTGCGCAAGCCTTCCCAAAAAGGCTTGCACAACAGGCGTGATAGGTATTCATTAGCTTAAACCACCTGTATTATCCTTTGTTTTACGCGGTTTGAGCCACTCAATGTGCTTACGCAAAGCCTCCCAGTCGTTTTCCATCAACATTTTTGCTTGCGCAGACCAACCTGTTGGGTCTAATAACCGATATTCATCACCTGCGGAAGCCAAAATCATCCTTAATTTGATAATATCCGTTTCCGCTAACACCTTCCAAGTCGTCACACCGCCATCTTTCAAAATTTGCTCGACTTTCGGTCCGATACCTTCAATCGCTTGCAAATTATCAGGAGTCATTTTGGGCGTTACAGACGCGTTTGTATCCGTGTGTTCCTTGTTATTGGGTGCAATTACCTTTATTGCCGATGAAACTTGCATCTGAGGAGTCCCTTCTGTTGTTTGGGATGGGTTCGTTGTGGGTTCCTCTAATTTTAAATCATCATTAGTAATCTCTAAATCAGGCTCAACTGTGGCAGAAGTGACTTCGGGTTTACCCGTATCTTCCACAAAAAAATCAGATTGGGCTGCCGATTTAGCTTCGGGTTCGACAGGTGGTTTTGCAGTCCGCATCGCGCCATTCGCAATTCGACCAATCGCTGCTTTTTCAAACATATCCACCTTATCGCGCAAATCATCGTTTTCAGACGCAACGGCTGTCAATTTTTCACGCACTTCGGTCAACGCTTCTTGCAAACTCGCTACTTCACTATTGAGTGAACCAGCAGCGTCAGCATCCGCTTTTAAGGCTTCATGTGCCGCTTTTAAGGTCGTGAGTCTATTGTTAAGCGTCGAAATTGTAGTCGAATGAGCGATAAAATCCGCTTGAATCTTCGCTTTTTCATCTTCTACCGTTTTGAGGCGAAGGCGCAAATCTTCCATTTCGGTATGCGGAACGCCCATTGCCGACTGTTTTTTCAAGGATTGAAACTGCTCGCTCAACGTGTTTTTATCTTTATCGCGTTGGTCAAGTACCGCATTCAAGTCTTTCACTTTTTGATTCAACAAAGAATCCGCCGCCAAATAACCCGTCAATAGGGCTGCCGCGCAACTAATGGGCAAAATGGAGGGTTGCTCAATAACCATCCCTGTTAGGTACATCCATACGATGCAGCCAACCAATACCACTGCTAAGATTGGGAACAAAAGCCTCATAGTAATCCTGTCGGTTTTGTTAAATAATTTTTTGAAAATTCGGCTAAAAATACGCCTACATTTTGATTTGACAAACTTTTTTATTTATTTTTCTAACGCTCGAACCGAGAATCATCATTGCGACGCTGCCTAATAATCCGTATAAAACAGATGGATAGGCTGTATTTAAACATTGCGCACCGCACCAAATCCCAAATCCGCCTAACATAGAAGCGATGGCTCCCAAAGTATTGGCTTTTTTCCAATATAAACCAAATATCAAAGGTACGAATAAAGAGACTAAACTTATCGCAGAAGATTGGGAAACCAACTCATAAATACTGTCATTAAAGGTCGTAAAAATTACAGAAGCCACTGTAACACCCACGACAGCCCATCGCATGGATTTAAGTAGTTGATTATCAGTGATATTTTTATTAAATGATTTTATAATATTTTCACCAATGACCGTTGCAGGTGCCAGTATTGCTCCTGATGCCGTACTCAAAACGGCAGACATCAAGGCTCCAAAAAAGAGGACTTGCAACCCCAAACCCCCATGCTGCAATACCATTTTGGGGATAAGCATTTGCTTGGTTTCTTCATTACCAATCAATAATTCGGGATATAGGATCTTCCCACATAAGGCAATGAGTAAGGGCAACATTGCAACAGTTAGATACATTACACCCGATACGTACGCGCCGCGAATGGCTATTTTTTCCGTTTTGGCAGACATAATGCGTTGAAATACATCTTGTTGTGGAACTGAACCGAGTCCGACGGTTATCCATGCAACGAAATATTCAACATGATTTTTGAAACCTGCTTTAGGCAATATGTTGAAAAAACCATGAGGTGTTTTGGCTAATACATTCGATAATCCACCCACTTGTTGCACCATCAAATAGGCTAAAAGAACCATACCAATAATAATAATAATCGTCTGTACAAAATCTGTAATGGATACCGCCCACATCCCGCCAATATAGGTATAAAACATAACGAGTAAAGCGCAGACCATCACACCATAAGGCATGGGCAACCCTGTCACTACATGTAAAATAGTGGCTAAGGCAATTAGTTGTGCCGCAATCCAACCTAAGTAAGAAGGTATCATCATCATTGCTGAGATGCGCTCAACCGTTTGCCCATATCGGAGTTTAAAATAATCACTGAATGTGAGTAAATTGAGTTTGTATAAGGGCTTTGCCAAGAGAATGCCCACTAAAAATAAGCATAAAGCCGCCCCAAAAGGGTCTTCGACTACGCCAATCAACCCATTTTCGGTGAATTTGGTACTCGCCCCTAAAACGGTTTCCGAACCAAACCAAGTTGCAAATAGACCAGAGGCTACCACCATTAAAGGCATGCTGCGCCCACCGACAGCAAAATCGCTTGTGTTCTGCACGTAACGTGCGGAAAACCAACCCATTGCAACGGTGCCTGTTAAGTAAAGTAAGATAAAAAGAAGTAACATTCGTTTTGCGGACAAAAATAATAAAAATTTTAAGTTGCGAGCTACTTTTTTTGAAATACATAGGTTCTATGAGGAGGACATAGCACATATAGGGACGCTTTTCAACACAATACCTATGTGTCCTATATCCTCACTACCGATGTGTTTCTACAATTTATGTTTTTCAACCAATTCTAACAATTCATCTCGATAGTTTTTTCCAATCGGCAGATGTTTGGGTTGTCCTTTTTCCATGATTTCCACCATATTGCCCACAATTGCGTTGATTTTGTCCATCGCGGCGATATAAGAACGATGAATCCGCACAAATTGTCCCAAAGGCAGCTTATCTTCCAAACTTTTCATCGTCTGCAATGAAATGACGCGCCCTACTTCCAACCGAATAATGACATAATCTTTCAAGCCTTCTATGTACAAAATATCCGAAAATTTCACTCGAATTAATTTTTTATCGGATTTGACAAAAATGTAATCATCCACTAAAACGCCTTCTTTGCCCACTTGTATCGACGTTTCAGGGTTCGGCACTGCATTCGATGCGGGATTTGGGTGCGCCAATCGATATAATTCTTGCGCCCGATTCACGGCTTTCATAAACCGATCCAATGAAATAGGCTTTAACAAATAATCTAATGCGTTTAATTCAAAACCTTGTACGGCATATTCCGAATACGCGGTTGTGAAAATCACCATCGGCGGATTTTTCAAGGTTTTCAAAAACTCAATCCCTGTCAATCCGGGCATTTGAATATCTGAAAACATTAAATCAATTTCGTGATTTTGCAACGCATCATTGGCTTCAAAAACATTTGAACAACGTGCTAATAACTTTAAATCAGGCATTTTAGATATAAAAGTTTCTAAAATATCTAATGCCAAAGGTTCATCATCGACGATGATAACGTTCATATTTCCGATTGTTTAAAGATGATTCAAAATGCAAATATAGGCTTTTTTTGAACTTGGCTTTGGAGGATTTTTGTAAAAAACGGTTTCGTATAGGACAAAAATCAAAGTAACTGTGTCACCCAAGCCGAAAAAATGCCTAATACGATGCCTCCCAATACGTCGGTCGGATAATGCACACCCAAATACATCCGCGAATAGGCAATTGTACTCGCCCACAAATACGCAGGAATCGCTATTTGCCAGCACGGACACACCAAAAGCACCGCCGTTGCCGTCTGAAATGCTACGGAACTATGCCCTGATGGAAAGGAAGGCGTGTTTTCCAATGCTTTTTCATTCAAATCAGGATATTTGATATACGGGCGCACTCGATGCGTCAAAATTTTCAACGCATACGTCACCCACAAATTCAAAACAAAAGACATGCCTATCCAACAAGCCCATTTTTGATACCGCAAATCGGCATGCAGCCATCCATAAACGTATAAAAGGATTGGAATGCCTGTCGCAATCAATCCGAGTACGGTCATATTCGACACGGCTTTGAAAAAACGGTCTGTTTTTTCATCGGTGTCAGGATTAATTTTGCGCAAAAGCTCGATGTCTTCTGTTCGTAAAAAGTACTTTTTGCCAAATAAAATATCGAAAAAATTTTTAACAAAAAAAATACGGCTCATAAATGTTAAATTTTAAAAAAAAATAAAAAAAATTAGAAAAAAATTTGGAAGTACGATAACTATCGTACTATCTTTGCACTACGAAAGTTGTCGTAGATAATACGGGAACAAAAGTAACGGATAAAATCTAATATTTACAGTGTTACGTTTTAGTTATTCAGCATAAAACAAAATGAATCTGCAACCTTTTTCTAAACCAACCGACGCAGAATTAGAGATTTTGCAAGTCTTGTGGCAGCACGGCGCGAGTTCGGTTCGGTTTGTGAACGAAAAACTGAATGAAAAACGCGAAGTGGGCTACACCACCACTTTGAAAATGATGCAAGTGATGCATGAGAAAAATCTGCTCTTGCGCGATACCGAGTCGAGAAGTCATATTTACGCGGTAGCCATCCGCGAAGAAGATACTCAAAAACAGATGTTGCGTCAATTTGTGAACGCAACCTTTCGCGGCGATGCGATGCGCTTGGTCATGCAGGCACTCGGCAATCACGAAGCAACTGATAAGGAACTGGAACAAATTAAAGCGTTAATCCAATTTTTGGAACAGGGTGAAGGGTGAGGCACTCCCTCCTGAAAGACGAGCAACGCGCAAATGATTTTTTGAAACGTTGATTCGCATAATCCATCGTTTTAAAGCATAAACGTTTCATAAGTCGTTGAAAAACCCTATTTAACAATGACTTTTTTAACAGACGCGCAACAAATATTACCAGACTCATTGGTCTATGCACTGGGTTGGACAGTGATTCATTCGCTTTGGCAAGGCACTTTTATTGCTTGCTTGATGGCGTTAATTTTAACGGGGTTGCAACAAAAATCTGCCGAAATTCGGTATCGAGTGGCAGGTGGTGCGTTATTTTTAGCTGTTTTAGTGGCTGTGGGGACTTTTTGTAGCCTTTATTTTTCGGGTAATCCTCATACGACAAGTTTTTTTAATGAAACACGACAATTTACACGCATTCATTTTACGTTTTTGGCGCAAAAGGAATCGTTTTGGAGGCAGAGTTATACACATATTAGTAATTTTTTAAATGAACATTTGTTCTATATCGTAATTGCATGGTTTTTGGGTGTTGAGTTTTTTACAATGCGTTTGATTGGTGGTTTTTGGATGGTGATGAAGATTCGGCGTTCTCCGAAAATGGCTTTATCGGAAGAATGGATGGATTTTGTGGAGATGATTCGAGAGCAAATGCCTTTCAAACAGGCGGTTCGGATTGCAGAATCGGCGGTAGCAACTGTTCCGATGGTGGTGGGTTGGCTCAAACCATTGATTTTATTACCGATTGGCACCATTAATAATATGAGTGCGAGTCAAGTGGAGGCGATTATTGCGCACGAGTTGGCGCATATAGCGGGTAAAGATTATTTGTTTAATGCGTTGCAAACGATAGCAGAAGTGTTTTTTTATTATCATCCTGCGATTTGGTGGATTTCGGCGGTCATTCGGGCGGAACGCGAAAATCGATGTGATGATGCAGCCGTTAAATTATGTGGCAATAAAATGATATACGTAAAGGCATTGGTTTCCATGCAAGAATTGCAAAAACAACTGCCGAAAACCAACAAGACGCTTGGTTTAGCTTTATCTTTTGCGGGCAATCGAAAGTATCCGTTATTGGAAAGGGTGAAAAGAGTTTTGAATCAGTCACAAAATAAATCGAATATCATGGAGAAAATGACCGCAACGGGGTTGATTCTGGCGATTGTATCGCTGATTTCAATCTCTGCAAAACGGGTGATTGCAAACCCGAATGAATTGAAAGATAAAAAACCGACGTTTTCAGTCGTTTCGGATACGACTCCTTCGGGGAAGGTCAGGCAACAGATTAAAAGGGTTGATAATGGGAAAACCGTTGAAATGACCGTTGAAAATCAACAAATCATGCGGTTGAGTATTGGTGGGAAAGAAATCTTAAAAGATGATTTTGTCAAACATAAAGCATTGACAGACAAATTATTAGCCGATTTACCATCGGTTACAGATGGCAAAAATGGTAAAGTGATTGCGCTCAAAAAAGAGACTCAAATGAAGGTCAATAAGACCAAAGATGATAAAGGCAATACGGTGATTAAAATCGACAAAGGCGATGGCAAACCGATTGAAATGTTGGTGAAAAACAATGAGATTTTGATTAATGGTAAAAAATGGGTCGATGGCGAAGAAATCGTATATGATTTGCCCGCAGGCGCAATGACCGAAATTATGGATATGGAGGAAGTCAAAACGATTGTGAAAGAGGCGGGTCAAAATGGGGATAAAAAAATGCGTAAAATGGTGATTATCAAGGACAAAGAAGGTGGGATGGATTTAGAAAAGATGGTCGAAAATGACCCTGATTTGCACAAAGCCTTAGATACGATGAGTAGTGACAGCAAAAAAAAGGTGAAAATCTATCGAATTACGACCGAAGAAACGAATATAAAGGACGGTGATGCGCGATTGGAAGCACCCAAAGATGGTTTTGGGAATGTGTTGAGAACACATTTAACGAAAGATAAATTAGTAGAGAAAGGGAAGTTTTTCAAGGTAGAATTGACCAATACACAATTTTTATTGGATGAGCAGGAACAACCTGCGGCGGTTTTTGAAAAGTATAAAAAATTGTATTTGGAACATTCAGGCGAAAAGGATTGCAAAAATTGCAAATTCAAAATCGTCATGGAGTTGAAAAATTGATTTTTCTCCCAAAAAAATTGCGCCAATTTAGGGTTGACGCAATGGTTTTAACAAATTTGGCTACACGATTTTTTTGTGATACGTTAAGCCGTACCAACTTCGGTTGGGCGGCTTTTTTTGAAAAAATGCAATGCTACATAAATTTTTGATTACAAACAACGACTATTGATTAAAATGTTTACGGATTCCCTTTTTTTTTCGAATATGCAGATTGAAATTATGACGAAGTGGAAACTTTCCGTGCTGTTGGTCGCCGCCGTTTGTTCGGCGGCAACAGCTCACGTAGCCCTTGATAATCAAGCGATTATGCAGGGGATTTCAACTTTATCTGTTGCTTTTGCAATGGATTCTACGCCCATTTACGTGCAGAGCCGTACTTCTAAAAGTGAACGGACTTTGAGTGGGCGCAAAGACGGCAAACGCTTGGATTTTACCTTGACAGAAGGTGTATTAACCCACCTAACGGTGGATGGTCGAAGTATTTCCAAGTCAGAGTTTTATAAATATGAAAATCTGACAAATGAAATTTTATCTGATATGAATGCTCAGGCAGAATCAAGGCTGCAAATCCCGCATTTGCCCGCAACCCCACAAATCGGGGAAACTATGCCGACAGGTTCGACGATTGAGGATAAAACCATTTTGGAAAATCTGGGGCAGGACGGTTTGATGCCGCCGAATGCAGGCGAAGTGCGTCTGAAAATGACGGCTAAAAAATTTTGGGTGAATGATAAAGAACAATCTGAAACCCTTTTTCAAAAATATAAAGGTTTGATTGAAGCACAACGCGGTCGTCAAATCTGTGCTGGATGTGAAATTGAATTGAGTCTAACGCCGCTTCATGTGCGTCATTAAAAATGAATTATTTCTATTATAGAATGTTGATTATCAAGCCTTTGGAGGGTTTCAAACCCTCCAAAGGCTGTTTTGTTGTTTTATTTTGGTAACTACTTAGCCTCATTCCTCATTCAAATAGCGTATCGCTAAGTAGTTACTTATTTTGTAGGTAATTTATTCCAATCAACAGGTTTGCCATCTTTATCGACCCATTTGGTTGCATTTTCCCAACTACTAATTTGTTATACACTCCCGAAATCGGAATAAAAAGAGATGCGGATATGCTTTTTTGTTTTGTATGAAATGAAAATTTGTAAAAGTTTCGTCAAATGGCGTAACTTCGCACCCGATTTCAGTCCTAAAATTACATCAAACCAACATTGCAACTCGTAAAAGTGTCGTTTCAAAAATGCCCTACACGGTTAAGAGCTGCTTCATTAACTAAACGTCTCTTTTCAAAACAGATGAAACAGTCTAAATCTATGTTTACATTTGTGTTAGCTCGTTTTTTCGCCGCGCTTTTAATGGTCAGTGCCTGCCAATTGAAAAAAGATGCGACGGCTGGAACAGGTGGTTCTGCAACGGATTCGACTCAGGCGATGCGCGATAGTGCGGCTTATTTCGCGGCTAAAAAAGCGAAACGCCCTAAAATCGTACACGATTCGACCGAAAAAGTGATTTATTTGACGATGGATGATGGTCCGTTACGCGGCAGCACCTACCTCAATAAAATCATTTTGGATAAGAAAATTAAAACAAGTGTCTTTATTGTTTCGGGACATATTCGGGGTTTTGGCAAGTATTTCGAGGATTTCAGGGCAAATGATTTTGTCGAAATTTGCAATCACAGCCATACACATGCGAACAATAAATATTTGCAATTTTATGCGAATCCGCAAGGTGCGGCGGATGATATTAATCAATGTGATAAATTGATTAATACGAATAATAAAGCCGTTCGCTTGCCCGGACGCAATATTTGGGCATTGCCTGCGCGGGTGCATGGCATCACGCAAAGCGGTGGCAAAACGGCGGAAATCTTGCGCGAGCAAGGTTATAAAATTTTTGGTTGGGATGCAGAGTGGGCGCATGGCGCAAAATCGCAAGCTCCTGTCAAATCGCCCGAACAATTTGTGGGTTTAATCAATGGTATTTTTAAAAACAAATCCATGTGGACGAAAAATCATTTAGTGATTTTAGGGCATGATGAAATGTTGACGACCGAGAAAGGACGGCGCGAATTTCCAGTGATTATCGACATGTTACTTGCAAAAGGATATGTTTTTGAACATATTACGAATTATCCAGATTGAAAAAATAAAACACATAGAACACATAGGAGGACATAAGACACATAGAGGTATTCCTTCAAAGAAATGCATCTATGTGTCCTATGTCTTCCTATGTGTCCTATGTGTTACAAAAGATTATCAATTATCCAGATTGAAAAAATAAAACACATAGAACACATAGAAGGACATAGGACACATAGAGGTATTCCTTCAAAGAAATGCATCTATGTGTCCTATGCCTTCCTATGTGTCCTATGTGTTACAAAAGATTATCAATTATCCAGATTGAAAAAATAAAACACATAGAACACATAGGAGGACATAATACACATAGAGGAAATGCATCTATGTGTCCTATGTCCTCCTATGTGTCCTATGTGTTACAAAAGATTATCAATTATCCAGATTGAAAAATAAAACACATAGAACACATAGGAGGACATAAGACACATAGAGGAAATGCATCTATGTGTCCTATGTCTTCCTATGTGTCCTATGTGTTACAAAAGATTATCAATTATCCAGATTGAAAAATAAAACACATAGAACACATAGGAGGACATAAGACACATAGAGGTATTCCTTCAAAGAAATGCATCTATGTGTCCTATACCTTCCTATGTGTCCTATGTGTTACAAAAGATTATCAATTATCCAGATTGAAAAAATAAAACACATAGAACACATAGGAAGACATAGGACACATAGAGGTATTCCTTCAAAGAAATGCATCTATGTGTCCTATGCCTTCCTATGTGTCCTATGTGTTACAAAAGATTATCAATTATCCAGATTGAAAAATAAAACACATAGAACACATAGGAGGACATAATACACATAGAGGAAATGCATCTATGTGTCCTATGTCTTCCTAAGTGTCCTATGTGTTACAAAAGAATTATCATGGCAACGCCTAAATCAGTCGCCTTTTATACGCTTGGTTGCAAACTGAATTACTCAGAAACGGCTTCCATTGAACGCCTTTTTTCGGCTCATGGCTGGTCGGTTTCCGAATTTGAGCAAGGGGCGGATATTTATGTTATTAATACGTGTTCCGTCACCGAATTTGCCGACCAAAAGTGTCGTCAAATTGTTCGGCGGGCTTTGCGGCAAACGCCTGAAGCGTTAATTGTCGTCATTGGCTGTTACGCGCAACTCAAACCGACTGAAATTGCCAATATTCAAGGCGTAGATTTAGTGTTAGGTGCTGCGGAGAAATTTCGGATTTTAGAATTTATAGAAGGTTTGTCCAAATCATCGGGCAAAGGCATGGTGCAAGCGGGCGAAGTGCGCGAAGCCAAGACGTTTCACAATGCGTTTTCGTTTGGCGACAGGACGCGCTCGTTTTTGAAAGTACAGGATGGTTGTGATTATAAATGTTCGTTTTGCACGATTCCGCAAGCACGCGGGGCGAGTCGGAGCGATACCGTAGAAAGTGCGGTTGCCAATGCACGGAAAATTGCGGAAATGGGCGTGAAAGAAATTGTTTTAACAGGGGTGAATTTAGGCGATTTTGGAAATGGAACAGAGGTGATTGAAGGGACACGAGCGAAAAAGGAAGCCTTATTTATTGATTTAATTGAAGCATTGGATAGGGTAGAGGGCATCGAAAGATTTCGGATTTCGAGCATTGAACCGAATTTATTGACACCCGAAATTATAGCGTTTGTCGCTGATGCTCAACGATTTGCGCCTCATTTCCATGTGCCTTTGCAATCAGGTAATAATAAACAATTGACGCAAATGCGCCGTCGTTATCGCCGCGAATTGTATGCAGAACGGGTTGAAAATATCAAAAATAAAATGCCGCATGCGTGTATCGGAGTGGATGTAATTGTGGGTTTTCCGGATGAAACGGATGAGGATTTTTTAGAAACCTATCGTTTTATTCAAGGATTGGACGTGTCGTATTTGCACGTTTTCACGTATTCGGAACGGGCGAATACGCCTGCGGCAACCATGCCGAATGCCGTGCCTATGAATAAACGGCGGGAACGCAATGAAATGTTGCGGATTCTATCGGAAAAGAAAAAAAGAGCATTTTACGAACCTTTTATCGGTCAAACGCGGGCTGTTTTGTTTGAAAATCATAAAAATCCAGCTTTATTGACTGGTTTTACCGATAATTACATCAAAATAGAAATGCCCAAACCTACGGACGGATTATGGGTTAATACCATTCAATCGGTTGAATTAGGGGCTTTTACGTTGGAAGGCGATTTGTCTGCGCACTTGCATCCTGTTATGTTTTAGTAACGGCAAACAAGAGAGCGAAAAAAGCAGCAACACTTGCCGAATTAGATGCAAGTATTGCCGAGTATTATTGGCAGCATTAAAATCACAACGCATGAAAGTTTTAACGAATATGAAAAGTCAATCGCGTTTGCAATACGAGCTT
>JAAFJT010000050.1 GCA_013298955.1 Chitinophagales bacterium
TGGAGCAGGAAACGGGCACTTTTTTTCAACGCTTGTACAAAACGATGCAAAATCAATTAGTGGATAGACAATATTTGCGTTATTACAATCAACGGATTCGGTTTGAAGTGAAAAGCAATGGTTCTGGAACGGTTGTGCCGATTGTGGTGGAAATCCCACATAATTGATTGAATTACTGAAAACTCATTCTTTAATCTTCTGAGGTTGCAAAGATGAAAACCTTTAAGCCAACGTTTTTGTAACACATAGTTCACATAGGAAGACATAGGACACATAGGTTTCTTCCTTAGAACAGGGCGCATTTCAAAACAACGCCCCTATGTGTCCTATGTGTCCTATGTGTCCTATGTCTTCCTATGTGAACTATGTGTTGCAAAAGGGTATCACTACGATTTCAAGACAGTATCTATATCAAAATCATTTTCTGTATTTCGACCTTTTACCCCAACAAAATATTGCAACAATTGTTTCAAATCCGCTTCATAATTCCCTGTGGTATAAAACGGTTGCCCAAAGCCAACTTCTTTTCTGCCCCAATCAAATTTACAGGTCACTATCGGTACGCCTGCTTGATGCGCCACATAATAAAAGCCTGATTTCAAGGTGGTTACTTTTTTGCGCGTCCCTTCAACCGCAAAGCACAACTTAAAATCAGGTTCTTTTTTGAAAATATTCGCAACCGCCTGTACAAAATCACTGCGTTTGCTTCTATCCACAGGATAGCCACCCATCCAGCGCATGTATTGACCAAAAAGCGGCACTTTGAATAACGTGTCTTTTCCCACAAAACGAATATTGGCATGCACGATGGGGCGCAAGAAAATGCCAATCGGAAAATCCCAATTCGACGTGTGGTGCAGCACCATGATAACCGATTGTGGAGCCTCTTGCGGGTAGGTTTCCACGATTTTCCATCCCCATAGGGTTTCAAATAAAAATTTGTAAATTGATTTTTTCATGCTTGATGCAATTGATTAATTGCTACAAAGATAAATCAATTCATACCATATTTTAGTTAATTTTGAAACTTTTATCGCTGTATAAAAATTTGCCACCGCGTTGAATGGTCACGGTAAAAGTCAAGGTATCGCCGATTTTCAATTTTTTAATCAGTTTAATTTGTTCTGTACTGAATTTATTAGAGACCGCTTGAGTTTCTGAAAACTTGCCTTCATGTTCTCGTTCTACAACTAACTCATTGATTTCCAAAAGATTACCTTTTTCATCTCGAATCGTGAGGGGCGTATCAAGCAATTCTTTCAAAGCATCTTTGGCAATACTTTCGCTTGTCAAGGTTCCCCAATTAATTTTAAAATCACCCGATGATTCATCTTTTTTAGCGGCAAATCGAATCGGAAGTGTCCATTTAAATTTAATATTTTTACCTTTGTCTTTGCCCGCTTCCCATTTGGGCATGCGTTTCAAAACGCTCAATGCTGCCGAATCATGCGTCCAACCAATCCCACGAATGATTTTTGGTTCTACTAAATCGCCGATTTCATCCACCACAAACGAGACATAAACCGTCCCTTCCGCATTATTTTCAGAAGGCAACTGCGGCAATAATAGATTTTGAGCCAAAAAAGCGGCTAATGCTTTATTGGAACAAGCGCGTTTTTCAGGTGTTCCATCCTTCCATCCTGCACAACCTTGAAAATAAGGCATGATTTCGGCATTAGAATAAATAGAATCTTGCATTTGAGCGAATGAAAAGTTCATTTGCAAGGTAAAATAGCCTAAGAAAGCTATTTTTTTAGAAAATGGAAATGGTTTTATCTTGTGGTAGTGACTCATGTAAAAGAGTTGTTGGAATTAAAAAATTAATATCCTTAATTTTGCAAAAATCGCGCCTACTAATTTAGGAAAGTCTCCTAAAAAGTTATCCACATAATGTTCATAATTTTCGTTTTGTAGTCTAAATTTTTAGTGTAAATTTGCACCTTCGGAAATTTAATGTCATTATTTGACTTAAAAACCGATATTAAAAATTATAAATATAATCAAAAAAGTGATATTTCGATGAAATTTACCGTATCCTCTAACAATCTTTTGAAACAATTACAACTCGTAGGGAGCGCAATTGGGTCAAATCCTGTATTACCTATTTTAGAAAACTTTTTGTTTACCCTACAAGGTGATACCCTAACGATTGCAGCGACTGATTTAGAAACGTCTATGACCACTCAACTCGAAGTGAGTGCGGACGAAAACGAATCGGGTGCTGTAGCGATTCCTGCTCAAATTTTACAAGCAACGTTGAAAGCACTCGGCGATAAACCCGTCACTATCAATGTGAATACAGATACGTTTGGCATCGAAATCATCTCTTCCAATGGAAAATGTGAATGTGTCGGCGAAAATGGGGCGGATTATCCGCGCATTCCAACCTCAGAAGGGGCAGAAAAAATCGAAGTGCCTGCGAATGTTTTAACACAAGGTATTTCTAAAACGATTTTTGCGACAAGCAATGATGAATTGCGCCCGCAAATGACAGGGGTTTTCTTCCAAATTGAGGAAAATAAATTGACCTTAGTGGCAACCGATGCCCATAAATTGGTGCGTTATACGTTTACCAATGTGCAAAGTGAGCATTCTTCAACCTTGATTGTGCCGAAAAAAGCCTTGAATGCGTTGTCAAAAGCCTTGAAAGCAGGTCAAACGGTGGAAGTTGGTTTTACAAAAGCAAATGCGTTTTTCACTTTTGGGCATGTTCATATGTCTTGCCGCTTGATTGATGCACGTTATCCAGATTATAATGCGGTGATTCCTGTCAATAATCCGAATATTTTGACGTTGGAACGCAAACTTTTCCATGAAGCGTTGAAAGTGGTGGTCATTTACGCCAGTAAAACGACCAATCAAGTGGTTTTGAATATCAGCGATAAAAGTTTGACGATTTCAACGCAAGATTTGGATTTTAGCAACCAAGCGACCCAACAATTGCCTTGCATTTATGAAGGTACGCCATTGACGATTGGTTTCAATGCCAAATTTTTAATGGAAATGTTAAATGTTTTGGAATCCGATGAGGTCAAAATGGAACTTTCGACCCCCACACGGGCGGGTATTTTGCGTCCTGCGACGGAAACAGAGGGCGAAGATATTTTAATGTTAGTCATGCCAACGATGTTATCTAATTAATAATCAATTTTTCAAAAATTAATTTCCAAGAAAAGTAATAACAGTTACAGTGGTAACTATTATTACTTTTCTTATTTTGATTACTTTTGTTTTTTTTAAACCAATTAATATATCATGAAAATTTTTTTAATCGGATTTATGGGTTGTGGCAAAACTTTCATTGGTGAAAGATTAGCACAACAATTGAATATATCGTTCATTGACATGGATGAATATTTACAACAAAAGGAGCATCAAACCATCGCCCAAATATTTACACAACATGGCGAAGCGTATTTTAGGCGTTTAGAAAGCGAAAAATTGCGCGAAATGGCAAATAAGCAAAATTGTGTCATCGCAACAGGCGGCGGCGCACCTTGTTTTCACGATAATATGGCTTGGATGAATCAACAGGGCATTACGATTTATTTACAATCGTCTGTGGATTTATTATTTGGACGCTTGAAAAGTGAAAGTGAAAAACGACCTGTTTTAGGTGGGCGTTCTGATAAAGAATTAAAATCTTTTATCGCCCAAAAAATCAAAGAACGAGATGCCTATTACACCCAATCTCATTGGATTATTCCGCAAGGGAATGGGGAGGCAACCACTATTTTGCAACAAATCATGGATTTAAAGTTCTATGAAAAAGCAGAAATTGAAAAGAAAAATTAAAAAAAAGATAGTTTCCCAAAAAAGAACTATCTTTGCACAAATTTTTAGTAATAAAGTATTAGCATTTGAAATCATTTAATGAATCGGGATTGAACGAAGCGTTGTTGAAGGGCATTGAGGCATTAGGGTTTGAAACCCCTACGCCCGTCCAACAATTGGTTATCCCGCACGCGCTCACGCACAAAGGCGACATCGTCGCCCTCGCCCAGACCGGTACGGGCAAAACCGCCGCTTTCGGGCTGCCGCTTTTGCATCTGACTGACCCTACGATTCGTTTTGTACAAGCCATTGTGCTTTGTCCGACCCGCGAATTGTGTATGCAGGTCACGAGTGATTTGGTCAACTACGCCAAGTTTGCCTCTCAATTTAAGGTCACAGCTGTTTATGGCGGAACGAGCATTGACCAACAAATTCGTGCCGTGCGCTCTGGCACCCAAATCGTCGTCGCCACACCAGGTCGGTTAGTGGATTTGATTCAACGCGAAGCTATTGCACTGGATAAGGTGCGTCATTTTGTCCTCGATGAAGCGGATGAGATGTTGAACATGGGGTTCAAAGACGAGTTGGATATTATCCTCTCTGCGGCGGGGAATCGAGATTCCATGTGGTTGTTTTCGGCAACTATGTCGGAAGAAGTGCGCTCCATTTCGCGGACTTATATGCCCGCGCCGTTGGAATTGAGGATCGGTAATAAAAATGCGGTCAACGAAAACATCGAACACGTTTATTATATCTGTCGTCCTGACGACAAATATAGTGTTTTGAAACGCATCGTTGATTCAAATCCAGGCATTTTTGGATTGATTTTCTGTCGTACCAAAGCCGATACGAAGGAAATTGCAGAGCAAATGATGCGCGATGGTTACAATTCGGAAGCGTTACATGGCGATTTATCGCAAAATGACCGCGACCGGGTGATGAATCGTTTTAGGGAAGGGACGTTGCAGCTCCTCATCGCTACCGATGTGGCGGCTCGCGGCATTGACGTGAATGACATTTCCCATGTTATCAATTATGGTTTGCCTGATGATAACGAAGTTTATACCCACCGAAGCGGTAGAACCGGTCGGGCAGGTAAAAAAGGGGTGTCTATCACCATTACAACGACGAAATTTGAAGACCGAATTCGTCAAATTGAGCGTTTTGCAAAAGCGGTTTTCACTAAAAAAGTGATTCCGTCAGGCGCGGAAGTTTGCGAACAACAGTTGTACAACATCGTGAAAGGCATTCGGGATATCGACGTGAGACACGAAGAAATTGACCCGTTTATGCCGAAAATTTATGAAGAATTGCAAGATTTATCCAAAGAAGATTTGATTAAACGCTTTGCGAGCATGGAGTTTAATCGCTTTTTGGAGTATTACAAAGGGGCAATGGATTTGAATATTTACCCGCGCAATGTCAGAACCCGCAGCAGTAGCAGTAGTTCGACAGGTTTGGGTATCAAATCTTCGGGCAGTTTCCAACGTGTTTTCGTCAGCATCGGTGATGCCGATGGAGTTGATAAACGCGAATTTGTGAAATTGTTGTCTCGGGACATGCAAATTCCGATTGAGGCGATTGGCAAAATTGACATTTCGAGAACCTACTTGCATTTCGACATTGACAAAGAATTTGTAGCACCGATTCGTACAGGTTTTGAAGGTATGAAAGTGAATGGTCGCAAGGTTCGCGTTGATGAAGCGATGCCGCGCAATGATGTTCGCGCTGATTCAGGCGGTGGGCGCAAGCCTGTTTTTCAACGCGCTGATTCGGATAGGTCATCAGATAGACCGCGCAGGCGTTTCGAGGATGCTGGAAAAAATAAGAAAAGTAGATAAGTCGTTCAATTGAAATAACCTATCCAAAAGGTCGGCGAAGTTGCAACCTCGCCGACCTTGAATCGATACGAATCACTTGATTATCAACGATTTATATTTTAATAGTTTATTTTGATTCAACTACTTAAGTATAATGATTTGAATTAAGAATGAGGGAATTTCAGGAATCAAGGACACTTTTTTATTTGCTTTTTGCTAAAACATCAAGCAAAAGATGTCCTTAATTCCTAAAAATTCCTTCATTCCTAATTCAAAAAAGAACTTTACAAGCGGTCTTTAACCACAAAAGGCATTGCAATCTCCTGAAAAGTACGAACTTTTGAGGAAACATTGCATTCTTTTGTGGTTATTTTTTTTGCAGAAAAAAAACAAATCCACTCATTTAGATTCCGCCTTTACCTCCTTTTTCAAAGGTCAAGCGATTCAAGATGGCTCTTGGGGCAAATTTGGGGTCATTCTTCAGTACAAAGCCGAGTGGTATGGTACTAACATCATCCAAATTGGGCGATTTGAACCCAGTTACAAAATGTCCGATTGTGGATATATCCACAAAGCGTTGACACTCGCCGAACGAACTTGGACCTGTCTCCGTTGCGCAACCGAGTATGAACGGGATCTGCAAGCGGCAAAAAATATCAAAAAATTCGCTCTAAAAAATTACGTGTCGGGAACAGACATTAAAATTCGGAACAAACTGCCTACATTAGTCGGAGTGTTGACTTACGAAGCCGCTATCCGTTTAGGGTAGCGGTAGTTCACAATAATTATTCATGACGCGTCATTATTGGATTCATTCATTTTTGGATTTTATTACAAAAAAATCAAAAAAATCAATGAATGTAATTTAAAAAACAAGTACCTTTGCAGCTCGTTTTCAAAGGGGGCTTAGCTCATCTGGCTAGAGCGTTAGCGTGGCACGCTAAAGGTGATGGGTTCGAGTCCCATAGCCTCCACTAATTAAAGTTTTACAACTTTATAAAATCTTAATTTTCAGTTTTTTAAAATCTAAAAGCCGCTTTTCGATTGAAATTTTTCAATAGGATAGTGGCTTTTTTAATTCATTTCAATTATGATTAGTCTCAAAAGATACCAACTCGTTTTTGCAACCGCAAACGCAAATAAAATCAGCGAAATCAATGCCATTTTGATGTTTACGCCTGTGACAGTGGTGAGTATGGCGGATATTGGTTGTACAGATGACATTCCCGAAACACAACCTACGATTCAAGGCAATGCCATTCAAAAAGCGGAATATTTACATCAAAAATATCAAGTTGATTGTTTTTCGGAGGATTCGGGATTGGAAATTGACGCTTTGAAGGGAGAACCGGGCGTACATTCTGCCTATTATGCGGGCAATCGGGATGCGCAACAAAATATGAATTTAGTTTTAACCAAATTGGGCAGGAAACGAAAGCGAACAGCCCGCTTTCGCA
Organism: Chitinophagales bacterium; assembly: GCA_013298955.1. GTDB lineage: Bacteria > Bacteroidota > Bacteroidia > Chitinophagales > Saprospiraceae > JAAFJT01. The sequence continues at coordinate 7,052 of JAAFJT010000050.1, forward strand.
CCGTGATTGCTTTGATTTTGGATGGAAAACAACATTTATTTGAAGGCATTTGTGAAGGAACTATTCGTTTGAAACCATCAGGAACAGGTGGTTTTGGTTATGACCCCATTTTTCAACCGAATGGTTTTGATAAAACCTTTGGTGAATTACCCGCCGAAACCAAAAATCGCATCAGTCACCGCGCAAAAGCCGTGCAGCAATTATATGATTTTTTACAAGTGTTGTGAAAAAAAAGGTTATAGAATTATTTAAATTATCCAATCTTATCTTACTTTTACCATGAATTTATGAAAAAAAACGCTTTCTGCGCTTTTGTCAACTAAAAATATTGTTTTCATGGTCAAAATGGTTAAATTCGTTGTCACGCTATTGCTGACAGTCGGTTTGGTTTGGGTTTTAAACAAATCGTTTAATATTGGAGGTGTTCCCGCACCTGCGTTTGGGTCTTTTTTAAGTCCTTTTACGGGTTTTTGGCAAAATGCTGAAATGCCCTTACCCGCTACCTTTCCAAAAGTCTTAGTGAATGGGCTGAAAGGAAAGGCAGAAGTCGTTTATGATGACAGGTCTGTACCACACATTTTCGCGGATAGTTTGGCGGACGCGCTTTTTATGCAAGGTTATCTGCACGCCAAAGACCGGCTCTGGCAAATGGATTTTGCAACGCGGGCAGCTTCTGGGCGGCTTTCGGAGGTATTAGGCGAAAAATCCATTACTAAAAATGGAATGGTCAATTACTTGGAGATAGATAAAACGCAACGCCGTAAAGGAATGGTCTATGCGGCTGAAAATGCGTTGAAAGGTTGGGCAAAATTTCCAGCCACCTATCGTTTATTAGAAAGTTACACAGCAGGTGCGAATGCTTATATAAATAGTTTAAAACCAAAAGATTATCCAGTCGAATTTAAAATCATGGGTTATCAACCCGAAGCTTGGTCTCTTTTAAAAACGGCGTTGATGATGAAAACCATGGCGCAAACGCTTTGCGCACATGAAGAAGATTTGGAAACAACCAATGCAAAAGCATTGTTAGGTGCTGATTTTGATTTTGTGTATCCGCAATATTTCAAAGAACAATCGCCTATCGTTCCAGCAGGCACGAAATGGGATTTTACACCGATTGCGCCCAAAAAACAAGCCTTTCCTTCCAAAGATAGCAGTTTGAGTTTTATTGATTTCACGCCAGTCGGGGAGCGTCCTGACCCCGGTAATGGCTCGAATAACTGGGCGGTTTCGGGTAAAAAAACCAAAAGTGGTAAACCCATTTTGTGCGGAGACCCGCATTTAAGCCTGCGTCTGCCGAGTATTTGGTATGAATTGCAGTTGAAAACCAGTGATATGAATGTTTATGGCGTATCCGTACCCGGTATTCCATGTATTGTGATTGGTTTTAATGAAAATATTGCTTGGTCGGAAACCAATGTTGGACAAGATGTCGGCGATTGGTATTCGATTAAATGGACGGATGCTACCAAAACGGCGTATTTATTAGATGGACAAAAACGCAAAGCGGATTTGAAAATTGAAACATTCCATGTCAAAAGCAAAGGGGATGTTAAAGATACGGTTCGATACACCGTTTGGGGTCCCGTTGTTTACACGAGAGATACTTTTGCTAAAAAAGATTTAGCGTTTCGGTGGTTGCCACACGATGTGCCTGTGGCGGACGAACTTGGTGCAATTGTTTCTTTAGGGAAGGCGAAAAATTATAAAGAATATACTGAGGCGTTGAAAAGTTACTTGACACCTGCACAAAATTTCGCTTTTGCGTGCAAAGATGGCGATATTGCGTTGCGTGTAACGGGGCAATTCCCGATTCGGGCGCGGAATCAAGGTCGTTTCGTGCAAGATGGCAGTTTGAGTGCGAATGCTTGGGGCGGTTTTATCCCGCCAGACCATGTGCCTTTTTATAAAAATCCTGCACGCGGCTATGTTTCTTCTGCGAATCAACATTCCACAGACCCGTCTTATCCGTATTACTATTTGAGTGAAGGCTTTGATGCGTATCGCGGTCGATTGGTCAATGAGAAATTGGCAAAAATGGATTCGATTACGGTAGAGAAAATGATGGCGATGCAGAATGATAATGATGGTTTATCAGCGCGGGAGAATTTGCCTTTGATGTTAAAATATTTGGATTCTACGGCGTTATCCGCTATTGAAAAGCCCCTTTTTGAAAAAATGAAAACATGGAATTGCCGTTATGAGAAGGATATGGGCGCGGAACCCATGATTTTTGATACTTGGATAAAAATATTCCATGAAACGCTTTGGGATGAAGTTTTTGCGGACAAAAATGCGAAAATTTTATTAAAACCGAAATTGTATCGCACGACTGATTTATTGAAAAATGATATTAAAAATAAGTTTTTTGATGTAAAATCAACGCCTGCGGTCGAAACGGCAAGTCAAGTTTTAACCCAAACGTTTAAGCAAAGTGTGGAAGAAGTGACTAAAATGATGATAGACCCTACTAAAATGGTCAAAACATATGCGCAATATAAAGGTACAGAAGTCCCGCATCTTGCCATGATGCCAGGTTTTGGGCGTAAAAATTTGGAGAATGGGGGACAGGCTAATTCGATTAATTCCATTAAAAAGAGTCATGGTCCGTCTTGGCGGATGATTGTGGAGATGGATACGTTTCCGAGAGCGTATGTGGTGTATCCGGGTGGTATTTCTGGGAATCCGGGTGCCAAAAATTATGATGCGTTTTTGGATAAATGGGTTGCTGGTGCATATTACGAAGCGATTTTTATGCGCAAGTCGGATGAAAAAAATAAACGAATTGTTGGTATTCAACAATTTGGAAAATAGGAATTTCTATAAGTAGTTGAAGTTAAACAATAGACAACAACGTTTGGAGGGTTTAAAACCCTCCAAACGTTATACTATCTTGTAAATCAATATTTTAGAAATTTATTTTTTTATTATCTAATTGATGGTTTAAACCATTTACTCTTTTTTGGGTGTTTCTTTGGGCAATGGTTTAGCATCTTGCTGTGGCTTTTCAACACTATTGGACTTGTTGGGTTGGGATTTACCTGCGCCATTAGGTTTGCCCTGTCCGCCTTGTGGGGGCATACCGCCGCCATTCGGTCTGCCTTGACCACCTTGTGGTGCGCCGCCACCTTCACCACCGCCTTCACCACCACCATCTTTTATATCGTCATTTTTGACGGAACGCGTTTTTTTAGGGGGTTCAAAGCCCATTTTGCCAAATTTATACGTCAAGTTCAACCGAATGCCGCGATTATAGACATTCGTAACACTCGTTTGAGTCAAGGTCGTACTTTTCAATTCACTCCGCATGATGCCTGTGGCATTGGTTAAAAAATTCTCGCCAGAGATGCCAAAACTGCCTTTTTTATTTTTAAAATCTTTCTTCATACCCAGCGAATACATCATCATACCGCCCATCCTGCCTTGTAATTGCACCCGCGCACCAAACATGCCTCCAAATCCTTGAACCGTCCAACCATTTTTCAGCGTCATATTCGTCATCAAACGCCCGCCGCCGCTAAAACCATCGTTAGAAACCGTTTTTGAAACATTTCCTTCCAAAATCTGCCCTTCCAAATAATTGTAAGTCACATCAAAACCACCATTCACTGTCCATTTCGGCGTTAGATACACATTTCCAAAAAAATTAAAACCTGCATTCCGTTGTTTGCCAATATTTTCAAATTTGGCAGTGATGACCCCGAAGGAATCCGCAGTGCGCAGTTGTGAAATGGCATCACTCGTTTCATTGCCAAAAAACGCAATATTTATAAAAGTTTGTTTAAAACGCGTACTTAAACCCAATTCGATGTTATTCGTAAATTCAGGACTCAATTTTGGGTTTCCAATGGAAATACTTTGAACATTCGCGGTATTGGTATTGGGGTTCAATTGTTGTAAGCCAGGGCGTTGAATGCGGCGACTGTATCCGATTTTGACCGTCGTGCCTTCTTTCAAGGATTTGGAAATATTCAAACTCGGCACTAAAATCCCATACGGCGCAATTCCAAAATTGATATTTTTATCGTCTGTGGCATTAATATCGGTATATTCATAGCGCAAACCTGTTTTAAAATTATATTTTTTAGGCGTAGAAAACGTATAAGCCGTGTAAGCTGCGCCAATTTTCTGCGTATAATCCAAAGAACCTGCTTTCAAAGTGGGGTCATTCACATACTCCGAAGTAGCATTTTGGGCAGTAAAGTAAGTATAATCGCTATTCACTTGCCGAAAAATGCCTTTTCCACCCAATTCTAAGATTTGATTCGCACCAATCGGCGTTTGATAGTCCAATTGGAAAGTGGTTTCTTGATTTAAATTCAAATTATCATTTTTTGCCTTATTTTGAATCAAACCCGCCCCATCTAAATTACTTCTAACAATATAATTACTTAAATTATTGCGACTGTATTGCGTCGAAATGCTCAATTCTTGTTGTGGTTTGTAAATATGAATATAATCCACATTCAAATCGACCGAATTGGACAATTCTTTCGTATCAATAGCACGATTTTGTTTGGATTCAAAGAGGCTATTTTTAAAGAGTTCCGTGGATTGATTTTGCGTTCTTGCAAAATTGCGAATCCCAAACCGAACTCCGCCCGACAACGATTGTTTTTTATCAATATCATAATCAAATCCAATATTGTAACGCCCGTGCAAAGGATTATCTTTGGCTTCCGCGACTTGTTTGGTCAACTTTTCGATAAGATTGATAGTCGTGGTTTGGTCAGAAGTAATCGTCGATTTATTGTACATAGCCCGTCCGTGACCGCCCAAAGTGGCTCCGAACTTGCCTTTGCGTACACTGCCTTGCAACCCAAGCATCGAAGCGCGATTGCCCACTCCCAAATCGACACTGAGGAAATAGCCTTCTAAATTATTTTTTTTCGTAATAATATTGATAATCCCCGTAGAACCTTCCGCATCGTATTTGGAAGACGGCGAAGTGATGACTTCTACCGTTTGAATCATATCGGCAGGAATCTGTTTCAACGCGTCCGCGACACTACTTGCCATAATCGTAGAAGGTTTGTTATTAATCAAAACCTTGATATTTGAACTGCCCCGAATCGACACATTCCCTTCTAAATCAACGGTTAACATAGGCACTTTTCTCAACACATCACTGGCATCCCCGCCTTTTGAACTAATATCTTTATCGGCATTATAAATGGTTCTATCCACTTTCTCTTCGATGAGGGATTTCGTACTTGAAACGGTGACTTCATTCAACGTTTTAGAATTAGAAGCGAGTTGAATCGTGCCTACATTTAAATCATTGCCTTTCGTAACCACCACATTTTCAATGGTTTTGTCGCTAAAACCAACGAAAGAAACAATGATTTTATAATTGCCTGCGACAACATTTTGAATTTCAAACGCGCCTTTTGCATCGGTTGTCGCGCCGTTGACAATTTTTTTAGTCGTCTTATCTTCAAGCGCGACCGAAGCAAATTCAACAGGTGTTTTAACATTCGCCGCTTCTACGACAATGCCTATTACTTTTTGCGCAACAGCCGTTTCACGCGCTTGAACGCACCCAAAAGAGGCTAATAACAGGCTTAACAAGATTCCTTTTTTCATTTTTTTGTCGAATTAAGGTCGGCAAGGTTGCAACCTCGCCGACCTTTTGGATAGGTTATTTCAATTGAACTACTTATGATTTAATCTAAGTTTTTTTAACTACAATTGCTCCTGCAAAGAAAAACCTATTTATCAACCTAAAAATAAACCTTATACCACTCGGCAAAACTACTCGACAACTGAGACCTTTATGCTATTATCGCTTCCTATTGGATTCTATCGTTTAAAACAACCTAATTATGGATTGAAAAGGCGTGAAAGTAGAATGGATGATTTGGCAATCCTCTAAAAAGAGTACATTTGTCGAAAATAAAAACGCCATGCAATCTTATTTTCAACGCCATCGTATTTTTTTCCTGCACCTGTTGTTTTGGTGTGTCTATAGCTCGTTTTTCTTTTCGCAAGTTCGATATACCCATAAAGGCGGGATTGAACGCGAGTTAAATGAAGTGGTTATAGATGCCGTTTTTCATGTATTTTCAATGATGCTCATTGCTTATATCAACTATTTTTATTTTTTTCCTCGTTTTTTGAAACATCAACAATTTGGGCGGTATTTGTTGGAATTTACGCTTCCATTTACCTTGTTGATCATGGGAAATATCTATGTAAAACGCTATATAGCAGATGGTTATACGAATCAAGTTCATTTTTTATATAGTCAACGATTCGTCAATTATGTGGTATTCAATACGTTATTCATTGTTTTTTTTGTAGCAATGCTCCAATTTGTAGAAGTTTGGTTTAAAGCAGAAGCCCAAAAAAAAGAATCTGAAAATGAAAAATTAATGGCAGAATTGCGTTTTTTAAAAGCCCAAATTAACCCTCATTTTTTGTTTAATACTTTAAATAATTTATATGCGTTAGCATTCACCCATTCGCCCAACACGACAATTGTGATTGATAAATTGTCGCAAATGATGCGTTATATGATATATGATTCTAATTATGCCAAAGTTTCTTTGAATAAGGAAATCGAATATATGAATAATTATATCAGTTTAGAAAAATTGCGTTTGAACCATGAAGTGCCGATTGTGTTTAAAATCATTGGTTCGACGGAAGGCGTGGAAATCGTACCGTTGATTTTGATTGCTTTTTTAGAAAATGCCTTCAAACATGGTGTCAATAATAATGCGACGAATGCTTGGATAAAAATTACCTTAGAATTGTCTGGAAAAGCCTGTGTTTATACGGTTGAAAACAGTAAATTGCCTCTAATGGCAACAAAAAAGGAGGAAAAACAAGGGATTGGTTTGCAAAATGTGCAACGCCGTTTGGAATTAAGTTACCCGAATCAGTATGATTTATCCATTGAAGACCATGAAATGCATTATCTTGTCCATTTAAATTTAGATTTATCATGATTTTATCTTGCTTAATTGTCGAAGATGAACCTTTGGCGCGGCAGTTAATGACGCAATATGTTCAAAAAGTGCCATCGCTTGAATTGTTCAAAGCCTGCTCGAATCCTTTAGAGGCGATTGAGATTTTAAGAAATACGCCCATAGATATACTTTTTTTAGATGTACAAATGCCTGAAATAACAGGAATTACGTTATTAAAAATCTTACAAAAAAAACCATACATCATCCTCACAACCGCTTATTCCGAATATGCTTTGGACGGTTATGAATTGGATGTGCGGGATTATTTATTAAAACCCATCACCTTTGAACGTTTCCTAAAAGCCGTTGAAAAAGCCACTCAACAATTGACGGCTACCCAATCGAATTTGCTCATGGAGAAATCCAATCTGGAAAAAATCGTTACCACCGAAGCCGTACAACCGTTTATTTTTGTGAAAGATGGGACAAAATTGGTCAAAGTGCGGTTAGGGGAAATTATGTATGTGGAAGGTTTGAAAGATTATATTACCATTTATATGGTCGATAAAAAAATGGTCACGTTGCAACGCCTCAAAACCTTAGAAACGCAATTGCCTGAAAATCAATTTATTAGAATCCATAATTCGTATATCGTTGCCTTAGAATGGATTGACACCATTCATAAAGAGCGCGTTCAAATAGGCAAAGCCTTGTTGCCGATTAGTGATACGTACCGAAAAGCGTTCAAAGATTTTATTGATAAACAACCTAAATTATAATCCATTGTAAAATAAACGTGCGTCAAGTTTCAAACTTGACGCACGTTACACTTTGCACACGATACTTTTGGGATACAATGGGAACACGGATGACACGGATTTGGCAGATTGGCGCGGATTTTTTTAATTCCGCTTCAAAAATCAAGTACAATCAAAAAATCCGTGCTAATCCGCCGAATCCGTGTCATCGGTGTTCCCATTGTATCCCAAAACCAACCAGCGCAACGTATATAGGCATCAACCTTTGCGCATACTGACATCCATAGGCACTTCCATCAATAAAATTTCTGTTTTTTCGAGGGCGTGAACCTGTATTTTTTCCATATTTTGAATGCCATATCCATCCCGTCTTTCCAAGACCTGTTCTCCAATTTTGGCACTACCCTGAATGATGAAAATGTACAAACCATTTTGAGGATTCTTCATAACGTATTCAATATCAATATTTTGGTCAAACGTGCCAAGATGAAACCATGCGTCTTGATGTACCCAAACGCCTGCATCATCAGGATTCGGCGACAGAATTTGTTGAAAGTTATTATGCCTATCCGCAGGATTTAACTTCAATTCACCATAACGCGGTTCTACATTTTGTTGGTTTGGAAACATCCAAATTTGCAATAATTTGACGAAATGCGTCCGACTATGGTTGTATTCGCTGTGGTAAATACCTTTGCCCGCACTCATGACTTGGATTTCACCCGTTTCGATGACGGCTTGATTGCCCATACTATCCTTATGTTCGAGTTGCCCCTCTAATGGAATCGTAATAATTTCCATATTTTGATGAGGATGCATGCCAAAACCCATGCTTGGCGCAATAATATCGTCATTCATCACCCGCAAAACGCCAAAATTCATACGGCGCGGGTCATAATAATTCGCAAAACTGAATGTGTGATGCGTTTCAAGCCAACTGTGTCGCGCATGACCGCGCGAATGGGCTTTGTGTAAAACAAAATTTGCCATAACCAACATTTTTGAGTTGAAACAAAGTAGCGTTCATTAGGTTCAATGGCATCCTTTTTTCGCATTCCTTTATATCAATTCTTGTAATTTGAATTTTTTCTTCAATTTTTGACCATCTCTTAAAATCGTTAGGTTCATTTCTTTGCCCACTTTGCCTTGAAATTTGCGGGTCAATTGTGTCAAATGCAATAATTTGGTATTCCAAATGCCGATTTTAACTAATTTATCCCCTACGCGAATGTCTGCACGTGCCGCAGGCGTATTCGGCAACACGCCTTGAACGGTAAATTCACTCAAATTGCGCCCACCTGCGACTAAGGTTAACCCACTTCTATCATAGATAAATTCGTTTTTATACTGATTATTGGGTTGCAAATACATGATTTGATGGGTATAATCAAAAATTAAATTGAAACGCGCCATGATTTCCGCGCCAATAATCCCATTTCGACCTACGGTTTGAGTCGTATCGACATCTATTGGCAAGGTTTGAAAACGGCTGATGACATTTGTTAAAGGAAAACTGCCCAATTGCATTTTTTTCACGCGCCCAATATGTCCTTCCAAATTGCCCCCTAAACCGCGTCCGATACTCCCCTTCAACGCATTCGCAGGGATGGTCAAACCTTTCGCTGTCCCGCTATACAAGAGCATTGATAAGGATGCACCTGTGTCTAACAATAATTTTACAGGTACAATGCTATCATTTTGCAAAGTCAAATCCACCTCTACATACGGTTTATTGCGAATCATTTTGATAGGGACACTATCATATTCGCTTTTTAGGGGCGGTTTAAAACTGTTTTTAGCATAAATGGTCATTATTTGTCGCGCATAATTGATTTTCACGACATGCCCTTTGAACGTTTCCGAACCTAAAATCCCATGAATTTCGACCCCTGCATTTTCATCAAATCGAAAAAAATCTTCATTTAAAATCAACATATCCTTAATCATCTTAATATTGGGCAAATCCAAAAAGACTTTTCGGGCAATCTGCGCTCCCAAAGCAATGCTCATATCCGAACCATAAACCGTTATTTCGCGCTCATACACAACGCCCAACAAATCAGAAATCTCTTTTTTCAACAAAATTGAATTTTCCGCACCCGTATCATAAATGAATCGAAGCGGAAAAATGCGTTGAAACACCACAGGCAAGACCATAAAATTGCCGTGCATTTCAAAAGGAATCTCAATTTGCGTTTCATTAGGCGGGAAAATAACTTGGGACTGTGCGTGCAACGCATAAAGATGCAGTTGCAAAAGGCTGTATAATAATAAGGTGTAACATCGTAATTTCATAGACATGGTTGATTTTGATTTGAGTCGTAAAAATAGAAAAAACGGATAAGAATGTTGCTATTGAAAAGATGCTGCTGAATTTTTTCTTCTAAACGCGCTCTGTATAGGCTTGTTTGCTTTTAGATGGAATGTAATTTCAATCTTCTTAATGAGCTGCAAAATAAAATTTAGAATTTTAAAAATGTATCTAAATTTCAAAAGAGCCGTCCAAAAACCATACTAAGGAGCGAAAATTTCGCCCATTTGAAATCGTTGAAATGTTAAATTTAAAAAAAACGAAAAAAAAAGAACCAATTATTACTTGCAATTGCAAAATGTTTACTATTTTCGCCATTGAATTAAAAGGTACGCCAAAAAAAAGAAATCGAAATAAAATTTTGGTAATAAAATTTTGTTGAAATAAAACTTCTATTTACCTTTACGGCATAAATGTTATAGTGTACAAATTACACTAATTAAAAGGATTCTAATTTTTAACATTTCATCGAAAAAATAAAGTTTGAAAAAAAATTTACAACCAATTATTAGCAATCAAACAGTTACATGAAAGAAAGCATTATCTCGTCATTTTGTTCAAAACTTGAAAAATGACTTAACCAAATACGTCTTCACTTATTCTCATAGATTTTGGCATTTTAAATTTACAACAGGCAGACCGTTTTGAATCGCAATCAAAGTGTTTAAAGGTTTAAACTCGTGTGAAAAAACAGATAGGTTCTATTTTGACATCAATTGCAGTGTGCTGTCGTGTGTACCCCTAATCGGATATTGTTTTTTTTAAATCAATATATTTAAACAATTATTTTTAATTTCTAAGACAAGAATGTATGAAAATCAAGGTCAACTTTCTAAAAGCTACTTTGTTGCTGCTTCTTTTTGCAGCTACAAGCGGCTTCGCGTTGGCGCAGCGTACCATTTCGGGTCTCGTAACTGATAAGTCTAACGGCGAAACGCTTATCGGCGCGAGCGTTATTGTTACAGGTACGACCAAAGGTACATTGACAGATGTGGATGGCAAATATTCCCTCGATGTCCCTGCAGATGCTACTTCTTTAACGTTTTCTTTTACAGGTTATTCTTCTTTGACGATTCCATTAGGCGCGTCAAATGTCGTGAATGCACCTTTAGAAGGCGGTACTACCTTACAAACATTTGTGGTTAATAGTGGTTATGTGAGCTTGAAATCTCAAGAGGTTACAAACTCCATCACTTCTGTCCGCTCAGGTGAGTTCAACAAAGGTAACATCAACGAAGCGAGCCAATTGTTGCAAGGTAAAGTGGCAGGTTTGACGATTTCACGCCCAAGTGGTAATCCAAATGCAAACCCAGAAATTCGTTTGCGTGGTATTTCTACTATCTCTGGCAATACACAACCATTAGTGGTTGTAGATGGGATTCCGGGTGTCTCTTTAAACTCTGTGGATCCGAATGACATCTTAACTATGGATGTATTGAAAGACGGTTCTGCTGCGGCTATTTATGGTACACAAGGTTCAAGCGGTGTTATCTTGATTACAACAAAGAAAGGTACTATTGGCACGACAAGTGCGGAATACAATGTTCAGTTGGTCAATGAGAGCATTGCAAATACGCCAAAGTATATGGATGCAGCGCAATTTAAAGCAGCGAATGCAGCTGCTGGTAATGCAACTGCGGACAAAGGTAACACGACGGATTGGTTAGATTTAGTAACTCGGACGGCTAATTCTCAAACACATAGTTTGTCATTAGGTGGTGGTTTGTCAAAAGGTACTACGTATAGAGCTTCTTTCAACTATCGTGATGCACAAGGTGTCTCTTTGAAAGACGGTTTCAAGCAATTGAACGGTCGTTTCAACTTGACCCAAACCGCATTGGATGATAAGTTAAAAGTAACTTTTGATGCGGCTGCTACGAATAGAAATGCAGAATATGCGTTTGACGAAGGTTTCCGTTATGCGGTAACGTATAATCCAACAGCGCCTGTTTACAGTACAGATGTAGCGTTTGCTCCATACGGTGGCTACCATCAGATTGGCGGTTTTGATACCTATAATCCAGTTGCTTTGGTCAATCAAAGTACGAATACAGGTCAAAACAAGCGTATCAACTTGAATGCAAGAGCAGAATATGAAATCCTAAGCGGATTGAGTGTGAGTGCTTTATATGGTAAAGCGACGGAGAGTGATTTGAATGGTACTTTTTATTCCACTAAAGGGTTGTTCCGTGGTGGTGCAGGTGGTGCTAATCTTGGTTATGCTTCTCGGTTTACAGAGGACAGAGTGAAAGACTTCTTCAACTCTTTGGTTACTTACAAAGTAAAAGTGGATAAATTGGATGTGAATGTTTTGGCTGGTTATGAGCAACAAGTGAATAACAAAGAAAACTTCCGTGTTCAAGCGAGAAACTTACCTTCTGAAGGTCAATCATACAACAGTGTAGGTTCTACCAATGCTACAACGGTGAGTGATCCAGGGGTTCGTATTTCAAGTTTCAAAGCACGCAACCAATTGGTTTCTTACTTGGGTCGTGTGGGTTTGAACTATGATGATACGTACTTTGGTCAAGTGTCTTTGAGACGTGACGGCTCTTCGATGTTAGCAGAAGGCAAAAAAACAGGGGTATTTTACTCTGTGAGTGGTGGTGCTAACTTGAATAAAATCTTGAAATTGAACAACGTTGATAATTTGAAATTGCGTGTTGGTTATGGTACAACAGGTGCGTTACCACGTACAGAGTATTTGAACCAAACCTTGTACAAATCTTCAATTGGCGTTATTGAATTGGCAAGAAACCCTTCTAACTTTGGTTGGGAGCGCAAAGCGGAGTTAAATGCAGGTATTGACTTTGGCGTATTGGGCAATAGATTAACAGGTAGTGTGGATTATTACAGCCGTAATATCACAGACATGTTGTACTATTTCGGAACGATTCCGGGTACAGAGTTGCAAGGTGCAGATGCAGGTCTTTGGGCGAATGCAGGTAATTTGACCAGTTCTGGTATTGAGGTAGCTGTAAACTACAACGTTATTAAGGCGAAATCAAATGATGATTTGAACTGGGTAACAAGTTTCAACTTCTCTACCCTTTCAAGTGTTTTGAACAAACTTTCTACGGATCAATTGAAAATTGGTGCGCAAGGAAGACTTGAAATCGCAGCTGCAGGTTTACCGGGTACAAGTAATGTAAACTATGTTTTAGTAGAAGAAGGTAAAACATTAGGACAATTGTATGGTTACAAATATGCAGGTGTAGATGCAGCAGGTAATGCTAAAATTTTCAATAAAGAAGGTGTCGCAGTTCCGTTAGCAGATGGAAAATCGGCTGATAAAGTAGTGATTGGTAATGGTTTACCGAAATTTACTTTTGGTTGGAGCAATTCATTGAGATATGGTGCATTTGATTTCAACATTTTCTTACGCGGTGTACTTGGACATCAATTGATGAATGAGTATCGGATTACCTACGAAAATGCAGATAAAGGAGAAACTGAAAAATTCAACCGTATCCAAACGAAATACTACGACGCAGCTTACAAGCAAGGTCCGCGTGACGTGTTAGATAGATTTGTTGAAAAAGCAGATTTCCTTAGAATTGATAACATTACATTAGGTTATACTTTGAAATTGCCTGCGGCGGCTTCTAATCTTTTCAAAAACGCACGCGTTTTTGCAAGTGCTAACAACGTAGCAACGTTCACAGGTTATACAGGTGTAAACCCAGAGCCTATTTTTGTGGATTATGGTGGTGGTAACAACGGTGCAGAAAGAGCGTTAGTTGGTGACCCGTTAGCGATTGGTATCGACCGTCGTTCTAACTACTTCACGACACGTTCATTCAACATTGGATTGAGCTTAGGTTTCTAAAAAACGACTTCCGCTTTGGTTCAAACGAAGCGGAAATCATTTCAACAACAATTTTAAAAAAATAAGTCCTAAATGAAAAGTTTCAAATCATTTGGAAAATTCTTTTTAACAGCAACAGTGATGGTCGGTATGGCGACTTCTTGTGCAGATTTAAAAGAAGATGTTTATTCTGAAATCACGGCTGACGAGCAAGCACGGATTTTGGGTAGTTTGTCCGATACTGAATTCGACAAAACCGTTTTGGCTTCTTACAATAAGTTTGGTGGTTTAGCAGGTCACAACGGCTTGTTTTCTATCAATGAAGTATCCACAGATGAATTGATTATCCCTGTTCGCGGTGGTGACTGGGGTGATGGTGGTCAGTGGACACGGATGCATCGCCATGAGTACACGCCTACGGAAGAGTCTATCAATAATACTTGGTCGATGTTGTATTCTGCCATCGCAACGGCAAACCGTTTGATTGTTCAGTTACCTGCTGCAAAGCCAGATAAAGGACCTGCTTTGGCGGCTGAGTTGAGAGCGTTTAGAGCATTGTGTTACTTCTACTTGTGTGATATGTATGGTAATGTGCCTGTTTTCAGCAAATTCCCTGTGGATTTGACAGAAGCGGTGCCAAAACCGCGCGCAGAAGTGTATAACTTTGTAGAGCAAGAATTGAATGCGGTTTATGGTAGCTTGAAGAAAACAAAGACTTATGGTCGGATGAATTTCTATGCTGCTAAAGCATTGGCTGCTAAATTGTATTTGAATGCAGGTGTTTATAAAGGTGCGCCTGAGTGGGATAAAGCAATTGCAGCTTGTGATGAAGTATTGGGTGGTCCATACGCAATGGAAGCTGATTATTACAGCAACTTTAAATCTGCAAATGAGGGTTCAAAAGAAAATATTTTTGTATTGCCTTATGACCCAATCACTTTGACTGGTTTCAACTTGCCACAAATGACTTTGCATTATGCAAGTCAGGCAACGTACAAACTCCAAGATCAACCTTGGAATGGTTACTGTACAACAGCTGATTTTTATAATTCTTATGATGCTGCTGACAAGCGTAAGAAAAACTTTATTGCAGGACCTCAATTTGCGTTCGATGGTACGAGTGTTTTGGTGGATAGTAGCCCAGATGGTGACCCAGATGGTCCGAATTTGAACTACACACCACAATTGAATGCACACTATCCAAACTGTTTCCGTCAAGCGGGTGCGCGGGTTGGTAAGTATGAATTTGCAATTGGTTCACCAAATACATTGGCAAATGACTTCCCTATCTTCCGTTTAGCAGATGTTAAATTGATGAAAGCAGAGTCTTTGTTTAGAAAAAATGCAGGAGATGCAGCAGCATTGGCATTAGTCAATGAAATGCGGACTCGTGCAAATGTACCAGCTTTTGCTTCTTTGACAACTGATAATTTCTTGGCTGAATTAGGTCGTGAAAAATTTGTTGAAGCTTGGAGACGCAATGATATGATTCGTTTTGGCAAATATTTCACTGCATACAGTGGTTACAAAACGAGCGTAGATGCAGCTTGTAAGGGTGTGTTCCCAATTCCGAAAGGTCAATTGGAAGCAAATCCAAGTTTGGTTCAAAGTGAGTGTTATCGTTAGTCCATAAGGGTTATCCATTATGGATTGAATGAATAAAAAAGAGGGCGCGTCGGTCAATTTTTAACCTGACGCGCTCTTTTTATGTGGTTTTTAACGTGAATTTTTAATAAAAATGCAATTTTTTAAAATATTCTTACCATTTTTAATATCTATCGGTTTGATAATCCATTTATCAAGTTGTGGAGGAAGCGAATACCAAAAAATGGAACGCCGCGAATTGAGTACAGGCATTCGGTATGACACCCTCTTTTTTGGTTATTATTTTGGGATGCCTAAAAAAGCGTTTTTTGACCAATCATGGGCTATCAATCGACAAGGTTTGGTGACGAATGGAAATGGTCCCGAAATTCTTTGTCGCCCACAAGGGTTTAGTAGCGAGACCCGCCAAATATTCTATCCAGAATTTACAGATGATAAAATTACAAAAATGTGGATGCGCTTTAATTATGTTGCCTATAACGAATGGAATCGGCGTTTTTCGGCGGATTCTTTGATGAAAGAGGTGATTCCAAATGTTGGAAAATGGTTTGGGGTAACGCATTTTGTAGAAATTGAGGCAAAGGGAAAACCAAAAGTGTGGGCAAATGTAACCGGGAATCGCCGATTGATGATTTACAAAGAGGATGACCAAGTGGTCAAAGTGATTGTCACAGACCTTACGAGTATTAAAAAAAAGCAATAATTTGAATCATTTTCAAAAAGCAAACTTAGCAAATGCGGTTGATTTACTTCATTTTTAGTGGCTTCTTTTTCAGCATGCTGGCATCTTGTCAAAAAAAGGAACAAACGTTATTCACTTTGCTTGCTGCCAATCAAACGGGCATTCAGTTCGTTAATCAAGTAAAATATTCTGAAGATTTTAATATGTACACGTACCGCAATTTTTATAATGGCGGTGGGGTAGGAGTGGGCGACATCAATAATGATGGTTTGTTAGATGTGTATTTTTGTGGTAATATGATTTCAAGTCGTTTGTACCTCAACAAAGGCAATTTTAAATTTGAAGATATTACGGAAAAAGCAGGTTTATTGCGCGATGATGTGTGGACAACAGGCGTTAGTTTTGCAGATGTGAATGGTGATGGATTGTTGGATATTTACGTTTGTAAATCGGGGAGTCCCGAATCTAAAGGTATCAGACACAATGAGTTATTTATAAATAATGGCAATCAAACGTTTTCTGAAAAGTCAAAAGAATATGGTTTAGATGTCAAGGCGTTGTCAACACATGCTGCTTTTTTTGATTATGATAAAGATGGCGATTTGGATTGTTACGTATTAGCCAATTCGATAACATCGGTTCGGAATTATGATATTTCATCGGGCAATCGGAATCTTCGAGATACGGCATCTGGCAATAAGTTTTTTAGAAATGAGGCAGGTAAATTCAAAGACGTAAGTGCGGAGTTAGGCATTTATGGTAGCGCGATTGGTTTTGGTTTGGGTGTGACGATAGGCGATTACAACCGAGACGGTTGGCAAGATATGTATGTTTCAAATGATTTTTTTGAACGCGATTATTTGTATTTGAATGATAAAAAAGGCAAATTTCAAGAAGTTGCGACGGATGCAATCGATGAAATGAGCATGGGTTCGATGGGCGCGGACATGGCAGACCTCAATAATGACGGTTTTCCAGAGCTTTTTGTAACCGAAATGTTGCCTGAACGAGAGGATAGGCTCAAAACAAAAGCGCAATTTCAATCGTGGAATCAATATCGGATGAATGTATCGAATGGGTATCACCGCCAATTTCCGCGAAATGTCTTGCAATTGAATAATGGAAATGGCACTTTTCGAGAAATTGGGCGATTAGCGGGTGTTCATGCGACCGATTGGAGTTGGGGCGCGTTGATTTTTGACATGGATAATGATGGTTTTCAAGATATTTTTGTGGCAAACGGCATCGGAAAAGACTTGTTAGACCAAGATTATATGAATTTTAATGCTTCGCAAGAACGACTTGGGGAACGCGTGCGGAGTGGACGCAAAGATGTTATTACGAAAATGATAGATTCGATGCCTTCTGAAAAGTTGTCTAATTATGCGTATAGCAATAATCACGATTTGACATTCACGAATCAGGCGGCAAAATGGGGCTTATCGCAACCCTCTTTTTCCAATGGTTCGGCTTATGCGGATTTGGACAATGACGGCGATTTGGATTTATTAGTCAATAATCAAGATATGCAGCCTTTTGTGTATCGGAATGAGGCGAATGTTTTAAAAAAAGAAAATCATTTTTTGACCCTCCTTTTAAATGCAAATCAAACCAATAATTTAAAAAATAACAACGCATTAGGTGCGCAAGCAACGATTTACGCGGGTGGACAAATTTTTTATAGAGAAATTGCGCCCATGCGCGGTTTTGAATCTTGTGTAGATAGTAGAATTTCCTTTGGTTTAGGCACGATTAACACCATAGATTCTTTGGTTATTCTTTGGGCGGATCATAAAAAAACGGTTTTGAAAAACGTTACCACCAATCAAATTTTAAAAATAGAGGAAAAAGATGCTATCCATCCTGCTGAAAAAAGAGCAGAAAAAGCACCTCCTCTTTTTCAAAATTGGGCTGACTTAGGACGTAATGCAAACTTTTTGTATCGACATAAAGAAAATGAAACTGCCGATTTTGATAAAAATCGTTGGTTATTTCATGCAATCGGCAGCCAAACACCTAAAATGTGCAAAGGGGATGTGAATGGAGACGGATTAGAAGATTTTTTCATAACGAATGCGCGAGATACGGCTCCTGCCTTATACGTTCAATTGCCAAATGGTGATTTTAAACAAACGAATCAACCCATTTTTGATGCAGATAAAGATTTTGAAACAACAAGTTGTTTGTTTTTTGACGCGGATGGCGATAAAGATTTAGATTTGTTATTAGGCAGTGGCGGCAGCAATCCCACTCGGTTGAATGATAGATTGTATCGAAATGACGGAAAAGGAAATTTTATATTGGATGCGGCTGTTTTTGGCAATAAAAATTGGTCAACAGCTTGCACCAGAGCTGTTGATTTTGATGGTGATGGCGATTTAGATTTGTTCATTGGCGGTCGTTATTATCCTGATGCGTATGGAAAACCCGTTGGCGGTTATCTGTTGCAAAATGATGGAACGGGACATTTTAAAGGTGTTACCACCGAAATTGCACCCGAATTGCGCAATTTGGGTATGATAACGGATGCCGTTTGGACGGATATTGACGGTGACAAAGATGCTGATTTGATAGTTGTAGGGGAGTGGATGCCGATTGCGATTTTCAAAAATGAGCAAGGCAAATTCAAAAAAATGCTTTGGGAAAAGGAGGATGCAAGTAGTGGTTGGTGGAATTGTATTCAAGCAGCCGATTTAGATGGAGACGGGGATACCGATTTTGTGATGGGTAATCATGGTTTAAACAGTCGTTTTAAAGCCACTTTGGAACACCCTATTTCGATGTATGTCCATGATTTTGACCAAAATACGATGACAGAACAAATGATAACTTGTTATAATGGTGATAAATCCTATCCCATGATTTTGCGTCCTGATTTGGTTTCGCAGATACCGAGTTTGAAAAAGAAATATTTGTTTTGGAATGATTATAAAAATAAAGCAGTCAGCGATATTTTCAGTCCTGCTCAACTCAAAGCAGCTACCTCTGTAAAAGCAACGTATCTTCAATCGGCAATATTAATGAATAACGGCGCACAAGGTTTTGAGTTAAAACCATTGCCAATGGCTGCACAATACGCGCCAGTTTATGCAATTGCGATAGATAATTTTGACCAAGATGATAAAAAAGATATTTTATTAGGTGGAAATTTAAGTCGCGCCAAACCAGAAGTGGGTACGTATTGGGGGAGCAATGGATTATTTTTAAAAAATATGGGCAAAAATCAATTTAAACCGACCGATGATTTTGCTGTTAAAGGCGAAATTAGAGATTTTGCCCTCTTGAAAACGGCAGATAAGCGTGCGCCAAAAGTCGTAGCCGTTGGTTTAAATAATCAACAAATGCACATTTTTCGATATTAAGTATTATGATTCAATCATTGCGATACAATTGGAACGCGGATGACGCGGATTGCGCGAATAAGCGCGGATTTTTTTAATTTTTCACGGATTTTAACTAAATTATATGCACCAAACTTGCGTCAAGTTTCAAACTTGACGCAAGTTAATACGCTGATTTTTAATTATTTACATTTTATAGCTTATTTTATTTTAACTACTTAATTTCAAAAAAAATCCGCGCACATCCGCCCAATTCGCGTCATCCGCGTTTCAATTGTATCAGAATGTGTCAAATTTATCTCGCATTAAATATAAATCTTAACGAATGTATTTACCTTTTTTTACAAAAAACAAAGGATTTTTTGCTTACTTTTGGTGTTTTATGGCAATCCTGGTGCAATGTACCACAAGTTGCAATCGCGCCAAAGAAGAAGTTTCTAACGAACCTAAATTATTTACATCCTTGCCTTCCTCGCAAACAAAGGTGACTTTTCGCAATGATTTACATTACGACAAGGCTTTTAATATTTATAAATATCGTAATTTTTATAATGGCGGCGGAGTTGCGATTGCAGATGTCAATAAAGATGGATTATTAGATGTTTATATGAGTAGTAACATGAATCACAATAAGTTATACCTCAATAAAGGCAATTTTGTTTTTGAAGATGTGACTGAAAAAGCAGGCGTTGCTGGCACGAAAGCATGGGCAACAGGCGTTACGATGGCGGATGTGAATGGCGATGGATGGATGGATATTTATGTTTGTAACTCAGGGGACATCAAAGGTGATGACAAAGAAAACGAATTGTTTATCAATAATGGGAATATGACTTTTACCGAAAGGGCAAAAGAATATGGTTTGGCGGACAAAGGCTATTCAACACATGCTGCTTTTTTTGATTATGATAAGGACGGCGATTTAGATTGTTATATATTAAATAATTCATATAGAGCTACCGTCACATTTAACAACAATAATCGAGACAAGCGCGATACTTTAGGAGGTGACAAATTGTTTAGAAATGAGGGAAACAATCATTTTACGGATGTGAGCGCGGCGGCGAATATTTATGGCAGTTTGCAAGGTTTTGGTTTAGGCGTGACGATTGGGGACGTAAATCGGGATGGTTGGGATGATATATACGTGTGTAATGATTTTTTTGAACGCGATTATTTATATATCAATCAAAAAAATGGCAAATTCCAAGAAGTTTTTGAACAACAATTTGGGCATTGTAGCGCGGCATCTATGGGCGCGGATTTGGCAGATTTAAACAATGATGGTTATCCCGATTTGTTCAATACCGAAATGTTGCCTTCCAATAATCACCGCATCAAGATGAAAACGACTTTTGATAGTTGGAATACCTATCAAAATTATGTCTATCATGGTTATCACAATCAATTCACACACAATTCTTTACAAATGAATAATGGTGATGATACATGGAGTGAAACGGCTTTTTTAGCAGGAACGGGTGCAACGGATTGGAGTTGGGGCGCGTTGATAACGGATTTGGATAATGATGGTTTGAAAGATATATATGTTGCAAATGGTATTTATAAAGACTTGACAGACCAAGATTTCATTCAATTTATCTCGGATGACCAAGTGAAAAAATCCATTATTACAGAACAAGGCGTAGATTATAAAAAATTGATAGATGTCATTCCAAGTGAAGCGTTACCGAATTATGCGTTTAAAAATACAGGCAATGGCGTTTTTAAAGATGTGGCAAAATCATGGGGTTTGGGTACGCCTTCTTTTTCAAATGGCTCTGCATATGCGGATTTGGACAATGACGGCGATTTGGATTTAGTCGTAAATAATGTCAATATGGAAGCCTTTATTTACCGCAATGAAGCAGATAAAGTATTGAAAGACAATCACTTCCTTAAATTTGAATTGCAAGGCGAAGGTTTTAATCCGAATGCTTTGGGTGCAAAAATCACCTTGAAATCGGGTGATAAAATGTTTTATCAAGAGCAAATGCCAATGCGTGGTTTTCAATCTTCGATGGATTACAGACCCAATTTTGGAGTTGGTCATTTGTTAGAAATCGATTCTGTACTCATTGATTTTCCGAATTTGAAACGATTGGTTTTAACCAAAGTCAAAACCAATCAAACGTTGAAAGTCAAACAAATAGATGCTAAAATAGCAACGCCTTTTTTTCAAAAAAACGCTCCTTTGTTTGCAGAAAATCCTGATTTAATTGATTTTAAACATAAAGAAAATACTTATTCTGATTTTGATGTAGAACGGTTGATTTTTCAAATGAATTCGACGCAAGGTCCTAAAATCGCAGTGGGTGATGTAAATGGAGATAAGCAAGATGATATATATGTTTGTGGGGCGAGAGGTCAGGCGGGCGCACTTTATGTGCAGTCAAATAATCGTTTTACATTAATGCAAAACATTGATTTTCAAAAAGATTCGATATACGAAAGTGTCGCAGCGACTTTTTTTGATGCCGACGGCGATGGCGATTTAGATTTATTTGTGGGTACAGGCGGTAGTGAAATTCCAAAAAACTTGGAAAATATGCTTTATCAAATGGAAGATAGATTGTATATAAATGATGGAAAAGGCAATTTCAAACGCAAAGAAGATGCTTTCGGCAAAGGAAAATCTTTTGGAACGGGCGTTGCGCGGGCTGCGGATTTCGATGGGGATGGCAAAATCGATTTATTTGTAGGAGCGCGGTTGATGCCGGGCAAATATGGTGCGACAACAGGTGGTTATTTGTTAAAAAATGACGGAAAAGGCGTTTTTAAGGGTGTTACACCCGATTTTGCCCCTGAATTGAAAGATATTGGGATGATAACCGACGCGCTTTGGCTCGATACGGATGGTGATAAAGATTTAGATTTGGTCGTGGTGGGCGATTATATGCCTGTCACGATTTTTGAAAATCAAAAAGGGAAATTTAAAAATGTGACTGAATCCGCAGGTTTGGGCAAAAGCAATGGTTGGTGGAATGTCATCAAAGCGGCGGATGTGGATGGCGATGGCGATTTGGATTTGGTCGTTGGCAATCATGGTTTGAACAGTCGCTTTCATGCCGACGAAACGCATCCGTTGAGCCTCTATTATGGTGATTTTGATAAAAATGGGATGAATGAACAGTTAATTTGCACTTATGAAGGCGAAAAATCTTATCCTTGCGTGTTGCGGCACGATTTGGTAGGGCAAATGCCTGTATTCAAAAAGAAATTTTTAGAATATAAAAAATATGCAGATAAACCCATTGAAGAAGTCTTATCGGCTGAACAATTGAAAGGCGCGAAAAAATATCAAGCCTTTAATTTGCAAACGGCGGTTTTTATCAATAACGGTAAAAACACCTTTACAACTAAAAATTTGCCAATTCAAGCGCAGTATTCACCGACTTTTGGGATTGAAATCGCTGATTTTGACGGAGATGGTTTGTTAGACATCTTAACAGGCGGTAATTTTTTTGAATCTAAACCTGAAATGGGGCGATATGATGCGAGTTACGGCACTGTTTTGAAGGGAGACGGCAAAGGCAATTTTAAATCTATTGATTTTAAAACAAGTGGTTTGAAATTGCGCGGGCAGGTACGTGATATTGTTGCAGTAACAGTTGGCAATCAAAAAAAATGGCTGGTTGCGCAAAATAATGATAAAATTCGAGCCTTTTCTTTAAAAAAATAAAACACATAAGACACATAGGGTTTATAGGATACATAGGGGCATTCTTTTAGGATGGACACATTTTCCAAAAAAAGCCTCTATGTGTCCTATGAACCCTATGTGTCCTATGTGTTTCAAAATGAATCATTACTTATGAGATTTTCCATGCTAATCATGCTTGTTTTGGCAGGTTGTCAATCTAAAAAAAATGAAAATTCGCTTTTTGAACGATTGACATCGAATCAAACGGGGATTCGTTTTGCGAATGGCATCCCTGAAAATCAACCGATGAACATTGTTCAGTACCTGTACTATTACAATGGAGGTGGGGTTGCGGCGGGCGATGTGAATCATGATGGATTGACAGACCTTTATTTCACGGCTAATTTAGATAAAAACGGATTGTTTTTAAATAAAGGAAATTTTCAATTTGAAGATGTCACCGAAAAAGCAGGTCTGGCGGATGAAGGCGGTTGGAAAACAGGGGTGACGATGGCAGATGTCAATGCAGATGGTTGGTTGGATATTTATGTTTGTCATGTGAGCAATTATCAAAATTGGACGGTTAAGAACAAATTATTCATCAATAATCAAGATGGAACGTTCACAGACCGCGCTGCGGAGTATGGTTTGGACGCGACAGGATTGTGTACGCAAGCCGCTTTTTTTGATTATGACAATGATGGCGATTTGGATTGTTACTTATTGAGGCATTCCGTACATTCACCGCGCAGCTATCGCCCTGTCACAAATCGCAAAGTAGATGACCCCTTATCAAGCGACATTTTGTTTCAAAATGATGGCAAAAATCATTTTAAAGATGTTTCAAAAGCTGCAGGGATTCAAGATGGTTCATTGGGTTACGGCTTAGGTTTAGCGATTGCGGATTTAAATGGCGATAATTTATTAGACATATATGTTGGAAATGATTTTCACGACAACGATTATTTGTATTACAATAATGGGAATGGAACATTTACGGAACGCATGAATCAATCGATGGGGCATAATTCCAACTTTTCTATGGGCAATGATATTGCGGATTTTAATAATGACGGTTTGCCCGATTTCATCGGATTGGACATGAAACCCGAAAGTGAGGAAGTTTTAAAAGCCTCTTCGGGTGCAGAAGCGTATAATATTTACGATTTTAAAAACAAAGAGTTTGGTTATCATCCTCAATATCCGCGAAATGTATTGCAATTAAATCGCGGAAATGGCAGTAGTAAAGACGGAAAATACCCATTTTTTAGTGAAATTGGGCAGTTTTCGGGTGTTTCAGCAACGGATTGGAGTTGGTCTGCCTTGTTTGCGGATTTGGATAATGATGGTTGGAAAGATATTTACATCACGAATGGCATCGTGCGGCGACCGAATGATTTAGATTATATGAAATTTATTTCTGATAAAACGGTTCAAAAAGAAGTTTCCGATTCGGCATTTGTGGCTAAAATGCCCAAAGGCAAGGTTGAAAATTACGCTTTTCGCAATCGTTCCGATTTAACTTTTGATAATGTATCGTTGATTTGGGGTTTAGACCAATTATCGTGTTCTTCGGGCGCGGTGTATGCCGATTTGGATAATGATGGCGATTTGGATTTAGTGACGAATAATATCAATCAACCTGCGTTCATTTTAAAAAATAGGACGACAGAACGCTTGAAATACCATTTTTTGAAGGTAAAATTACTCGGTGAACAAGGCAATACGCATGGAATTGGTGCAAAAGTGACGATTTTTCACAAAAATAACTTGCAAATGCAAGCCTTACAACCAACTCGTGGTTTCCAATCCTCTGTTGAACCGTTGTTGAATTTTGGTTTAAAAGAGGCTAAAAAAATAGATTCATTGGTCGTGATTTGGCAAGATGGGCGCAAGCAAGTGGTTAAAAATCCTGCAATTGATAAATTATTGCTGTTAAATCAAAAAGATGCGGTGAAAAGCAATGTCTTGGTTTCCAAAACACCGCCTATTTTGCAAGAGGTGACTGAAAAAATAAATATCAATTATCGGCATGTGGAAAATGCTTTTTACGATGTGGATAAAGAAAAATTGATTCCTCATTTTCTATCCACAGAGGGACCGAAAATCGCAGTAGGCGATGTCAATGGCGATAAATTAGAAGATTTTTACGTCGGTGCAGCCCAAAAAGGACTTGGGAAATTGTATTTGCAGCAGGCAAATGGCGGTTTTACAGAAAAAACAGATGGATTTATCAATCCTCAGCCCACCCAAAGTGATGAAGTCGGCGCAACGTTTTTCGATGCGGACGGTGATAAAGATTTGGATTTATACATTGTTTCTGGCGGTAATGAGGCAGGTGTGACGGGCGATAAACTCTATTTCAATGATGGAAAAGGGCGATTTACGCAAGTTGACCCTACTTTCGCGCCTACTTTGAGCGTTTTTCACAATGGTTCATGTGTAAAAGCATGTGATTTGGATGGTGATGGCGATATAGATTTATTTGTGGGCAGTCGGGCGGATACGCGTCATTATGGGTTGAATGCCCGTTCTTATTTGCTGATGAATGATGGAACAGGACATTTCAAGGATGTTTCGATGCAATTTGCGGCAGAAATCACCGATTTGGGCATGGTCACAGATGCCGTTTGGGTGGATATGAACCGAGACGAAAAATTAGATTTGGTTGTCGTCGGCGAATGGATGCCTATTACGATTTTTTATAATGAAGGTCGAAAATTTCGCAAAATGCGGATGGAACATACTTCAGGTTTTTGGAATACGATTGCCGCCGCAGACCTTGATAAAGACGGTGATATGGATTTAATTGTTGGAAATATGGGTTTAAATTCCAATTTACAAGCGAGTGCAGAGCAACCTTTGGGTTTGTACATCAAAGATTTTGACAAGAATGGTGCATCCGAAGCGATTTTAACGTATTGGCGGCAGGGTAGGGAGTATTGCGTGGATTCTAAGGATATGTTAGCGAGTCAGATTCCAGCGATTAAAAAAGTCTTTCCAGAGTATCAAAAATTTTCGCAATCGGGTTTTGATAAAGTCTTTCCTGCGGGCTTGATGAAAGATGCTACTACTAAAAAAATATTTCAAACGGCTTCGATTTGGTTGGAAAATCGCCCCAATACGGAATTAGTTTTGCATAAATTGCCCGATGAAGTGCAATGGAGTACCGTACAAAGCATTCATGTAGGTGATTTTGACGGGGATAAACTGGTGGATATAGCGATAGGTGGCAATTTTTATGAATATCAAACCCATCTTGGTCGGCAAGATGCAAGTTGTGGCACGTTATTAAAAGGCGATGGAAAAGGACATTTTACAACCTTATCGCCGCAACAAAGTGGTTGGTTGCTTACGGGCGCAGTGCGAGACATTCAAAAAGTGGGCAATTATTGGTTGGTCGCCAAAAACAATGAAAAATTGCAAGTTTTTAAAACAAAATAATATTTTTTAACACATAGTTCACATAAGGGGA
>JAAFJT010000051.1 GCA_013298955.1 Chitinophagales bacterium
TAATTTTAATATGAAAGCAAAAAAAATAACCGTTTTTGTTCAAGATAATCCTACGATTATCAAGAGTTTAGGTAAGGTATTATATGATAAAATTTCGATGCAGACTAAAATTACGGAACAAGATTGCATTGATTACATCTATAATCTGACGATTCATCGCACCTATGACGGCTATATTCGAGAAAAATCGGTTATAAATGATGGTTTGGCAAAACATTTTCCAACGATTCGTTTTGAAGAAAGTCCACCCGAATTAGATCATTCAGGCGATGTGGATTATATTGGATGGGTGACTGAGGACAAAGCGTTTGGTATTCAAATCAAACCTACCACTGCCCAATCTAATTTTGGCAATTATTCGCCAAGCGAAAGAATGAAAGCGAGTTTTCAAGATTTTGAAGATGAATACGGTGGAAAAGTATTCATCATTTTTAGCCTTGACGGAACGATGTCCAATAAAGAAATGATACAATTCATTGAAAATGAGATTAATAGACTTACAATTTAAAAAATATTCAAATGCAAAAAATCATTCTAAAAAATTTCGGCGCGATTCAAAACGCTGAAATAGAGATAAAAAAATGGTTAATTCTCATTGGCGAGCAAGCAAGTGGCAAAAGTACTGTTGCGAAACTTATCTATTTTTTTAAATCTTTGAAAGATGATTTATTCCAAGATTTGTATAAAAATACGCAAAAAAGTGTTACAATTCTTCAAAATGATTGGACAATTATCATTCGCACTCAGTTTTACAACTTTTTTGGTTATACTAATTTGGCATCTAATTTTTTGATTCGATTTTATTACAGCCTTGAAAAAGAGAAATACATTGAATTGACCGTTGATAAAAATAATAAACTATTAGTTGCATTTAGCCCGCTATTTTTCAATGAATCGTTTGAATTGGCATATGAGCAAAATAAACAATGGTTAAGTAATGGATTAGTTATAAAAGATGCTGCAACTCAATTGACGTATGCACAAAATAAAAATCAATACACTCAAAATTTGGCTATTTTAATCAATGAATTGTTTGAAATAGTCCATACAGATGCTTTATTTGTGATTGCAGGCAGAAATGCAACGGTGAGTTATTCCGAATTATTTGAAAAATACCTTTTTGCGGATGTTCAACGCCGTTTAGAAGATAATCGTAAGAAAAAAGTGGTGCGCAAAGAACAGACCATTGATGAATTATTGATGTTGAAATTCATCGAAAAAGTGGTGAAAATGAAAGCTATTTTCAAAAAATTCGGTGCTTTTGAGGCAATAATCGTTCAAGAAGCGGAAAATGAAGCTCAAATGGCTGTTTTACAAATGGTTAAAAATCGCATACAGGAAATTTTAAAAGGCAACTATACGATTGATAATGGAGATGAAAAAATCATATTGAATAATGATGCGAAGGATAAAATTCGACTTTCTAATGCGTCATCAGGTCAGCAAGAAGTCATTCGACTGTTGCAAGATATTTTTATAACCATGTTAGACCAAGAAAAAGTATTACGCATTTTAGAAGAACCTGAAGCGCATTTATTTCCGATTGCACAAAAGCAATTGATAGAATTATTGGTTTTAATGATGAATCAAAATGTTGATAATCAATTGATTATAACGACTCATAGTCCCTATATTTTGACGGTTTTTAATAATTTGTTATTTGCCAAAAGAGTTGTTGATAAAAATGCGTTGGTTTCAAAAGAAGTAGAGCGTGTAATTGCCAAAAATTTGTGGCTGAATTTGGAAGATTTTTCGGCTTATAGCTTAGGTAGTTATTCAGATGATGAAAATTGGAACTATTGCGAATCTATTGTAGATATACAGACACAGTTGATTGACCAAAATTATTTAGATGAAGTTTCTGATATGTTAGGCAGTGATTTTCAGGCACTTTACGCTATTCATTCAAAAACATTTATAAGAAAATGAGTGCATTCCGCTTTTTGAAAAGCGTGAAAAAAAATGTAAATAAAATTCTTTTATACTTAAAACGATATATTTCAATCATATTAGAGATGGCAAAATTTAGCATAGCAAATATCAAGGATGGTTTGACAGAAAAACGGGGTAGAGATGCTTTGTTTGCAAACACCTATGACCAACAAAATAGTGAAAAAACAATCGCCCCTGTGAAAGCAATCGTTCCCGCATTTGCGGAGATGATTGAAACAGCGAAAATCGACATAAATCCGTTTCAACCGCGTAAAACGTTTGAACAAACGGCTTTGACCGCATTGAGCGAATCGTTGAAATTGCATGGGGTGATTCAACCGATTACGGTTCGGCGGTTGAGTCAGGATGCGTATCAATTGATTTCGGGCGAAAGGCGATTGCGGGCGGCGCAATTAGCGGGTTTGACGGTCGTACCTGCGTACATTCGCACGGCGGATGATACGCAAATGTTGGAAATGGCGATTATTGAAAATATTCAACGAGAGGATTTAAACCCGATTGAGGAGGCTTGGAGTTATAAAGCGTTGATGGATAAATGCGGTTTGCGGCAGGAAGATGTCGCAGAACGGGTACAAAAAGGGCGTTCTACCGTCACGAATTTATTAGGACTTTTGACCCTGTCGCCTGATATGCAAACGGCTTTGAAAAATAAAACGCTGACGCTCGGACATGGCAAATTATTGACAGGTATCAAAGATTTGGCGTTACAAAGTGTTGTTTTTAAACAAATTATAGATAAACAATTATCGGTACGTGATGCTGAAAATTTGATTGCTCAATACGTAGAACGAAAAAAAGTAAAAGTCGAAAACCCTAATGCCGCCCAAAACGCACCGAATCGAGTGGTACAAGACACGTTAAGTGCTTTTTTTGGGTCTAAAGTAGATGTGAAACGCGATGCAAATGGAAAAGGTTTTATTACGATTAAGTTTAATAATGACCATGATTTAAATCACATTTTAGATGCAGTCGAGGAACGAAAAGATAAATATTAGGTTTGTATTGTTAAAACACATAGGACACATAGGGTGTATAGGACACATAGATAGGACACATAGGCTGTATAGGGCAGGCTGTATAAGACACATAGGCTGTATAGGACACATAGAGCAATTATTTTTCAATAGGTTGATAATTTCAATTCAATGTATAAAAAATAAATAAGAAACAAAAAAGAAAGCAATTGTCCCTATGTGTCCTATGTAACCTATGTGACCTATGTGTTTAAAAAAAGTATTATTAATAAACGTTTTATGAATGTTAAAAAAAATATATCAATTACAATAGCCATACAATTCGGTTTCATCTCTTGTTTAATGGCTCAAAAACCAGTGGCACAAGGCGCACCCATTTCGACGAATGGAACAACGATTGCAACCATTCCTGTAAAATTAGACACGGTTAAGGCAAAAAAATCGGATTTTCCAAACCCGAAAACGGCTTTACTTTGGTCGATTGCGCCCTCTGGTGGACAATTTTATAATCAAAAATATTGGTATATCAAAGTGCCACTTGCTTTGGGCGGTTACGGTTTTGGCATCGAACGGATTGTTTCAAATGGAAAATCATATCGCAATCTTCAAGATGCGTATGTTGCCTTTGTGAATCCAACAGATGGCAGACCTGTGATTTCATATGATGCCGAGTTCAAAAAGCAGCAACGCGATAAAGCCTTCAAAGCCTACCAACAATCTTGGATTTTTACCACGATTTGGCATCTTTTCTGTGCGGCGGAGGCGTTTACGGCAGCCCATTTAGCCCATTTTGACGTGAATGAAGATTTAAGTTGGCAGATTCGGCGCGGTATGGAGTTGACTCCTGCGTGTACGGCAAACGGTTTTGGCATCCAATTAAAATTTTAAAATTATTAATTACAACAACCTTTGGAGGGTTTAAAACCCTCCAAAGGTTTGATAATCAATATTTTATAAAAAAATTTAAAATAGCAATTATTTAAAAGCAACTTCTTATGACGCGTACCCAGTTAGTCGAACAAATCTTTTTAAAAAAATCGTATCTTTGTATTGGTTTAGATACCGATTTGCAGAAAATACCCAAACATTTGCTGCAAGCGGATGACCCCATTTTTGAATTTAATCGCCAAATCATTGACGCAACCCATGATTTATGCGTTTCTTATAAACCCAATCTTGCTTTTTATGAATCTTTGGGCATCAAAGGTTGGCAGGCATTGGAAAAAACGATGGATTATATTTCTAAAAAACATTTTACGATTGCCGATGCCAAACGCGGTGATATTGGCAATACGTCTAAAATGTATGCGAAAGCCTTTTTTGAAACCTTTGATTTTGATGCGGTGACGGTTGCCCCGTATATGGGCGCGGATTCGGTGACTCCCTTTCTGGAATTTAAAAATAAATGGGTGATTTTATTGGCTTTGACTTCCAATCAAGGCTCCAAAGATTTCCAATTGCATCATCAATTGTATGAAGAAGTGTTGCGAAAAGCGCAAAATTGGGGGACAGTTGAAAATTTAATGTTTGTCGTAGGCGCGACACACCCACATCAATTTGAATCCATTCGCAAAATCGTACCGAATCATTTTTTGTTAGTCCCAGGCGTTGGCGCACAAGGTGGTGATTTAGAACAACTTACGCATTTTGGAAAAAATGAACAAGTTGGTTTATTAGTCAATTCATCGCGGGCGATTTTGTATGCAGGCAATGGTAAAGATTTTGCCGAAAAAGCCAGAGCAGAAGCCTTAAAAGTGCAACAAGCGATGGCACAATTACTCCTAAAACGTTGATTACCAAACCTTTGGAGGGTTTGAAACCCTCCAAAGGTTGTTATTAAATAAAAAATAAATGTATGAAAAGACGAACCGTTATCAAAAATATAGGAATTGCCTTAGGCAGTTTCGGGAGTTTGCCGACTTGGGCGGCAGGTTGGAATCAAGCTACTTTTGACAAAAATAACTCGTTCAACAACGAAAAATTGTTAGCAGAGTTGGTTGAAACCTTGATTCCGACTACCGATACGCTTGGCGCAAAAGGGTTGGGTGTCCACCAATTTATTCAAAAAATGATGACCGATTGTTATGACAAACAAGCGCAAACCGATTTTGAACAAATTTTATTAACTATTAATCCATTGATTATCAAACTTTTCGGTAAATCTTTTGCCGAAAGTGATACCAAACAACGGATTGAATTATTGCAATCTTTGGCGCAATCCCAAGATAAAAAAATTCAAAATTTTTATAATACATTAAGAGGACTCACAATACAAGGTTATACGCAATCGGAATATTACATGACGCGTTTTACGGATTATGAAATGGCTCCTGCCCGATTTTACGGGTGTGTTCCCGTCAAAAAATAATTTCAAACCAAGAAAAAATTCATCATGGATAGCATCAAAAAACGAACTTACGATGCCATAGTCATCGGTTCTGGGATTAGCGGCGGCTGGGCAGCAAAAGAATTGACTGAAAAAAAATTAAATACGTTGGTTTTAGAACGCGGGCGCGATGTCAAACATTTGCGCGATTACCCGACTGCCATGAAGGAACCTTGGGAATTGGAGCATCGCGGTCAAATGCCTCTTGACGTTCAAAAAGCCAATCCCATTGCCAGTAAATGTTATATCTTCAAGGAAGATGCGGCGCATTTCGTCGTGAAAGATGCCGAACATCCGTATATTCAAGAAAAACCATTTGATTGGATTCGGGGTTATCAGACGGGCGGAAAATCGTTGTTATGGGCGCGGCAGACCCAAAGATGGAGTCAATTGGACTTTGATGGACCAAAAAGAGATGGTTTTGCGGTCGAATGGCCCATTCGTTACGACGATATTGCGCCTTGGTACAGTCATGTGGAGCGATTTGCGGGCATTTCGGGCAATAAAGATGGCTTGCCGCAATTGCCTGATGGCGAATTTTTGCCCCCACATGAAATGACTTGTGTTGAAAAATATTTCAAGGAGCAAATGGCAAAAGCGTACAAAGACCGTCCTGTGATTATAGCGCGTTGTGCGCACATCACGAAAGCGCAACCCATTCATTATCAACAAGGTAGGTCGCAATGTGCTAATCGGGATTTGTGTCAACGCGGCTGTCCTTTGGGTGGTTATTTCAGCAGCAATGCTTCGACGTTGCCTTGGGCGGCGAAAACGGGCAAGATGACTTTGCGCCCTAATTCGG
Organism: Chitinophagales bacterium; assembly: GCA_013298955.1. Lineage (GTDB taxonomy): Bacteria > Bacteroidota > Bacteroidia > Chitinophagales > Saprospiraceae > JAAFJT01. The sequence goes on from JAAFJT010000051.1 coordinate 6,116, forward strand.
TCGTACATTCGATTATATATGATGAAAAAAAGCAACGCGCCACAGGGGTTCGGGTTTTCGACTCGGAAACCAAACAAATGATGGAATTTTATGCTAAAATTATCTTTGTCAATGCTGCTGCTTTTAATACAAATATGATTTTATTAAATTCGACATCGAACCGTTTTCCGAATGGTTTGGGTAATGACAATGGTTTAATGGGCAAATATGTTGCTTTTCACAATTATCGGGCGCGGGTGAGTGCAGAATATGATGGTTTTTTAGATACAACGACGGAAGGAAAGCGACCGAATAGTAGTTACATCCCGCGTTTTCGCAATGTTTTTAAACAAGAAACGGATTTTTTGCGCGGTTATGCAGCAGGTCTTTACACGAGTCGGAACAAAATTCATGATAACAATGCGATTGGTTTGGATTTGAAAAATAGTTTGAACGCGCCTAAATGGGGCAATTGGAATGTTGGTTCGCACATCATGGGCGAGACGATTCCCAAAGAAAGCAATTTTATTGCCCTTGACAAGACAAAATTAGACCCTTTTGGCATGCCGCAATTGAGGATTTCGATTGATTACGATGAGAATGATGAGAAAATGGTGAAGGATTATTTGGAACAAATAACCGAAATGTTTACGATTGCTGGTTTTAAAAACATTCAAACGGCGGATTCGCATCAAGCTCCCGGTTTGGATATTCACGAAATGGGCGGTGTGCGGATGGGCAAAGACCCGAAAACGTCGTTGCTCAATGAGTGGAATCAATTACATGCGTGTAAAAACGTATATGTAACAGACGGTGCTTGTATGACTTCTACTTCGACCCAAAATCCATCCTTGACTTACATGGCGTTGACGGCGCGTGCTGTCGATTATGCAGTAAAGGTTTGAATTAGGATTTTTGGGATGATGAGGATTGAAATAGGATTATCCTATTTCAATTCTCATCATCCCAAAAATCCTAATTCAAACCTTTACGTCAATCACCCGTTCGCTGCACCCCAAATGTATAATCTTTATCCTTGCCCGTACAATTACATTTGATTTTAATATTAAAAATCTCCCAATCGCGCATATTTTCAGCCAATTGCGTTGTACCTTCGACTTTGATGGTTTGGTAATTTTGTTTAAAACAACTCGCCCCATCCTTACGCGGAAACTTAATCGTCTCCGTCCGACTGTACCGATACGACCTATCTTCACTCACGACTTTGATAGAAAACGTTTCTTTATCTGCATTATACGCGCTGATGGAATCAATTTTAAACAAAATCAACTTCCGCGAACTAATTCTCAACGTTTCTTTTGCTGCCAATTTGATGTCCCACTCCTCCAAGAAACGGTCTTGCGGCGTTTTATCGGTGGTCACTTTTTCGGAATACAAACCTAAATACTTATTATTAATCGCTCTTTTGCTTTTTTGAACGCGTTTGATGTACTCAATCTCCTTTTCAAACTCCCCTTTGGGGCGAATCAAATTGACTTCGGTTTCAATTTCTCTTTTGTAATAAACGCCCGAAATCGTCTCATCCGTGAAATTCCAAACTTTAATATTGCCTTTGGAGTCGCCCGCCGCCAAATATTTGCCATCTGGACTAAATGCTGCCGTTGTAATCTTGCTTTCAAAATTCAAAGGCGTTGTAATTTCTTTCCGATTGGTCAAATCCCACAATTTCAAGGTATCATTGCCACCCACAAAATAACGTCCATCCGTGCTAAAACCAAAAAAATTGTCTTTCATCCCGATAAACATCGTCGGCATATACGTTGCCTGCATCAACGCAGGCGTATTGGTTTCCCACAAACGGACTTTATTATCGCTATGCGTTGCAAAAAACTTATTTTCAGGCGAAAAAAAGACCGATTTCAATTCTTCAGGTTTTGCACCTTGTCCGCACCGAAAAATAGCCGCTTCTCTGTTTTTAGCAAAATCGACCAACCGAATGCTATCCACAAAGCCTTCGATGAAATAGACATCATCGGTACTAAAATAACGCGTCAAACCATTGCTTGAAAATTCGCGTTCATACTGACCCGAACCCACCGCATACGACGTACAAACATTGCCTTGCTCTACAATGAGCGACCTATTTTCCATCGTAAACGCCACAGGTTTCGCAAAACTATTGCGATTTTCGCTAAATCGAATGGTATTAATCACTTTTTGCGTGTTTAAATCCATGATATTGATGTTATTGGCTTCTCGAAACGCCAATAAATTGCCATCAGGAGACACACAAGACGCTCTACCCAATTCCTTTTCGGAAAAACTGCGCACTTTTCGCTTGGTTTCCAATTCCCAAACATGGATACTCGGGGAAACGATGATGCCTTTATTATTAATAATCACATCTTCGCCACTTTTGGCTATTAACAATCTGCCATTACCGCTAAATCCTAAACTGCGCACTTTGGTCGCATCGTGAAAAAAGGACATAATATTATCGCCCCCTTGTGCAACCGCGCTCGTGACTAAACTTGACAGACAAAAGGCTGTCATCGTTATTTTTGCTGTCATGGTTGACATCCTGCTCACTGTCTTACCTATCAATTTGCTTTCGATAGTTTTCATCATTAACTGAGAGTTTGTTACAGGTTTAATAAATTTTATTTTCTGAACGATTGGATGGTTAAATAATGATTTTATCATGCTTAACTAAGTATGTTATATTGGTAAAATGTAAAAAAAAATTGTAATCCATTGATAATCAATTGTTGTATTCAAAGCTTGTGCTTTAATTATGTTAGGGTATTTGTTTGAAAATTCAAAAATACGTATTTTATCTTTTTTTACAAAGCATAAATCTATTTTTTTTTATCAACCCCCGTTTTAGGAGTAGAAAACGATTTAGATAAAAAAAAATATATTTGTTTTTTGCAAAAACAGCAAGAAGTATTTTTTTTTGACCGAAATTTGCCCTATCTTTGAGAAGCTACACGGCGGATTTAGGGCAAAAATAAGCAATTCAATGACTATTTAAAGAATTGTTACATTTTTTATCAATTTTTATTTATTTATAATATTTTTATAAATACATAATTTATTAATTAACAATGGCATACAATATTTGCGCACAAATAAAAGATGCCTTCATTTTTTGTTTTTTTACAAGCTCCATGTACAAACCGAATTTTTTTAACAAACATTATGAAAAAATATACTATGAACTTTAAACAAACTTTCTGCTGCATTTGCCTCTCTATGATTGGAACGATGGCATTTGCGCAAAGGACGCTTCAAGGTAAAGTCACGAATGTCAATAATGAACCGTTGATTGACGCAACGATTTTGGTGAAGGGGACTTTGATTGGCACCACCACGAATGCTGACGGACGTTATAATATATATGTCCCGTCTGGCGCGGCTACTTTGATTTTCAGTTTTACGGGTTACGTTTCGCAAGAGGTCAATATTGGACAAAAGACGGTTTTAAACGTGACGTTATCGGAAGGTTTGGAATTGGATAATATTGTGGTCGTCGGTTCGCGCAATGCGACGCGCACTAAATTGGAAACGCCTGTGCCGGTGGATATTATTCCTGTTTCCGTCGTCGTCAATGAGGTCGGGCAGGTGGATTTGAATCAAATCCTCAATTATGCGGCTCCGTCTTTCCAATCGAATCGGCAAACGGTGGCAGATGGCACAGACCATATTGACCCTGCACAATTGCGCGGGTTGGGACCCGACCAAGTACTGGTTTTGGTCAATGGCAAACGGCGGCACACGTCTTCTTTGGTCAACATCAATGGGACGATTGGGCGCGGTTCGGTCGGCACGGATTTGAGTGCGATTCCGATTGCAGCGATTGAACGTGTTGAAATTTTGCGCGATGGCGCGGCGGCGCAATACGGTTCGGATGCGATTGCGGGCGTTATCAACATCGTTTTGAAAAAAGATGCTGAATTGGTTCATGCCAATCTTGCTACGGGCATAAATACGGCGGGCGATGGCGCAGTGACGAATTTAGGGTTAAATTATGGTTTTAAACTCCTTGATAAAGGTTTTTTCAACATTTCGGGCGATTTCAATCAACGCGGTGCGACGAATCGGACTTCGGATTACACGGGACCCATCTTCAAAAGTGCGTCTTCTGAATCGGTGTATCAAAATGAAAAAGTACCAGAATTGGGCAATCGGACGCGGATGCAGGCGGATAATGATACTTTATCCAAATTGGGTTTAACCCGAAAAGATTTTCGGATGCGGGTGGGCAATTCGCAAATTCGGAGTATGGGGGTGTTTTTCAACGCGGTTTATCCGCTTTCGATTAATGCAGAAGTCTATGCTTTTGGCGGTTACAATTTCAAACAAGGTACAGCCGCAGGTTTTTACCGTTTGCCGAATGATACGAGAGTGGTGAAAGATATTTATCCGATTGGTTATTTGCCTGAAATCCATTCAGTTATCAGCGATAAAGCGGCGACTTTGGGCGTTAAAGGCAGTTTGCGGGGGTGGAATTTGGATTTTGCCAACACGTATGGTCAAAATCAATTTTTATTTCAAGTCGAAAATTCGTTGAATGCGTCTTTATTGGCGGCATCTCCGACGAGTTTTCAATGTGGTGGTTTTTCCTTTGCGCAAAATACGACCAATTTTGATGTCAATCGCTTGTTTGGAAACATTCAAAGTGGGATGAATGTCGCTTTTGGTGGTGAATTTCGGACGGAAAACTATCAAATCATTGCGGGCGAAGAGGCTTCTTATCGCAATTATGGTGTAGTGGCTGCGCCTGATACGTTGCGCAATGCGAGTGGCGAGATTACTGCCATCGTTCCATCAACGACTCGGACGTTGGATAGATTAGGTCGTCCCGGCGGTGCGCAAGTTTTTCCCGGTTTTCGACCTGAAAATGCAGTGAATCGGTATCGCACGAATGCTTCCGCGTATTTGGATGTAGAGTTGGATGCGACCGATAAATGGTTGATTGAAGGCGCGTTACGAGCCGAAAGTTACAGCGATTTTGGTGCTACCGCGAATATTAAAGCGGCTTCTCGGTATAAAATTTCGACCGATTTGGCAGTACGCGGGGCAATCAGTACTGGTTTTCGCGCCCCTGCTTTGCAACAACGCTATTTTAACAATACTTCTACACAGTTTGATAATCGCGGGATTCCATCTGAAATCGGCACATTTAGTAATGACAGTCGGATTGCGCGTTTATTGGGGATTCCGAAATTGAAACAAGAGACTTCGCGCAATTTGAGTTTGGGCATCACCTCTCGGTTGACGCGCCAATTTGATATTTCAGCAGATATTTATCATATTCAAATTCAAAATCGCATCATTTTAACGGGGCAATTTGAAGGCGGTAATATTGCAGATATTTTAAAATCAGCTAATGCGAGCAAAGCCGCTTTTTTCACTAATGCAGTGGATACACGCACAACAGGTTTGGATATTGTGGCAGATTATAACGCTAAAATCCCAGAAGGCAGTGTAAAAGTCGTGTTAGCCGCCAATTTCAATCGAAATGAAGTGGTTAAAAATGGAGATGGTACGCCCTTAATTCATGCAACCGAATCGTTGAAAAACTATTTGACCACCTATTTCAATCGGGAAGACCAAAGCCGTTTGGAAACCGCAACGCCGAATATGAAAGTAAATTTAACGGTTAATTTCAGACAAGGCAAATGGTCAGCGATGGTTCGGAACGTGTATTTTGGGTCGGTTCAATACGTTTTTCCTGCTGCGACGGAGACGGATGCGAGCAAATGGGTTATCAATACGTACTCGGGCAAAGCAGAAAGCCGTGACCAAACGTTTGGCGGCAAAGTCGTAACCGATTTTTCGGTTGCCCGACAATTGACAACGCAAATGAGTTTTACCTTAGGCGCGAATAACGTGTTTAACATTTATCCAGATGCTCAAACGCATTCTGAAAATGTTTCATACGGTCGTTTTTTGTATTCGCGGCGCGTGCAACAATTTGGGTTTAATGGCGCGTATTGGTTTGGTCGCTTTGTGGTGCATATTCGATAAATAGACTTGTCCTACGAGTTGGTAAACTAAACCTGCGTCAAGTTTGAAACTTGACGCATGCCAACGTCGGCGAGGTTGCAACCTCGCCGACGTTAATACGTTGATTACCAATTATTTATATTTTGATAGCTTATTTCAGCCCAATCACTTAAGTTGATTTGAAAGAAGTGATTTTTTTTGCATTTTAAAACAAAAACACTATTTTTGTCGAATTATATTAATTCAAATGCTTTCGTATGAAAAAAATACTAATATCTATTTTAGGGATAGCACTTTATTTAAACCCACTTGCCGCACAAATCAAAAAAGGCTCATGGATGATTGGTGGCTCTATGGAATTAACAAGAGTTCGCTTTTTTGACGTAAATAATCAATTACGCCCCAATGCAACCGCATTAGAAGGTTCGATGAACCCACAAATAGGCTATTTTGTAACGAATCGTTTAGCATTCGGTGCAACAATGAATATTCGGTTTCACAACTACAAAGTAGGTGATTTCTTGTCAACACGCTCCATTTACCCTAAAATTAAACCATTTGCTCGGTTTTATTTTACGCCAATGCATCATTTTAAATTTTTTAATGAAATCGAGGTCGAATGGGCATCCGAGTTTTCTAAAATTTTATTATCCCCTTTTCCTGCTTTAGATAACTGGTCAAGACACAACCGCTTTTCAATTAGAAACAATTTTGGAGTCAATTATTTTTTGAGCGATAATCTTGCCGTTGAAGCGCAAATCCCTTATACAATCTATTACAAAGAAGATTCTATTGCGTATTTTAAACCAAAATTAGAATATAGTTTTCCAAAATTCACCTTTAACCCCAATTTTAGAATTCGTTTGTTTTTGAATACGGCGAAACAAAAGGCTAACATTTTAGCAGAAAAGTATCTCAAAAAAGGCAACACGACCTATGGAATACAAAGTAATATCTCTTTGGCAGACGATTCCTATAGCACAATCGCGCCGAATATGGGCTATTTCATAAGCGATAAATGGATGATTGGCACGACATTGTGGATATTTGTTCCAACTAAGGGCGATATTGCAGCCACGATTGGTCCCGAAATTCGCTTTTACCAGCCCCTTTCGCCTAAGATGCAATGGTTGACACAAGCATCGACGCAGCTTGGTCTTTTTGGCAGTTTGAAATCAAGCTATAGCCAAGTTGGGACAGGCTTGAATCGGTTTGTATCTGAAAATATAAGCGTTCAATGCTTATTGAATGGCGATATGTTTTATTGGAATGATAAATTTACCATTCAACCTAATTTATCAATTGGTTTTCAATATTTTATGAGTAAAAAATAAATTTAATTCATTAAAGACGGAAATGAATTAAGGACGGATATGTCCTAATTCATTTCCAGTTTTAAAACATTATTAAACTTATTTGTTACGGCTGCTTTAGGAATAGGACTTGTGATGGAACCCAATCGGTAGCAATCTTATCTGCAAGGACAAGCCATTTTGCAATGCGCTGGTCTGGTGCAACGGATTCACCCCAATATTCAACAAATAGTGCATCTTCCATTTTAAGTGCTGCGGCTATCATGTCTGCTTCCAAATTCGCTAAGGCGCGTTGAATATACAATCCTCCCCGTGTGCTATCAGATGTCATTGCCACACTTCCCGCCGAAAACAAGTCCCGCGCTTGAGATGCCAACACGCCATGATACGTGAGTAAATAGAGAGCCACATCACTATATTTATTTTTGACACGAGAACCGCCTACAATTTTAGGACAAAGTAAGGATGCTTCTGCCCTGAGTTTTCTTTTTTCTTCAGCAGGTAAGTCCATATAAAGCCGAACTTGTATTGGTAATGAATGTTCTTGTTCAGGTTTTTCCTCCAACCACCAAAGGCGTTCACCATCTTTTAATCGCGCTCTGGCATATTGACGAATATAGTGCATCTTTTTTTCAACAGGCAAAACGCTGAAATCGGCATAAGAAATCTTCATTTGTTTGAATAAGGACGATTTTGCATCTATCTCCAACTCAAAACGCGGCACATGTGAGGTGCGTACATGAATCACAGCATCTTCGTATCGTTGCCATTTGACTGCTGGGTTTCCTCCCATTTTTCCAAAAACAACATAGATATGAGTCACGTCCTGATTCCGAAAGGTTTCAAATACACTATTGGCAACGCTGCGCCAAGTATCTTTTGCGGTGAATTTCACCTCAATCCCAAATTTCCCTACGGATATATCTGGAAACGCATAAGGATGTGGATCGTAGTCAACAACGATCTTAAATGCTCCGCCTAATTGTTGTAATACATCACGCACTCGATTTTCAAAATCCTTAGAAGCAGGAAATATTAAGTTAGTTGCTTCGGACGTAAGTTGAAGGCAGAGTTGATCGAGAAGTGATTCAAATGATTGTTCGTTCATAAAGTTTTAATCGTTAAGCAATCTTTAACGGCTTGTGCAATGTGCCATGCGAGAATTGGCGGTACCGCATTGCCCACTTGACGTTCCGTTTCGCGCAGTTTAGATGCGAAAATAAAATTATCGGGAAAAGATTGAATTCGAGCAGCTTCTCGCATGGAAATTCGACGCGGCAGCGAGTAGTGGAACTGAATGTTACCATGACATTCAGCTCGAATCGTAAATCCTGGTCGATTAGCATCCAATCGCCGATTCCCTTGGTCATGACTTGCATTTGCCGCACTCCAAACATGATTAATACTTTCATCAACTTCCAATAGCTCCAAATCTGCAATTGCTTCGGCAGCAGTCATCCACTTTTCTTTCGTTCTTTCTGGCTTCGGAGGCTGGAATGCAGAGATACCGTTAGCTGTACCCACAATGAAAACGCGTTCCCGACTTTGAGGGACACCGTAATCTGCTGCATGATAGAGCGCATACGAAACCTGATAACCAAGTGAACCAAAATCTTCCATGATTTTGTCAAAAGAGGCTTTGCGCGATTGCAGAAGCAGCCCCTTTACGTTTTCAGCAACAAATACTTTCGGTTTCACAAGCGCAATTGATTCAATCATAGAAGTATAAAGACTACTGCGTTTCCCATTGATACCCAACCCTTTGCCATTAATAGAAATGTCTTGACAAGGGAAGCCACCAATGATTACATCCGCAGTTGAAGGCAGTGTAGCAAGGTAATCTTGAATGTCACCATGATGAATATTTTTGTCAATGTTACGCCGATAGGTGTTACACGCTGCCGCATTAATTTCATTTGCCCAAGTAATCCGAAATGGATTTTTGGCGTAATGTTGCCCAAAAATGGAAAAATCACCTTGAAAACCCAAATCCATGCCGCCGCAACCTGAAAATAAGGACACAACTGAGTATTCTGATGGAGCCTGTCGGGAATCATAACGGGGCATTAGCGGTTTGCTTACGTCACTATCGCACCTTGAAGTTGCAATAATAGATTGATTATCAATGGATTGATTTGTCATTTAAGTAATTTTTATGCAAAAATAGGCTTTTTAAAGGTCAATATACTTCTTTTAACCAAAATTTTAACCTAATTCAAATCATGCAATGTTCCAATGTTTTCAAATACGCCTCCGATACATCAACCCCAATTCCAATCGCCTCTGACAAAGTGATTTTCCCTCCTTTATCATACACAATCCCACCTTGAATCGGGTCTTCCGACAACATTAACGGGCTATCCATGTCAAAATGCACAATATTGCGCCGCGCCATCGCCAAATGCGCTAATGCCGTGATTGCCAACCGACTTTCCGAAAAACAACCCACTTGTGAAGGAATCCCTGACGCATCTGCAATCGCAATAATGCGTAAAGCATTGAAAATACCACCTGATTTAGTCAATTTGATATTAAAAAAATCGCACGCGCCCAAATTTGCCAATTGTAATGCATCGATATGGTCAAATAATGATTCATCCGCCATAATCGGAATCGGACTTTTTTGACGCACATTCACCAATGCTTTTAGATTGCGATGATGCACAGGTTGCTCACAATGTTCTATATCATAATCTTTCATACCTTGTAAGGCGGTAATCGCTTCCATTTCCGTCCAACCTTGATTGGCATCAATCCGCAAAGGCATGGTTTTACCCACCGCTTTTCGGACCGCTTTCACCCGTTCAATATCCGCTTGTGCGCCGCGCCCAACCTTCAATTTAATGGCTTCAAAACCATTTTCTTTAAAGCGTAAAGCATTGTCAGCCATTGTTTTAGGGGTTCCAATACTAACCGTCATATCGGTATGTAAGGTTCGATTGTTTTCGCCGCCGAGTAACGCATAGAGGGGCAACTGTGCCACTTTCGCGCTAATATCGTACAATGCCATATCAAAAGCACTTTTAATACAACGATTGCCCATTAACACTTTATCCATATCAAAAAGACGGTTTTCAATCGCTAATGGATTCGCGCCTTGTATGGTTTTAGCCAGAAGTTGAGCGATTTCAAAGGCACTTGCCTGACTTTCGCCCGCAATTGTTTTGTACGGAGAACATTCCCCAAGTCCGTAAATGCCCGTATCCGTCCAGATTTTGACAAGGATATTTTCAGCATTTGTAATGGTTTCCAATGAAATGATAAACGGCTCTTTCAATGGAATATTAAGTTTGAATATTTCTATTTGTTTGATTTTCATTATTTTATTATTTGTAACACATAGTTCACATAGGAGGACATAGGACACATAGCATTCTGTACCATAGGCTATGTGTCCGATTTCGGTCATCAGTACCACAACGAATGTAAACATAGGACACATAGCATTCTGTACCATAGGCTATGTGTCCGATTTCGGTCATCAGTACCACAACGAATGTAAACATAGGACACATAGCATTCTGTACCATAGGCTATGTGTCCGATTTCGGTCATCAGTACCACAACGAATGTAAACATAGGACACATAGCATTCTATACCATGGGCTATGTGTCCTATGTCCTCCTATGTAAACTATGTGTTAAATTTTTAATATAATTCCCAATAGCAATACATAATATTAACGAAATCAATGCCATCCACCAACTAATGCCAATATCTTTATAATTATCCAAATCATCGGGTTTGATTTTCATCGCAAACATGCCAACCACTTGCAACCCATTATTCAAAAAATGAATAATCGCAGGAATCCATAAATTATTCGTCCAATAAAACAAGTAGCCCAACAACGCGCCCAATAACATCCGCGCCAAAAAGCCTTCAAATTGAAAATGAATCGCACTAAAAAAAGCGGCTGATAACCAAATCGCCACCTGCGGATTTTTAATAAGTCTAACAAATTGTTGTTGCACCGTCCCTCTAAATAGCATTTCTTCCCCAATTCCGGGGATAACAGCCACCAAAAACACCGTAAAAATCATTTGTAAAGGTGTTTTTGCGTTTAAAACACTTTTCAAAAGGGCATTATTGCTGTCCTCCATCAAGTGCATCCACTCAGGCAAAGGAATTATCATATTGATTTTATAAACAAATTGTACTAACGGCATACTCACCAATAACCATAAAAAACCCCAACTCACCATTTCCAACATCGGTGGTCGATTCATTTTCAATAAAACAAATAGTTTGTTTTTTGCAACAAACCATGCCGTCAATAACGTCGGTAGGATGAACACAAACAAATGATTGATTAAAATAATGCCTCTTTGAAAATTTGGAGGGGTACCAATCGCGTTATGTGCCAAATGATTTTGAATGGTTTGAAAATCCATTCCAAAAAAACGCCCATAAAGCAACATTGCACCGCCCGCAAGCAATTGGCAAAAGGCAAAAAACATCATAAAGAGCGCGATAACCCGCAAAGGACTTGCCATTTTGGGTTGTGAATCATCTTCTGTTTGGTTTAAAATAGGCATGGTCATCCGTCAATTTTAACTTTAAAATTTATTTTTCCACATCATACTTTCCACAGGTTTCGAGGAAATTTGATTGTATTTAGCATTTGTCTTTCTATTATACATTTTTTCAATATGCCCATCTATTTGAAAATAAATGAGTTGTGCAATTGGCATCCCTGCATAAATCCGAACGGGTTGTACACAAGAAATTTCCAACGTCCAATGATTGCAAAAACCAACATCGCCTTTTCCAGCCGTCGCGTGAATATCAATGCCCAAACGCCCTGTACTACTTTTGCCCTCTAAAAACGGAACAGTCGAATGCGTTTCTGTATATTCTTCTGTCACGCCGAGATACAAAGTACCCGGTTGCAGCACAAAACCATCAGCTCCAATTTCAAATTCTTCAATGGAATTATGTTTTTTTGCATCCAAAACGCGGTCTTTATAGACGGCTAAAAATTTTCCAAGATGCACATCATACGAGTTTGTTCCCAAACAGTCGGCGCGAAACGGTTGAATCACAATAGCTCCACTATTAAGATATTCTAATATTTTTTTGTCTGTAAGTATCATAAAATCAATATTTTAATCATTTTTGAATGCTAATTTTATCTGAAAAATTAAAATCGTCTTCATCTGAATAAATCGTGTAAAAATAAACACCATTTGTTAGAAATAAAGCGTTTGGCAAAATTATTTTTCGTTCTTCCAATGCAATAGTTTTCCTAAAAATCGTCTTTCCCGCAGGGTCTGCTACTTGCAATTTAAAATTATTTGTTTTGAAATCATTTGAAATTTCAATAATGATAGATGAATCTATTGGATTTGAAGTTGCTTTGATAGCAGCCATTTTAGTTTTAAGAGACGCAGTATCCGACTCTAATTGACACAAATCAAGGGAAAAAAGTGCAGCAGGATTACTACTTTCGCTTTCGCAACTCATATAAACTTCACAATTATTCACAAAGGTAATCGCTTCTCGTTGCAAAATAGGCAAAATATTATATTTTTGAACACGCCCTTTCCAAAATTCTTTTCCTGTAAAATCAGAAAATACAAATAATCTTCCGTAAGTTAATAAAACAGCTTTTTTATGGTCTGGACTGATTGCCGCGCCTGTCACCGCACCGTAAAAATTCCAACCATTATCCGTTGAAAACACATGTATCAATTTTGCGATATGATTGCCCACCTGATTCGGAATGGCATAAATACGAGTCGCCCCTGTGTAAGGTTGTGTATTAAAATCTTTGGTAAAAATGTAAATGGAATCACTGTACGCAATCATCGCTTCTGCATCAAAATATAATTGAGAGGGAGCAGGTGGAAAAGTCATTTGGTCTTCATACCGAAACCCGATTCGAGTAACGATTGCATTACTATCTGAATCTTTGAAATTCAATATTTTATAAATAGCTAAATCTTGTCTTGTATAATTATTATTACCAAAATCACCAATATACAAATGTCCTTGTGTATCCAAACAAATCTCCTCCCAATCAAGGTTTGTTTGATTTTTAATCAACACTTTTTTTAAAATATTACCAATAGTATCCATTTGATAAAGCATTGGCTCATTATCGCCATCATTGTGAGACCAAATTAAATGGGGCGGTTGAACGATAAGTCCAGAACTTTCTTTGAGTATCGAAGGTAATTTTTGAACGCGGCGGGGCGTAAGGGTTTGATTTTGAGCAAACAAAAAGTTGGAATAAAGACATGTGATACACATCCATAAAACGGATTTCATAGTGACGCTTCTCATAACAGCATTGTTTAAAAATGGTGAGATTAAAAATTTCAATCAATTGCCCAAACCATTAAACTACTATCATCGCTTGCAGAAATTAATTGATTATCAAGCCATAATAAGTTATTGATAGAATGAATGTGACAACCATGCCGAATCGTATCAATCACTTTTAATAATTTCCAAGACCCCGTTTCCCAAATTTTAATGGTTTTATCTCGACTTGCAGTCGCAAATAAAGGTCTATTTGGATGAAAAACAATCTTATTAATCGTAAACCAATGCGCGGGCTGCGACAGAACGACGGAATCATACGGATTCGTATCTCGCACCATCAACATCGCATCGCGTCCGCCCGAAAGCAAAAACGCTCCATCAGGCGTATATTGAAGCGTGAAAACCGAAGATTGATGCGCTTTATAAATCGTTTTTTTCAAATTTTTATGTTCATCCAAGAGGTAAATATTGCCATCACTACTGCCAATTGCCAGTTCTCGGCGCACAGGACAGTATGCCATACAGCGCAAAGCCTGTGTGGAAAGCTGCATACTTTCAATACTTTTGGAGTCATCCACAGACCAATATGTTAAAACACCATCACCGCCAATGCTACATAACTCATTGTTAATCAATTGAATATCAAAAACACTTTTGGGATGATGCGCAATATCTTTGGTATTTTCGGGATGTTTTAAATCAATAAAATGAACACCGCCATTCATATCGCCCACCACCACCAGTGCCTTTTCTGTCAAAAAACACATCGAAAACACATGTGTCCGACTGTTTGGAAGGTGCGCATCCACTTTTGCAACCAATTTGCCCAAATCAGGTTGCTGCAAATCCCACAAAACAACCCATCCATCACTGCCTGCCGAAAAAAAAGTATGCTCCGACGCTTGACTCAATGCGTACACTGCGCCCCGATGTCCAGTAAGGTGAGCAATCTTTTTTACATTCATGCGTAATTCATTGAAAATTAATTAATTATTATACAATTAGAACGTGAATGATACGGATTTTTGCGAATTTACACGGATTTTTTTTAAAAAAAATCCGTGTAAATTCGCAAAATCCGTATCATCCGCGTTCCAATTATACATGGATTAAGCCATTTCTAAGTGATTTTACTTCACTTTGAACGCTTTTTTCACACGGTCAACATAATCTAATTTTTCCCATGTGAATAATTCCACTTGCATCGTTTTCGTTTTGCCATCTGGAGAGCGGAATGTTTTTTCCACGGTTTCATTTTTACGACCCATGTGACCGTAAGATGCCGTTTCCAAATACATGGGTGTTCTCAATTTGAAGCGTTTTTCGATAGCATATGGACGCATATCAAAAATTTCCTCTACTTTTTTAGCAATTTCGCCATCAGCCAAGCCCACTTTTGCCGTACCATACGTATTTACATAAATACCCATAGGTTTTGCAACGCCAATCGCATAAGAAACTTGCACCAAAATTTCATCACAAATACCTGCCGCAACTAAATTTTTTGCAATATGACGTGTTGCATAAGCCGCAGACCTATCCACTTTGGAAGGGTCTTTACCCGAAAAAGCACCACCACCATGCGCACCTTTGCCGCCATAAGTGTCAACAATGATTTTACGTCCTGTCAAACCCGTATCACCATGTGGGCCACCAATCACGAATTTACCTGTTGGATTAACAAAATATTTAATATCATCATTAAATAATGCTTGAACTTCTGGTTTTTGCTTTGCTTTGATGCGCGGAATCACGATATTGATAACATCGCGTTTGATAGTCGCCAACATGCTTTCATCTTCTGCAAAATCATCATGTTGCGTCGAAACCACAATCGTATCAATCCGAGATGGCTTGTTATTATCATCATATTCGACCGTCACTTGAGACTTTGCATCAGGGCGCAAATACAGCATCGTTTCGCCCTTACGCCGAATGTCAGACATCTCTTTCAAAATATTATGTGCCAAACTTAGGGGTAATGGCATATAATCATCGGTGTCACGGCTTGCATAGCCAAACATCATTCCTTGGTCTCCTGCACCTTGTTCTTCAGGACTTTTGCGTTCCACGCCTTGATTGATGTCCGCAGATTGCTCATGAATAGCAGATAAAATCCCGCACGAATTTGCTTCAAACATATATTCGGCTTTTGTATAACCGATTTGGCGAATCACTTCGCGTGCAATGCGTTGAACATCTAAAAATGCTTTGGATTTGACTTCCCCTGCAAGAAAAACTTGACCTGTTGTCACAAGTGTTTCGCAAGCAACTTTTGAAGTAGGGTCAAACGCCAAAAAGTTGTCGATGAGTGCGTCAGAGATTTGGTCTGCCACTTTATCTGGATGTCCTTCTGATACGGACTCGGATGTGAATAGATAAGGCATTGGAATACAAATATTTATGGGTAAATAAAAAAATAATTTTTAAAAATTGTCAAACGCGATTTTTTATTTAATCGCACATCGAAACGCACTTTGTTCCTCTAAAAAACCCTCTAAAACGTCTCCAATTTGTACAGCACCGACTCCCGCAGGTGTGCCTGTATAAATCAAATCACCTTGTTGCAAGGTAAAGAATTTAGATATATAACAAATCAACGTATCAAAATTGAAAATCAAATCTTGCGTCGTACCTTTTTGCACCGTTTGACCATTTTTAGTCAAGTGAAAATGGATATTTGAAATATCAAATTTTGAAATATCAAAAAAATCACTCAACACCGCAGAACTGTCAAAACCTTTTGCAATTTCCCAAGGTTGTCCTTTGGATTTCAAGGCATCTTGCAAATCACGGGCGGTGAAATCAATGCCTAATGCAATTTTATCATAATATTTGCTTGCAAAAGCAGGTTGAATTTGCTTGCCATTTTTACAGACGCGCAAGACCACTTCCACTTCATGATGCAAATTTTTCGTAAAATCGGGATAGTAAAACGGTTTATTATCAAGCAAAAGTGCCGTCGGTGGTTTCATAAAAATCAACGGCTTGGTCGGAATATCGTTTTTTAACTCCTTCGCATGTTCAGCATAATTCCTGCCGATACAGAATATTTTCATAATAATTGGTTTTGAATTTCCTTGAAAATGGATAATACTTGGGCTAAGATTGTGGCATTCAGATTGGACTGATATTCCTTAAATGCTTTTACTTCACTCCTATTACGCTTTTTTATAATTATGCCAACGCCATACCGAAATCGCTAACCTACCCGCTAAAACAATCGCAGCAATCACACTGCCAATGCCAAAAAACAACATTTCGTTTTTAATATACGCCATTAAAGCGTCTCGATTTTCAGAAAGAACCTGCGGCATGATTTTCGCCGCTTCATTCTGATCCACATATTGTGAAAAATCATTGATGTAATTGACGAAGTACAAAACCGTTAAACCTGTCAATGCCACAAATCCAATTTTAAAACGCTGTTTATCCACCAGAAAAGTGTATTTAAATAAAAAAGCGTATCGCGTAAACGTGACAAAAGCAATTATAAACAAAATATTGGTTGTTTGAAACGGAAAATGGGGAAAATCTTTCCAAATTGGAAACATTACACCCATTACAATCACGCTTGTTGTAACCCACCAGACGATTTCTAAAAGACCTTTTGGCTCTAATTTGGTATTTGTCATTAATTTTTTGATAATTTCGAGGCAAAGATAAACTTTTTTGAATTTTAAAAGAAAAAACGATGTAGATTTTAAAAAATCTACATCGTTTTTTCTTTTAAAATAATTTCTGATTCCAATAAGTTCCTTATTTCTTCTTGACAACAGGTGCAGGCTGCAAATTCGCCGCTTTCATATTCGCTGCTTTCCGAATGGATTCAAATTTAACGCAATGTTGTTCACACTCGCCTTTATCGTTAATCGTGTAAGCATTGTTTTCGGCATCTTTCAATTCATAACGACTTTCTTTCACAATTACTGCTTTAAAAACACATGGGACAATTTTAGCATTGAATTTATTAATCAATCCCCATTCATCGCGCCCTTTACTCACAACACAGTGTCCATTTCTAAAATATTTAACATCCTCATAATCAAAGGGTATTTGCACTTTTCCTTTCTTATCAATGAAACCATACAAACCCGTTTCGGCATTCCGAACCGGATAATATCCTTCTGTTCCCATGCGCATATCGCCATAGTGACATTTGACAACATCCTTTCCATCAATGTCAATCAAGCCCCACAAACCATTCTTTTCCACTCGAAACAAGCCATTGCCGTCAAACGGACTAATCGTCTCATAAGGCGTTTTTGTAATTTGTTTAAAACTCTTGCGGTCTAACAAATGGAATCGCGGACGCGCTGCCCCATTTTGATACGCCATGACAATAATATGCGCGTCATTATGCAAACTATCCGTCACTTCATAACGAGTTGGTACATCTAATGACTTGGGAATCAAAACTTTACCTTTTTGGTCATAAACCGTATAGAATTTACAATCATTCGTTTTGCAATCTTTGGGTGCTTCTCGGGCAACCGTCATCCCAAATTTATTGAATGCCGAAACATCTTCAAATTCCATTGGAATCACGACCGAACCATCCGTTTTGACCACCCCACAATGACCTTCCGTTTGACAAGCATTCGCCAATCCAAATTGGTTGAAATTGCCAATCCAAAGATAAGACGGCGGCACAATCACATTCAAATCAGCATCAATCACCCCTACTTTTTTCATCTCATCCGTCACCGTCGCAACGCCATAAGCATTAAAATCGCTGACAAAATCATAACTTCTACTCGCTTTCAAGGTTTTCTGACTCAAAAAACGATAATTAACACCTTCTTTGCAACGGGCAACACCACTTTCATTGAAAGCCGTGATTTCATCAAACACGGGTTTATAAACGGCATTGAACGTAGAATCCAAAATACCAAACTTTTTATTCACTTCTACCTTATAAATACCTTTAAAATTGGTCGGTTCGATGCGGTCGTAAATCACCTCCGTCAAAAGAGTACCTGTCACATCTAACAAACCCATTTTGCCCATTTTGGTCACTTTGAAAATTTCATGTTTGAAAAACGGCTCAATCGCGTCATACGAACCAGAAAGTGATTGCTTCGACTCATCATAATTATTGTTAATAAGTGCCGATTTTCCATTCGCCATGCGCACCAAACTGAGTCCACCACTCAACGCTTTTGCCTCCTTTACACCTTCCAACGCATTGCTTTCAGTACCCGCCGCATCGACAAAAAACCAATCGGATTTTTTGACTAATGCCTTGCCTTGATTGAAAGGTTCTGCTTTTTCGTACTGATATTGGATGATTTCCTCTCCACAATAGTTCAAAAATCCAAAAACTTGGTCTTTTTGAACGCGGACGAAGCCATTTTTATACTTATCCACAAACCCATACCGCGAATTTTGCCGCAACGAATCCACTGGAAAGGCAACAATTTCAAAACCGTCCGCATCGACCGTTTTTTCAAACGAACCCTCCGTTTTAGTTGCCAGACATTGCGCACTTTTCAATACGGAAAGCCCGCGCATTAAAGTATTTTTTTCATTAATCTGTTGAGAAGTCAATGCTTTAAAATGGTCTAATTTCGATAACTTGCGGCGTAAAATCTTTTCAATTTTAACAACATAATCCGCAAAGCCTTGTTCTTTGGAAACCGTTTCGTCATTGCCGCCTTTTGATGTGACGGTACTCATAATTGTGTCAATCGTAATGCTGTAATCTCGATACATATTAAAATCAATCATCAATTGTTGACGCGCACGACCTGCGCCTGTTTCGTCCCCAACAACTTTTTCGGCGTTTTTTTCGCCCCCTTTGTTGTTTGGGTTGTCCGAAAAACGCGCTCTGGTTGCCTCTTTCGAGGAGGATACAGAAGCACTCGTTGTTTGAGCTTCGACGTGACTCGCCCATAAAGCGACAGACAGTATAGCTAAAAAAGGTACGTTCATAGCGTTGATTTTCGATGGATTCTGTTAAAATAGCGTTGAGTTTTACAATTTAGTATTTGTTACGATTTGGTTGGGATATTATTTGCAAATAGACAGTAAAATTTTGAAATAAACAAATTTTTGAACAAAATTTTTGCGTATGGTTAACGTATTTAACGAAATTTTGTATGCAAATTTAACGTATTCTAAAAAATTTTATATTTTATGAAAAATAAATCCCTGTTTTTTACAAGCATGTTTTTTTTCGCATTGTGTAAAACAATGTAAAAAAAGTTAATATACATTGTTATAAAACAACATACAAAAGTCCTTAAAAATCAATACCCTAAAAAGTGTAAATATTAAGATTTTTTCATAATTTTTTAATAAAAATATATTTTATCAAAATAATTTTTTTATGCAAAAGGTCAACATAGATGAGCTTATCGCAATAAGTGTAGATAGAATCCTTTTAGATGTCAGAACACCCGCCGAATTTGCGCAAGGTCATTTGCCCACAGCCCTTAATTTGCCCTTGTTTAGCAATGAAGAACGGGTCGAAGTGGGTACATTATATAAAAAAGCCTCTCCCAATCATGCTTTTTTAAGGGGTTTGGAGTTGGTTGGAACGAAATTAGCCCATTTTGTGCGGCAGGCGCAACAAATCGCGCCCCATAAACGAGTCATCGTGCATTGTTGGCGCGGCGGCAAACGGAGTGGTTCGATGGGTTGGTTATTGGAAACGGCGGGTTTTGATGTCTGTACGCTGGTGGGCGGCTACAAAGCCTATCGGACGGAAGTTTTGAAAACATTGGAATCGAAACCATTGAAAATCATTATTTTAGGGGGTAAAACAGGCTCCGGTAAAACGTTAATTTTAAAACAATTGGAAGCAGCCGGAGAACAAATTATTGATTTAGAAGGTTTGGCAAATCATAAAGGTTCTGCTTTTGGCTGGATAGGCGAGCAAACACAACCGACTGTGGAGCAATTTGAAAACAATTTATTTGATGTAGTGCATCGATTGGATGCGAATAGGCGCGTTTGGGTGGAAAATGAGAGTCGGACGATAGGTTCGGCGGTGATTCCTGCTGGTTTTTGGGCGCAGATGAAAGGGGCAGTTTTGGCGCATATTGAAGTCTCCAATGAATTTCGCATTAAACATTTAGTGAATACTTATACCCAAACCAATGCGGATGATTTGATAAAATCGTTTGAAAAAATCGAAAAAAAATTAGGCAAAGAAGCCTTAAAAAATGCCACAGATGCTTTGCGATTCGGTGATTTTGAAACAGCAACCCGCATTGCCTTAAAATATTATGATAAAATTTATATGCAATTGTTTGATAATAATACCATTAAACAAAAACAAGTCATTCATTTGGAAGATGCCAATCCTCCTCTTGCGGCTCAACAACTCATAGAGTGGGCAAATGAAACAATCCTTTAAACGCTTTTTATAGTTTTAAAACACATAGTTCACATAGATTGCATAGGACACATAGGGGCAGTCTTTATAGAGCGTTACTTGATTTAATCCATTGTCTTCCAAACTTTTGCATCCCAAAAAAACAAACATAACAATAAATTAACCTATGTGTTCTATGAAATCTATGTGACCTATGTGTTCTATGTGTTCTATGTGTTCTATGAAATCTATGTGACCTATGTGTTTTAAAAATCTACCCGCAATCAAGCACAATTCCCTCAAAAACCCCTACTTACGCTATCCAAAAAGAAATATTTGAAAATAAAAAAACAATGTTGTAAATTTGCAAACTCAACTTTCTAATACCACAAACCCAATTCTATGAACTAAACTTATTATCCATTGCAATTACTATGGGCAAAATCACCTTTTTTGCTTATTGCCTGTTCCCAATTTGGGCGGCGGCGCAAGTACCTTACACGGCAAATGATTTCATCCGACCTTACAACGGCGATTTCAGACCGGGTGTGAATTTAGATGTTTATCGCGGCTTTTCGGATGAACAATTGGGCATTTTGGCGGCGGGCAAGCCTGATTTAAATGTTCAAGGGGTCGGCATCAAGGCTTTGAGACCCGGATTATTCGACGATTTTTTGGAAAATTATGGTTTTACGGCGCGTTTAAATACCTTTCAGCTTTGGGATTCGCTCGGTTTGCGCGAAAATACGGTCATGGTTGGTTTTCCGAGTGAAAATCATCGGGATTCTACACAATATTGTTCGGGGATTCGCTCCGCGCTTTTTGCTAATATGTACGAACCCATTTGGGATAATGGCGAAAATGGTACGCCCGTTAATGAGCGCAATCATTACGCGCTGTACCTCTATAAAACGGTGCAAACGTATAAAAAGCATGTCAAATTTTGGGAAATTTGGAATGAGCCGGGCTATGATTACACAGGCGGCAAAGGTTGGCTGCCCAGAGGGGCGGCGGGCAATTGGTGGGAAAATAATCCTGACCCTTGTGATTATAAATTACGCGCTCCCATTTTTGGATATATACGATTGTTACGCATTAGTTATGAAATCATAAAGCGTTTAGATTCAACGGCTTATGTAACGACATCAGGATTGGGTTATCCCAGTTTTTTAGACGCAATTTTGCGGAATACCGATAATCCTGCCAATGGAAATGTCAATACGGCGTATCCCAAAAAAGGTGGCGCGTATTTCGATGCGATTGCCTATCACACCTATCCTCATTTTGATGGTAGTTTGCGTCATTATGACGGGCAGCGCGGTGTTTGGGTCAATTATCGCAACTCAGATGCCGCAGCACAAGGGATTGACAAAATAAAAGTTGGTTTTCAAAACGTTTTGAATCTTTATGGTTATAATGGGCAACAATATCCGAATAAAATGTGGTTGATTACAGAAGCGAACCTGCCCCGAAAAGCCTTTGGGGATTTCATTGGTTCGGAACGGGCGCAACGCAATTATGTGATGAAAGCCTACATTCAAGCCATTCAAAGCAATATTAAACAATTGCATCTTTTCAAAATCGCTGAAAATACGGATACCGCCCAAGCCTTTAATGAATTTGATGTGATGGGTTTATACAAAAAGTTTGATTTTAATCAGTTCAATCGACAACAAACCAATGAATCGGGTGTTGCCTTTCGCACCATTTCCAAAATTTTATTTGGTCTGCAATATGATTCGCTTCAAACGCAACGACTTAATCTCAATGATTCCGTAACGGGCGCGGCTTTTCGAGATATTTACGGCAATTATACCTATGCACTTTGGGCAAAAACGCGGGGTGACAACCAAGAAGCGGCGGATTATGTCTATCAATTTCCACAAAATATTGCGGCTACGGTTTTTCGGCAACGCGATTGGCGTTATACCGATACTTGGAATGAGGTATTTGTTGGTCGTTCTGGCATAAAATTGAGTGATACGCCTTTGTTTTTGACGGAACAACGAATTGTGGCAAATAAATTGAATATTTGTGCGGGAACGCCGATTCGGTATTCAACCCCTAATTCGACAGGATTTTTGAAAGAATGGACTTTTGAAGGCGGCAATATTGCTGTTTCTAATCAAGATACGCCTGTGGTGACGTATGCACGGGCGGGCATTTACAACAGTTTGTTGGTTTTAAAATATCCAAATGGTCAAATCGCAGTGCGTCAATCCATCGAGATTGCGGTTGCCAATTTGCCAAGAGCTGATTTTAATTATACGACAATTGGCAATGTGATTCATTTTCAAAACCAAAGTACGTTGAATGCAAATCAATTGACTTGGCGTTTTGGGGATAATACAAGTAGTTTGGATGCCAATCCGACACATACGTATTATCAATCCAGAACGTACCGCGTTGATTTGAAGGCAAGTAATTTTTGTGGTTCTGATTCTATTCAAAAAAATATAGATGTACAAG
The DNA here is from genome assembly GCA_013298955.1 of Chitinophagales bacterium. Classification (GTDB taxonomy): domain Bacteria; phylum Bacteroidota; class Bacteroidia; order Chitinophagales; family Saprospiraceae; genus JAAFJT01. Next base: position 29,442 of record JAAFJT010000051.1, read on the forward strand.
TTGCTGATACAAGCCTTTTTACAACAACGGCGGATAGTATCGTACCAACTCATGATGGCATTTTTCGGGCGGGTGTGAATTTGAAATACATTCCCAATTGGCGCGATGAAGCGGTTGCCGATATTGCCGCAGGTAATTTGGAAAAAAATGTAAATGGGTTAGGATTGAAATCATTGCGGGTGATTTTGCCCGATTATTTTACGCATTTTTGGGGTGCGGACATCCGAAAACCTGCATTTGAACATTATGCCAATTTAGATTTACAAAACAATACGTTGATAATTGGTTTTCCAGATGCAACGCACCGAGATTTAACGCGGCATTGTCCTGATAAATCCTCCGAATTGTTTAAAAATTTATATTCGGATATTTGGGATGCGGGCGCACAAGGTACGCCTGTGAATGACACGAATTATTTTGCAAAATACGTATTTGATTTGGTAAAAATTTATAAAAAACAAATTAAATATTGGTCAATTTGGGATTCGCCTGGTGTCGATGAATCGGGGAATTATGGTTGGTTGCCGAAAGGGAAGCAAGGCAATTGGTGGGACAACAATCCCGAACCTTGTGATTTAGGGATTCACGCGCCGATACAACATTTTGTTCGGATGATGCGGATTGCCTATGAAGTCATCAAATCGGAAGATTCGACGGCTTTTGTCACGTTTGATGGGGCGGGCTATCCCTCTTTTTTGGATGCGGTGTGTCGAAATACGGATAATCCGACGGATGGTTCGATTCAAAATGCCTTTCCGAGACGCGGTGGAGCGTATTTTGATGCGGTTTCGTTCAATTCCGCACCGCATTTTGACGGCACGACAGGCAATTATGATGTATCCGCAGGTCGATTTGTGTATCAACGCAATTCAGATGCGGGGGCAGGAGGCATTTTACAACTGAAACAAAATTTAGATACGATTTTAAAAAAATATGGTTATAATGGTTGGAATAAACCCAATAAAAAATTCATCATTGGGCAAGCAGGTCTGCCCCGAAAGATGCTAAATGGTTTATTTGGAGGCGATTATGCACAAATTAATTATGTAATGAAAGCCTACGCTTATGCCATGACGAATGGTATTTCAACGTTGAATTATCAATCCATTGTAGAAAATCAAACGGAAGCATTGGCGCGAGATGGGCATGAATTGACAGGTTTGTATCAAAAAGCAATCGGTTTGCCGTATCAAATTACCAAAAATTTAAGTGCCATTGCCGTTAAAACGACGAATGATATATTATTTGGATTAAAATACGATACCGTGCGAACGCGTGCATTAGCATTGCCGCAAGGCGTAAAAGGATTTGCGTTTAAAGACGCGGCAGGTAAATATACATATATGTTATGGGCAGTGGTGGAAGCGGATTTATTGGAATGGGCATACAAAGTTTATAATTTCCCTAATTCGTTGAATCACAATCAATTGTATAAAAAACAATGGGATTATTCAGATAGGCAAATTGGCAATTTTGTAGCTGCGAATCAAGTCATTTTAGGAGAAAGCCCCATTTTTTTGAGTGAATTGGCGACTTCCATACAACCGCCTGTTGCCGCGTTTCAATCGAATACACAAGTGGCTTGTCCGCCTTTGACCGTGCAATTTATGAATAAGTCAAGGGGCGATTCCATTCGGAATTGGTCTTTTGAAGGTGGGAATCCATCGTTTTCACAGGCGCAAAATCCTATCGTAACGTACACGCGGGCGGGTTCCTATGATGTAAAATTGGAAGTTCGGAATGCACAAGGCAGTCATTTTGCGTTAAAAACGCAGCATGTAAAAGTCGATTCCACTCCAAATGCCCACTTTAAGTTTGAAATAGATACCTCGAATTTAAGCGTTTTATTCAAACATTTTTCGACCAATGCGTATAATGCAATTTGGGATTTTGGGGATGGCGTAACCCAAGATATTACAAATCAACAAATTACACATCGTTATAATCGCAAAGGTATTTATTTAGTGCATTTGATATTGCGCGGCGCGTGTGGACGAGACACTGTTTCCAAATGGGTTGATATGAGGACAACGAATCAGGAGGATTTGGTTCAAGATTTTTTTCAAATAAAATGTTTCCCCAATCCATTGATTCGAGATTTGAATGTTCAAATGGATTTGCCAACAAGCCAATATTTAACCCTCGAATTATGGGATGTACAAGGTAAAAAAATCGCAACCCTTTGTAAAAACCAATTTTATACATTAGGGAATCAAGTTATAAAATATCATTCCAATCAAGATTTGCCGAAAGGCATGTTGGTATTAAAAATACAAACCGAACAAGGAATTATCATTTGTAGCAAACTTTTGAATTTGGAATAACAAAAAATTCAAATAAAATAAAGAACCATGAGCATACTATCGTTAAAACTACCGCCCAAAGTACAAGTCGAAGGAATCGCCACCCTTCCGACTGCAAAATCTATTTATCACAACTTCTGCCAAACGGAGTTGTCGATACCGCTTTTCCTACAACCTTGGTGGTTAGACGCGGTTTGCACCAAAGGCGAGTGGGATGTTTGCCTCTCCTACGACAATGCGGGACGTATTGATGGCGTTTTGCCGTACTATCAAGTGTTTTTAAAAGGAGTGATTACGGCTATCGTGATGCCCGATTTGACTCCGCATGCGGGCGTTTGGACGCGTTTGCCCGATGCAGACAAGTCGAAACGGCATTCTCAATATACCGTTTATAAGAAAATTTTAGATAAATTATTAGTTCAGTTGCCAGAAGTTGGTTTATACCATCAAAAATTTCATTATTCTATGGAAGATTGGCAGCCGTTTTATTGGAAAGGATATAGTCAAAATACGCATTATACGTATTTATTAGAAAATTTGCAGGATTTAGACACCATCTACAAAAATTTTAAAGGCAGTGTTCGGACAGACCTCAAAAAAGCAGCTAAAAGTATCAGCGTTTCGCAAGGAGATGACATTTATTTGTTTTATGAATTGTGTCAAAAAAGTTTGAAAAAACAAGGTGCATCCATGGCTTATTCTTTACAATCGCTTGTTTCCTTAGATAAAGTATTGGTTCAAAAAGGTTTACGTAAAATTTATTTTGCTTATGATGCTGAAAAAAGATGTCATTCAGCCATTTATGTCGTTTGTTATAATGGGATTGCGCATTATCTTTGCGGCGGCAGCGACCCCGATTTGCGGCAAAGTGGCGCGACCTATTTGACCTTATGGCAAGCCATTCAAGATGCGTCCAAAATTGCACAAGTCTTTGATTTTGAAGGAAGTATGATTCCATCCGTTGAATATGCGTTTCGGTCTTTTGGGGCGGTGCAGAAACCTTTTTTCCGCATCACGAAAGCCAAAAATCGATTTTATGAAGGGTTGACGCTCTTATTTAGAAATTATCGTTAAAATTATATAAACAAAATACGCTATGCATCAAAAATTATCTTCGGGTGCTGTTTGGGAGTCCCTTGTCGGTTACAGTCGGGCAGTGCGGGCAGGCAACATCATCGAAGTCGCAGGTACGACGGCTGTTGAGGATGGTCAAATCATTGGCATGGGCAACGCTTATGAGCAAACGAAATGTATTTTAAATAAAATTAAAAAAGCCATTGAAGCATTAGGCGGTGATATTCAAC
>JAAFJT010000052.1 GCA_013298955.1 Chitinophagales bacterium
AAAAAGAAAAAGTCGTCGATTTTGCAATCGACGACTTTTATTTTAGGGAGAATGATGGGGTTTGAACCCACGGCCTCCTGAACCACAATCAGGCGCTCTAACCAGCTGAGCTACAATCTCCAAATCAATAGGCGGAGGCGCAGGGATTCGAACCCCGGGTACGCTCTCACGCACGGCGGTTTTCAAGACCGCTGCATTAAACCGCTCTGCCACACCTCCATATTGTACTTAAAAAACTCGCATTTGAGCTTTTTTCTTTTCGCGGTGCAAAGTTATAACCTTATTTTGAATTTGTAAAGGGTTTGCACACTTTTTTTTGTTTTTTTTTCACTTTTTTTAAAATGTCAAATTTTAATGACATAAAAATGACAAATGAATCTTAACAAGTTAAACTTTTGTTTAAAAGTTGGCAGTTGCTTGAAAACCATTGTATCTTTGTGGTATCAATAAACGAACTACTTTTTTTATTGATAACCAATTAATTATCAACCCTATACAAATAAAATAGTTATACCCTTTATTAAGAATAATTTTTGTTTATCGTGTTGGTGTTGTGCTACAGGTGCGGCGAATGAATGTTTTTTGAATTAGTGTGAGTGATTTTCAATGAAGTCCTTAATTCATTCGCCAACATCTGTTTTAAAAAAATAATTCGGATAGATTTTTTTGTTACACGTTTAGGTTAAATTTGCATTCATTTCGTAAAAGAGATGTCCTAATTATGGGCATCTCTTTTTTTTATTTCTGCTGCAATAATTGTAACGAACTATCATTGATTTCAAATGCTTTCTTTTTCAACAATTGAATCACCTCCGCCCCTGCTAAAAGCGTCGGACCATAGCCATGTGCCGCAAAAGGACTGATAGGGCGATGGTAATAAAAAGCTGGGTCAAACGCCATGCCCGTACCCACACACGTCCCTTCGACCTGCCCTTGTGCATTCACTTTGGTCGAAACCGCATGCCAACCCAATAAGGTCATCGGCGCATACGCCAATGGGTCAATCCAACCCCGATTTATCGCTCTGGCAAAGGCATACGTGTAAATCGCGGTTGCGGATGTTTCCAAATACGAATCCGAACGGTCTAAAAGTTGATGCCAAAAACCCGAACCCGATTGATACGCCGCCAAACCGCGCACATGCGCCCGTAAAAGTGCCAAAATCGCAGGTCGTTGCGGGTGGTTTTCAGGCAAAACATCCAATAATTCCACTTTCGTCATAATCGCCCAACCATTTGCCCTTGCCCAATGGAATTGCGGATGTTCCGTCATGCCTTCCACCCAACCGTGCATATAAACGCCTTTTTCGGGGTTAAACATCCGTTTGGAATACGCTAAAACTTGGGTACAGGCTTCATCAAAGTACTTTTGCTCACCCGTCAAAGCCCCCATTTGCGCCAAAGCGGGAATTGCCATGTACAAATCATCTAACCACATCGTATTGGGTTGCGGACGCATCCGAGCCAGTGTTCCGTCTTTCAACCGATGTTCTTTATTCAAAATATAGTCTATATGAATTTGAATCAATGGTTTCAAATCCGCCTTGTTCCCTGCCCGAACGGATTTAATCATGGCAGTACACATCGCTCCACAATCATCCAGCGCACGCGGTAAAATCAGATTTCGCAAAGGCGTTTTCGTCCCCCAATCCGTATTGTTTTCAGCTGATTTTTTAAAATAAGGAGCCGATTCTGCTAAAAATTGCAAGCGTTTATCCGCATATTGCTTAAAACGAGTATCGCCTGTTGCTTCGGTGGCTAAAAACATCGCTCCATACGTCACGCCCCATTCGTAACTGACCAACCGAAAATCGCCTTTTTTCAAAATGGTATTTTCATCCATTTTAGCCCAATCCGTTATCACCGCACCCGATTTGGCGTTTACATATTGAGCAGGAGTCACTGTATCCAAATAACCAAGCATCCGATGTAGGATTTTCGTGACCGATTCAATTTCCACTTTGCCATAAGGAATGGGATAATCGGGTTTCAAAAGGTGCAAAGGCGTATTGGAATCATTCGCTTTGGTCTCGTTGCGTTGCGCTTTTAGACTTAGATGGGTCATCAACAAAGCGATAATAAGCAACAATTGAGTTGTTCTTTTTTTCATTTTATTAAAATTGAAGCGTTTTGTCATTCCGTAGGGAAACCCCGAAGCTGCATAAAAGATTCCTGTGGAATGACAAAAACGGAAGGACAAAAAGTGTTATTTTAAGTAAAAAACATTGGTAAGTGGTTTTACAAGAAGTTAGAAGAAAGGCTTTGCTGTTTTTTTACAACTTATTTGTGAAAAACGCTTAGTAGTCGGGAAATAAATTTCCCGACTACTAAGCGTTTTTCACAAAAATTTCATCCCTTAAAATGGCAAATCATCATCGCCGCCATCACTACTTGGCGCGTCTGCCACAGTCGGCATCGGCGATTTAGGCGCGGGTGATGGTGCAGTCGTTGTCGTTGCCGCAGGCGCGTGATGAGCAGGAGCCGCCGCTTTTTGGGTCGGTGCGACAGGTTTTGCATCGCCTGTGGCGTGTACCAAACTCCAACAATTCAGATTTGTCAAATATTTTCCTTGCCACTCGCGTCCGCGCAAGTCAAAATGAACTTTCACTTCTTCCTCTTCCTTGAAATTATCCAACAGGATACAACGTTCTTTCAATAATTGAAATTTCACAAGTTGTGAATAACTTCCATCCATTATTTCTAACACAAAATCACGCGTTTGAAAACCAGATGTTCCTCTTGATTCGGTAGCAAATTTTTTATGCAATTTGCCGATAACTTCCAATGCCATATTTTTAGTCGTACTAATTTTAAAAAAAAATTTTACTCAAATAAGATGCGAATTTAAATACTTTTTACGACTTTTTATAGAAAAAATCGCTGAAAACACATATTTATTTTTGCTTGCTATCGTAATAATTTTCCAACTTTCTGTTTAAACTATCCATCCGAAATTCGGGACGCGCAGGGTCTTTCCCGATAGGCACATATTCATATGGTTTGTAACTTTTGAATGGATTCAAATTGACATAACGGCGCGGATTCAACCGAAAATCTTGCGATAAAAGTCCAAATAAAGACACCATTTTGTTCATATTGTGGTATAAACTATCATCTGCCATCAATTTCCCAAGCGTTCCATCGCCATTTTTCAACCGCGTTGTCATCGTATTCAAATCGGATACGGCTTTTTCAGACGTTTGCAACGTCTTTTTCAATTGATTCACCACCTCATTTGCGCCATCCGTTGTCTTTTTTAAATCTAATTGTTTTAAATTACCCGAAAACGATTCGGCATTCGCAATCATATTGCGAATTTGCTCATTCGATGATTTCAAATTCCCTGTAACCGATTCCATATTGCCCAAAATCGCTTCCATATTCGTAGAAGAAGCCTTCACCAATTGTTGTACACCCGCCGTTGTCGCTTTTAAATTCTTGATACTCGACTCCATATCGGTAAACATTTTGTTGATTCGATTATTCGGGTCTTTAAAATCCGCGTTGATGGAATCCGAAAGTTGCTTATATTCGCTTTTGACTTCGCCGAGATAACTGCGAAATTGTTCGGTCGGCAACATCGAAGCAAGCATACCTTTGGAGTCGCCGCGCAATTTATCGCCGTCTTGCGCACAATCCGCCCCTTGACAGGCTTGTGGAAAAGTCAATTCTATCGCACTGCCGCCCATTGCCCCGTTGACAAAAATCGTCGCCAATGCCGTTTTCGGAATCCCCGGATTATTGCTGATATTGATCACCAAATTCGGTCTGCCTTGCTCAAACTCAATCAATTTGACCGAACCAATCGTCGCACCTTTGTAAAAAACAGGCGCGGAAGCCGTGATTTGTTGCACATTGTCGTATGGAATATGCAAATCAAGGGTTTTGCTCAATACATTCATGCCTTTCAAAAAACGCCAACCAAAAGGAATGATGATTGCTAAAACCAAAAATGCAAAACAACCAATCGCAGAGGCTTGTTTTTTTTCTTTGGATAGTGCCATAAATGTTTAATTTTGAACGCATTAGATTTTCTGAATTAGGATTTTTAAGATTCATTGGATTTTTTTTAGGATTTAAAAAAATCCTAAAAAAATCCAATCAATCCTAAGAATCCTAATTCAAACCCATCACGCAGGTTAATTAATTGGAATTTTTCTTTATTTTTTTCGGCTTTGGTTCAGTTTCTTTTTTCTCAACAACGGGAATGATTTCAACCTCTTTTTTATACTTTTGAAACGCTGTTAAAATCGCATCGGTCAATTTTTCTTGCCCTTTTTCGTCACTGATATACAAACCTTCTGTATGATGATTCAAAAAACCCGTCTCAATCAAAACGCTTGGCATAGCAGTTGCCTTTAATACCATGAAACCCGCTTGCTTCACGCCCAAACTCGTGCGCTCAATAGTTTCCATTTGATTTTCAACGAGTTGTGCAAAGCGAACACTGTTTTCCAAATAATTGTTTTGAATTAAATTGAAAATAATATACGCTTCTGTACTCAAAGGGTCGAAATTTGCATACTTTTGTTTATAATTTTTTTCTAATAAAATCGAAGCATTTTCGCGTTTCGCCACCCGCAGATTGGCTTCTTTCTTATGCAAACCTAACGTATAAGTTTCGGTTCCCTGAACCGGATTCCCATCCGTCGAGTTGCAATGAATGGAGATAAACAAATCTGCCTTCGCTTTGTTAGCAATGTCAGCGCGTTCATCCAATTCGACAAAAACGTCTTTTGTGCGCGTATAAACCACTTCGATTTCAGGAAATTTTTTTTTAATTTTAGTCCCCAACAGTAATGCCATTTTTAAAGTATTGTTTTTCTCATAATGTATAACTGATTTTTTATCCTTGGTTTTGCCCACCGTGAACGTACCCGAACAACCTGCATCATGCCCGCCATGCCCTGCATCAATCACGACTTTTTTAAGGCGATATTCGGGCGCAGTGGGGGCTGCGTACAAAGTTTTTTTATCTTTGCCCTCCGTTAAAAAAACGTTAAAGTTGGCTGTTTTGATGCTTTGCGTAGGCAGCAAATTAGTGATGGTCGTTGTTAAAAAAAGAATGAAATTCCTCATGCCAAGTCATTGATTTTTGAATGAACAAAATTACAAAATATAGATTCGACGTATCTGCTCTATTTTTCGCTATACGCTTTTTATTTTTCGGCGCAGTCGGGGTGATTCCACTCGCTGCTCAAAATCCTGCTGTCAAAACAACCGTTCTGAAACGCACTTTGTCAGATTCGACTCGTCCTACGACGCTTTTTCCACCTTCGGATACGGCTCTCCCCGCTTCGGAACGCTTGGCGGCGGCAAATATAGCGTATTCCAAAGATTCTTTGGATGCAGAAGTGGATTATGGCGCGAAAGATTCTTTGATTTTCGACAATTCTAATCAATTGGTCTATTTATATGGGGCGGCTTTCGTCAATTATCGCTCTTTGGCGTTGACGGCGGATTACATTATTATTGATATGAAAAATAATATTGCCACCGCAGAACCCCGTACCGATACGAGTGGAAAAGTGAAAGGTTTACCGCATTTTAAGGATGGAACGCAGGATTTTACGGCTGGAAAAATGCGTTACAACTTCCGAACCAAAAAAGGTATGGTCTATGACGTGACCACGACGCAAAGTAATGTGTATATTCATGGTGGAAAATCGAAATTTGTGGGTGGCGCGGCGCGAGATTCCACCACGGCGAAAGGCGACACGACCAAAATCGATGATATTGCGTACAGTTCCGATGCGATTTTCACGTCTTGTAATGCCAAACACCCTCATTTTGGGATACGAAGTGCACAACAAAAAATTATTCCAAACAAATTGATTGTTGTCGGTCCGTCGAATTTGGTGATTGGCGGGGTGCCGACTCCGTTTTGGGTTCCGTTTGGTTTTTATCCGATTACGAAAACCAAAGCGAGTGGGTTGATTATTCCCCGCGATTACGAATATCGGGCGGATTGGGGCTATGGATTGCGCGGTTTGGGTTATTACATCCCGATTAATGACCATTATGATTTGACGATTGCCACGACTTTGTTCGTAAAAGGCACTTATGGAGTGAGTTTGACTTCAAATTATAATACGATTTATAAAAATAATGGAAATATCGCAGTTAGTTTTAATGATAATGTGACCGAAGATGCCCAAGCAAGAGCTTCAAGACAACGCGCTTATACCTTTCGTTGGGCGCATAATCAAGATTCAAGGGCGCATCCGACCATGAATTATTCAGCCAGTATTGACATACAAACCAATAATTTTCAACGCAATACGTATAGAGATTATAAGAGTCAAACTCAAAACCAATTAAATTCGAGCGCGAATTTTAGCAAATCATTCCCCGGAAAACCGTATAATTTTACGGCAAGTTTTGCGCATTCGCAAAATACGGCTACGCGAGAAATGAATATTACGTTGCCGAGTATGAATTTTACGATGCAAACCATTTCGCCTTTCAAACGCGCCAAAGCGGTGGGCAATGAGCAATGGTATGAGAAAATTACGTTAAGTTATAGCGCGGAAGCACAAAATAGGGTCAAAGCGACGGATACGACACTTTTTCAAAAGAAAGTTTGGCAAGATGCCCAAATGGGCGTTAAACATTCGGCAAGTTCAGGGGTCAGTTTTAGGTTATTAAAGTATTTCAATTTTACCCCTTCCATCAATTATAATGAATTTTGGTTTTTCAAGGAGCAGACTTATAATTTTAATCCTAATATCACAGACACCTTGCAGCGTCGGATTGTAAATCCAACGAATCCATCCGATTATACGCTTATCATTGATACGGTGCGGGCAGGGCGCGTCGATACGACGACAAAACAGGGTTTGTATCGGGCGTATCAGTTCAGTACAAGTGTTAGTTTGAGTACGATTTTGTTTGGAACGTTGAATTTTGGCAAAAAAACACCGTTGCGCGCTTTGCGACATACGATGACTCCGAGTATTGGGTTTGGGTATTCGCCCGATTATGCGCAATACGGGAATACGGTGCAGCGCGATTATCGGATTGGGCGCAATCAATTACAACCCTATAATCGATATGAAGGCGCGGCTTATTCCGCCCCGACAGGAACAAAACAAATGGGTTTAAATTATAGTATTTCAAATGTGTTTGAAGCTAAATATTTTTCAAAACGCGATTCTGCGGAGAAAAAAATGAAATTATTGGACAATATTAACATCAGTGGTGACTATAATTTTGCGTTAGATTCGTTTCGGTGGTCTCCTGTGAACTTTGGAACGGGTACGAATTTGTTTAAAGGATTGACGACGGTGAGTCTTAGTGGGCAATTGGATTTTTATAGTTTGAATGATAAAGGATTGAAAACCAAGACTTTATTGATTACAGATAAGAAGTTTCCTGCACGAGTTCTTTCGTTCAATATGAATGCGAATACGAGTTTTAGCATTGGGCAATTGCGCGATTTGTTGACAGGGAAATTGACGGCGAATGGGGTGCAAAATGCGTCGATTGCTTCCAATGATATTCGCAAAAATGCTAATAAAGAAAAGTTGACTGTTGAAGAATCGTTGGTCGATTTGGTTCAAAATTGGCGGATTACGCATAATTTTGGGGTGGCTTTGGGGAGTGCCAATGGGCGCGATACACTTGGAACGAATGATCATCGACTTTCGACGAGTGGTGATATTCAAATTAGTAAAAATTGGCGTATCACGGTGAGTCATATTGGTTATGATTTCAAAAATAAACAAGCTACTTTTCCTCAATTTGGGTTTTATCGGGATTTGCATTGTTGGGAAATGGGCGCGAGTTGGCAACCAACGACCAATACCTACCAGTTTTTCTTGCGCGTGAAACCCGGTACGTTTGATTTTATCAATATTCCTTATAATAAAAATGGAAGTGATGTGTTTAGATAAACGATTGCGTTTGTAAAAGTTTTTTAATAAATCCATATTCAGACTACCTTGTTTAATGTATTTTTTTTTAAAATATTTGAAAAATTTGATTTTAAACAAGGCTCTTACTACCTTTGAACATTGATTTCCTCCCAAGCATACATTTTTTGATTAAAATGGATTGATAAATATTTTTTATTTTAAAAAATAATACTATGTAACTACCTATTTATCAATTATTAATCAAAAAATTAAGATAATCCCATACTCATTCAACAAACATCATAACAAACATGATGATGAAACGCCGTACACCCATTGTGACGCATTTCGTCGCGCTCGTGATGCTGCTTTTGAGTCAGCTTGTTGCCACAGCACAAGTGACGCAGCCGCCTGTCGCGTCGATTAAAGGAGGGCGATTTTCCGCACCGATTAGCATTTCCTTGACTTCGCCTACGCCCAATGCCGTGATTCGATTCACGCTCGACGGGGCGGATCCGACTGAACTTTCGGATATTTACACCGCGCCCATTCAACTCAATGCTTCTACGCCGTTGCGGGCAAAAGCCTATGGAGTCGCGCCAATGACTGCTTCTCAAACAATTACGCATACGTATTTGTTTAATGTAAGTCATACCTTCCCGATTATTGCATTGAGTTTTAAAAATTCGGATTTTTTCCATCCTGATACAGGTATGTACATTCAGTATCAACAAAAAATTGAGGTCAAGGCGAATATTGAATTATTTGAACCCAATATGGATACAGCAGCTTTTTCAAAAGCGGTTGCAACCGAAATTACTGGTTCTACGAGTGCTGCTTTGCCCCAAAAATCATTGGAAATCAAGTCCAAAACAGGTCTTGGAACGCCTACGATTCCATACAAATTGTTTCCAAATTTGCCTTACACGGATTATAAACGATTTGTGTTGCGCAATTCGGGCAATGAATGGGGGATTACGATGTTTCGAGATGCGATGGTTTCGGGTTTATTTCGAGATGTGGATGATGTGTTGGATATTTTGCAAAAACCTGCAACGCATATGCAAGGGTATCGCCCTGCGGTGGTCTATTTCAATGGGCAATATTGGGGGATTCACAACATTCGGGAACGGATGAATACGACGTATGTGGATCAGCATTTCAACCTCAGTTCGACTGCCGCCTTGTCGAACTATGATATGTCTGAAAATGATGTAGCGTTATTTAAAAATTTAGCAGGGGATTCCATCGCTTGGTTTCAATTTAAAGGCGAATTACAACGGTCGAGTCGGCGGTTCGATACTGATACGGCTTTTGCTTGGATGGAACAACATATTGATATTGATAATTTTACAGATTACGTTTTATTAAATGTTTTTGCAGACAATACCGATTGGCCCAGCAATAATGTACGCCGATTTAAAGAACGGCGAGTCGATGCAAAATGGAAATGGATTTGTTATGATTTAGATTTTAGTTTTGGTTTATTGACTTCTGGCGGTTTTAATACGAGTGATGCGACCCAAAATGCTTTACAAAGGGCTTTGAATCCGCCTTTTCCCGGTTATTCGACAGCATTAATTTTGCAAAAATGTTTTGAAAATGCTAAATATCGTCAAAAATTTGCCAATCGAATGGCAGATTTTTTAAATACAACCTTCACCACCGCCCGTGTACAAGGGCGTATTGAAAGTTTTAAAAACCTGTACGCGCCCGAAATGGAAAAGCACCGCGCGCGCTGGGGAACGCCTTTTCAACCACAATGGTTGATTAATATTCAAAAAATAAGTGATTTTGCGAGCAAACGAACCGAATTTACCTATTCACATTTCCGTTTGCAGATGCCTGAGTTGACCGATACGACTTTGGTAACGTTGAATGTCAGTCCTGCGAATGCGGGAAATTTGAAATTTAACACATTAACTTTGAAGCAAAATCGATTGCCTTTTGTTGGAAAATATTTTTCGGGGATTCCGATTCCTGTGAAAGCGGTGGCTGCGGCTGGATTTCGTTTTGTGGGCTGGTCGAATCTGAGTTTGGGAACGAGTGATTCGGTGCAAGTCACTTTTGCGGGCGGTGCGCAAGCCTTGACCGCGCTTTTTGTCCCGATTGGCAATTGCGGTGCGCCTGATACGACTCGTTTGGCGGGCAATACTTGTATTCCAACGAATGCGGGCGTTTTTACAACCCGATTATTGAACCGTTTTGGATGTGATAGTATTGTTATTAACACGATTCGTTTTAATTTGTCTGATACGACTCGTTTAAATGGAACGACTTGCGTTCCCGCAAATGCTGGTACTTTTACGACACGATTGGTCAATCAATTTGGATGTGATAGTATTGTTATCAACACGATTCGTTTTAACTTATCCGATACCACTCGTTTAAATACGACGACTTGTTTGCGGGCGAATGAAGGTGTTTTTACAACGCGCCTTGTCAATCGATTCGGTTGTGATAGTTTGGTTATCAAAACGGTTGCTTTTATACCTGCGGATACGACTCGTTTGTCCAATTCAACCTGTATTCTTGCGAATGCAGGTATTTTTACAACGCGTTTGGTCAATCAATTGGGTTGTGACAGTATTATTATTAACACAATTCGTTTTAATCCATCCGATACCACTCGTTTAGATGGAACGACTTGTGTAGCTGCAAATGTTGGTACTTTTACGACACGCTTTGTAAATCGATTCGGTTGTGATAGTATTGTAATTAGAACAATTCGTTTTAATGTATCGGATACGACTCGTTTAAATGGAACCACTTGTATTCCTGCAAATGCTGGTGTTTTTACAACCCGTTTGCTCAATCAATTGGGTTGTGATAGCTTGATTATTAGGACGATTGCCTTAAATCCATCGGATACAACGCGCATTGCTGAAACAACTTGTTTGTTAAGCAATGTTGGTTTATTTACAACTCGGTTCAACAATCGTTTTGGTTGTGATAGTATTATTTTGACAAATCGCACTTTTAAAGCATTGGCAAAGCCAATCATTACTAAAACCAATAATACTTTAACCGCTTCATTATCAACAAGTTATCAATGGTATTTTAACAATGCACCTTTGGTTGGAAGTACAGGACAAAATCAAATTGCGGGCAATACAGGATATTACCAAGTTCAAATCACGAATGCACAAGGTTGTATTGCCAAATCGGATAGCCTTTTGGTTACAATTGCGACGGTTTATAATTGTCCTGCGATTAGCAAAAATATTGGAGACGTTTGTGATGACGGCAATCCTGCAACGGCGAATGACCGTGTTCAATCCGATTGTAGTTGTCGCGGTGTGGCGGCAATTACAATTGCTTGCCCTGCGAATCTGACCTTGACGGTTGCTTCGACTGCCAATAATGGAGTGGTGAGTTGGGCGCGTCCTACTACGACTTCAACTTGTAACGCGACTTGCACTGCACCTTCGATTGCGGGTTTCCGTTATCTTGGGAAAATGGGTAAAAAATTATATTATTATTCGACCAATACGAATACTTGGCAAAATGCAAGGACGACTTGCGCGAATGCAGGCGGAAAATTGGCAGTCATTACGGATGCGAATCAAAATAATGCCTTGAAAACTTGGATTGGCTCTAATTCGACGGCTTGGATAGGTTTATACGCGCCTATTTCGGGTGGACAACATCAATGGTTGGATGGTACAACCTTGAATTATACCAATTGGGAATCGGGCGAACCGACTTCTGGGCAATTAGCGCGCCGCGATTTTGTTTCGTTGAGTGGCTCAACAGCCCGCTGGGGAACGAGTAACGCAACCCGAAACCGCAACTTTTTAATGGAAAAAGTCTGCGGCGACACGGCATCTTTGACGCAGCCGACTGGTTTGTGGTCAGGTTCGACCTTTCCAGTGGGAACGACGGTGGTGGCGTACAAGGCAACCGACGCTTGTGGCAACCAAACGACTTGCTCGTTCAACGTTAATGTCGTGCGAGCCGCTTTTTGCAATGCGCCCACAAATGTTGCTTTAGGCAAATCCGTCCGACAATCCAGTACACCAAACGCCACGAATGTCGCCGCCAAAGCCATTGATAACAATACTTCGGGAACCGCTTCGCGCACCAATACGGACAATAATGCTTGGTGGCAAATCGATTTGGGCGTGCAGCACAATATTACAGAGGTTAAATTGTGGAATAAAGTGGAGACGAATCTAACCACAGCGCGAGATTATTACGTTTTTGTGTCTGAAAATCCGATGAATTCAACGGCTGTGAATACCACTTTTTATCAATCAGGTGTAACTGTTTTTTACCAAAGTGGCAATATGGCGCGTCCGACCACCATTCCGATTGCGAAAAAAGGGCGTTATTTGCGGATTCAATTGCGCGGTAAAGGCGCTTTGAATATGGCAGAATTTCAAGTGATGGGTTGCGTTACGCCTACGATTTCCAATATACCAACCAGTGGTTTGCGCAAGCAAATGCTTTTGGAATCGGATGTAAAGGCTGATTTTACAGTGTATCCCAATCCAACTTCGGGCGATTTGAGGTTGAATTTGCAATCCTTTGAACATGAAGATGGCATATTGTCTATACATAACTTCGCAGGAGCCAAAGTATTACAACAATCTTTGGAAGATATGCCAATGGAATTGAATGTACAATTGAGCGAATTGAATTTGCCGAATGGCATTTACATCGTGACGATAGTGCATCAAGGGCAATCCTATTCAAAACGATTTGTGTTGATACAGTAACTTTTTGTGATTTGCTGTACAATTGGAACGCAGATGACGCAGATTTTGCGGATGAGCGCGGATTTTTTTACTAATTTTGCTCGAATTTTGAGTAAAATTATACTTTACGTCGGGTGGTTTTGGATACAATTGGAACACGGATAACGCGGATTGGGCGGATTCGCACGGATTTTTTTTGAAATTCAGTGCGAAATTGAGTAAAAATCCGTGAAAATTCGCCCAATCCGCGTTATTCGCGTTCCCATTGTATCGCAAAATCATCTAGCGCAAAGTATAATAAAAAATCCGCGCTCATCCGCAAAATCCGTGTCATCCGCGTTCCAATTGTATCACCTAAGTATCCAAAAAAAATTGAATTTAAAATTATCCCTTACACGCGCTTCGCAAATCAGTCAATTGCTTCGGCGCGGCGGCAATATCCTTGTAGCGATTTTATTGGCAAAAACGCATTTGCCACCTGCGGATATTGGCGTGTATGAAACGCTGACGTTTTTATGCAGTATTGCCGATTTTTTTTGGTTGAACGCGTTGCTTCAAATTGGATTATCTTATTTCCCAACATTATCCGATACGGATAAGCCTAAATTTTTATTTCAACAATTTTTAATTTTTAATTTAATTAGTTTAGGTTTATTTAGTTTTTTTATTTTATTAAAATCAAAATTATTGTTGGTCTTGACGGGGCAAACGGAATTGCCTTTTTACGAAATCTATTGGTATTTTTTACTATTTTACTTTCCATCGTTTTTAATCGAATCACATTACTTATTAGCGCAAAATGCAAAAGCATTGTTGAGCTATTCCATTTTGACCTTTTTTTTGCAACAAATTTTCTTTTTTTATCCCATTTTGACCCAAAGCGATTTTAAACAAAGTTTTTATGGATTGGTTTTACTGGGCATTGTAAAATACATTTGGTTGATAATCAATGTTTTAAAAATGGGTGCCATGGATTTTAAAATCCAAATTTCAAAAAAATACTTGATTTTAGCCTTGCCCTTGATGGGTTATTCTGCTTTGAATGGTTTGGCGATGAATTTTGATGGGGTTCTTATCAATTGGTTTTATAAAGGTGATAAAACCATTTTTGCCCTGTATCGGTACGGTGCGCGGGAATTGCCCATCAGTTTGGCAATGTCCATTGGTTTAAGCAATGCTATCGTTCCAATGATTGCAACGCATTATGAATCAGGAATTTATGAATTAAAACAAAAATCAAAGCGATTATGGCATCAATTATTTCCTTTATCCATGTTGCTTTTGATGACGAGTCATTATTGGTATCCGAAAGTGTTTAGACCCGAATTTGCCCAAAGTGCGGGCGTTTTTGATATTTATTTATTGTTGATAATCAGTCGATTATTGTTTTCCAATACGGTTTTGATGGCATTGAATGAAACGAAGATTTTATTCAAAATTTCCATTTTGGAAACCATTTTGAACCTCTTTTTGAGCATTATCGGCATTTTTTATTGGGGATTTATCGGCGTTGCGGGGGCAACCATGTTGGCATATTGGTTTGAAAAGATAGCAATCGTCGTTTATTTAAAACGGAAACATGGCATCAAATTGTCGGATTATACCGATGTAAAAGTATATATTTCGTATGTAGTTGTTTTTTTGATATTTTATTGGGTTAAAACAATTATCGTTTAATTTTTTTCGATTTTTTGACTGGTTTTTGTTTGATATTGCTGTAATCCATCCAACTTTTCTTAGCAGCCGTACCGAAATTCCGAAAAACGGTAATCCCGCCATAACCATAAAAATCTTCATTCACCCGCCCGCTTTGACTCACGCCATCCAAATAATCGGTAAAAACCATATGAGTTGCCGCGTCAAAAGAAAGCGTCCAGTCACCGCCAAGCCCAACTTTATAACCCGCGCCAAAAATCACCATAAAACGCGTGCGGCTAAAATCGGCTTTCAAATCAGGCGATTCTGCGGGCAAACCCTTCACAAACGGGTGAAAACGCATGCCGCCAACGCCCAATGACACATACGGCGTGCTACAATTGTAAAAATCACCCGAAGTGGTATATTTCACGCGACTTTCTTTATGCCATTCCAAACTCATACCCAACTCGTTGATAGGCGTTTCAAAAGAAAGTTTCCGATTTTTTTTGGCAACCGAATGAATATCTGCCGCCGCAATCGAACAATGGGTAAAATTGACTTTTGCCGCAAAATGATCGGTCAAGCGGTGCGTTGTCACAAAACCCACTGCATTTCGGAGTTCTGCCCAGTCATAACCTTTGTCGGTCAAATCGCCTTGATAGCCCGCCGCGCCTGCAAATAAGCCGAGCGACATCCGTTGAGCGTGCGTAAAATAGGGGAGGAGCGCAATGCAAAGCATTGTAAATAAGGCGTTTATATTTGTCATAGTACTAAAAAAATTAGATTGTTCACAGAAAAAAGAGATGGTGCTTGTGGTGCAGTGATTGTTACAAGTTTTTGCACGTCACATTTAACGGTACAAAACTATTGCCATTTGCGGAAAAATCAAAGTTTTAAATTAAGATTTTTAAGATATTTTTTACACACATTTTAAAAATACGGTAAAAAAGGTATTTTTTAAACCGAATATTAAGGCGTTCTTTGAATTTATATTCTATAACTTAAAGGAGTTGAATTAAAAGAACCGACCACAACGTTTGGAGGGTTTCAAACCCTCCAAACGTTATATAAAAAAAATCCTAAAAATCTGCGCCATCTGTGTTCCAATTTATAACAATGCAATGTATTTTTGTCGCTTGAAACCATTATTATCAATCAAATTGTTTTAAAAACGTCAAAAATCATGAAACCTATTAAAGTTTTTAAATTTGGAGGCGCATCGTTGCGAGATGCTGATAATATTCGCAATGTTGCTCATATTTTGCGCACGTATGGCACGGAATCGCTTGTGATAGCCGTCTCCGCAATGGGCAAAACGACGAATGCCTTAGAAGAAGTCGTTCGAGCTTATTTTGCAAAGAGCGATAAAACACACGATTTGTTAGAAAAAATTAAACAAAATCATTATACTTTGATGAACCATTTATTTGATATTAAAACAAATAAAGAAGTGTATTCAAGTGTCAATGATACCTTTGTAGAAATAGAGTGGATTTTAGAAGACGCGCCGCACGATGCTTTCGATTATGTGTATGACCAAATCGTGAGCATTGGCGAAGTCGTTTCAAGCAAAATTGTCGCAGGTTATTTAAATCATATTGGTTTAAAAACCACTTGGTTGGATGCCCGCGATATGGTTTTGACAGATGACACTTGGCGCGAAGCGATTGTGCAACGGAAACAAACCGAACAACAAATTCGGGCAAAAATGTTGCCTGCATTGGAAAAAGGCGGTTTTGTATTGACACAAGGCTTTTTGGGTAGTACGAAAGATAATAATACGACGACTTTGGGTAGAGAAGGAACGGATTATTCGGCGGCTTTATACGCGAATGCGGTGGACGCACAAGGCATGTACATTTGGAAGGACGTGCAAGGTGTGTTGACGGGCGACCCGCGTATTTTCAAAAATTTGGTTAAATTAGACAAAATTAGCTATTCAGAAGCAATAGAAATGACGTATTACGGGGCGACTGTGGTGCATCCGCGCACGATTGCGCCTTTGATGCAGAAAAATATCCCTTTGCATGTCCGTTCATTCCTCGACCTGAATGCTGCTGGAACGGTGATTGGCGGAGCCGATTCGGAAGGATTGACGTATCCACCGATTTTGATGACGGAACGCAATCAGATTTTTTTAAAAGTGTGGAATCAAGATTTGACTTTTTTAGTAGAATCTCATATCAGAGATTTGTTTGATATATTTGCAAAATACAGTATTTTTGTGAATCTTTTACAGAACTCAGGTTTATATTTTTTCCTAAGCATTACGAATAAACCTGAAGCGATGGCAGCAGTTTTAAAAGCATTATCGGATAATTTCAATGTGGAACGAGTGGATGGTTGCGATTTGATTACGATACGTCATTATAATGACGCTAAAATCAAAGAGTTACAGATGGGGAAGCAATTAATATTTGAAAAAAGAATACCACAAACCTATCAGATGGTGGTCAGCGTGTAATTTAACATTTTTCCATAGCTTTAATAGAACGTCTAAGCAGGCATTGCGTAGGCGTTTTTTTGTACTCGGGGTCGAAATAGGATGCTTCCAATCCTTAAAATCAGAAGCACCCTATTCCGAACGATTGGGAAATAAAATTCCCGACTACAAAGTGTTAACCACTAACCGTATTCCCTCTGTTTCAATGGTAATCAATCGTTGTTTATACAAATTGCCTACTGATTTTTTGAAATTCTTTTTACTCATTTGCAACTTCTTATAAATCAATTCAGGCGAACTACTATCCGTCAAAGGAATAAAACCATGATTTGATTTTTTCAAATAATTTAAAAGCGCATCTGAAGTTTCAGGGATTTGATGTTCATACCCCGATTTTTGCAAACGAACATCAATCCGCTTGTCTTCCCGCACCGTTTTGACATATCCTTTCAGCGTATCACCGACTTTCACTTTTTGAAACACTTCATTTTGATACAAAACGCCCCAATACAGGTCATCGACAATTACGCGAAAGCCTAAATCGGTTTGTGCCGCGAGTAATATTTTGACTTCTTGTCCAACTTTTAAATTATCCGTCTCTGCTTTAAGAAATTTATTAATTTTAGAAGTGGCAATAATTCTATCCGTTTTTTCGTCACAGATGATTTTTACCAAATAAAATTTGTCTAAAAGCATTTTATCGGCTTGTTCTCGAAATGGAACAAATAAATCTTTCATCAGACCCCAATCTAAAAAAACGCCTGATGCACTCGTATCCTTCACCCGCAAATAGGCAAATTCGCCCACCACCGCAAACGGTTTATCGGTGGTGGCAATCACGCGGTCTTCCGAATCGCAGTACAAAAATACTCGAATTTCATTGCCCGCTTCCAATTCACGCGGACAATAGCGGATAGGCAATAAGATTTCACCCAAAGCACCACCGTTTAAATACGCCCCGAAAGACTTCACTTTTACGACTTCTAATAATTCGTATTGACCAATTTTTGGCATATATTCTTTTGATTTTTAAACACATAGGTCACATAGGAGACATAGAACACATAGGAGACATAGTAGACATAGAACACATAGGTCACATAGGAGACATAGAACACATAGGTCACATATAATACATAGAACACATAGGTCACATATAATACATAGGAACATTTTTTAATGATTGACCTATGTGTTCTATGTCTCCTATGTGACCTATGTGTTCTATGCCTTCCTATATGACCTATGTGTTCTATGCCTTCCTATATGACCTATGTGTTTATTTTTTATTATTTTCAATATAATTAGCCCAATCACCCACCGATTTGGCTTGTGGGGCAAATGTTTTCAATTCTTGCATCGAAATCCCATATAATCGATTGATTTGACTCATCGTGTGCATCGCCGTTTGCGCATCCTGCATCATCGACTTCACATCGGAATTGCCTCCAAACACATCTTTGACCGTTTTATAAGTTTGATGCGCTTTTTTGACCTTGCCGAGCCAATTTTCAGTCACCGCAGTCGGGTCAGCCATTTTTGCAGAACGCAAACCATCATAAAATTTAGCTTCATCTTCACTCAAACCCCAATTATTATTCAAATTTGCCGTCCGAATATTGGCATAAGTGGGTCCTTTAAATTCCTCTGCAATACTTTTCAAGGTTTTTTCAGCATTTTGTTCTTGCGCATCTGCATCCGCCGCTTTGCGGTGCGTCATCTTTTGATTTTGATATTCAGTAGAATTGGGGTTCACCCAAGCCGTCGTTTCGCCTCTTTCCAAACTTTTAATGCCGAAAAACTGGCAAATGACCATGATACTGCCAATGCCAATCAAGGCAACAAATAAAATGCTCCAGAAATTGCTTTTAGATGCTATGGTATTTTCCATTATAAAATTCGTTTTATTGGTGATGAGAATTGATTTTTAAACCGTTTTTAAAAAAACACATGTTACAAATGCACCATGATAACGGGTTCATCTTGCAACTTAGACGCAATGTTAATCATTTGTCCACATTATTCCAAATGAAAAGGGTCAAAATCATCCGATTTGACCCTTTTTCTACCGTCTTTTTTGGCAGATTGCCGCCGTTTCTCGGCTTTGATGCTTGCGACGATGGCTTTTGGAATCGTTGTTTCTTTTCTTTCGGTCGGAACAATCAATCCTTCTTTCACAGTGTTGACCAATTTAGCTTCCACTTTTTCCTTATTTGCCAATTGGGAACGCTCGGTTTGGTGTGTCATTTTCAAGATGCCATTTTTGGTCAATTGATTTGCCAATTGTTGCAATAACAACTCTTTTTCGACCTCTGAGAGCGCGTTTGAAAGGGCGATGTCGAAATTCGCTTCCACTTTGGTTTCCACTTTATTGACATTTTGCCCACCTGCGCCGCCACTCCGCGCAGTTTGATAACGGATTTCTCGTTTTAATAAATCAATGTTCATAATTATGGTGTGATTTTTACCAAAAACATCGAAAAGGGTTGAAAAGTTCCGAAGTTTGTCAATTTATTTAGTAGGACTTTATAAACTTTCTAAAAATTTAACAATATTCTCTCTTTCTGTTTTGCTCAATTTTCTAAATGCTTCTTTACTATTTTCGGCTTCTCCACCATGCCACATAATGGCTTCTTGTAGCGTTTTTGCTCTGCCGTCATGTAGAAAATTGGCGTATTGTCCACCAACTGTTTTTGTTAAACCGCTTGCCCAAAGCAAATTCTAAATTCATCTGTTCTATCAAAACTTCACCACCTTTGCTAACGTCAAATTCAAATTCGCCAAATTCTTCAAATCTGTCAAATTCTACTTCTACACCTGTACCGCCATGTTCAAATTCAATTTCAGTATTTAGTTTTATTTTGTCCGTCCACCGATAGCCCAAATCAAGTATAAAACGTTCATTATCAATGGCATTTCGTTTGACACTATCCGTTTGCCAATGAAAGTTATAATAGTTCATCGCCCCATATCCCGATAAGGAAAAGCGGTTTATTTTCTCTAAAAATGCATTGTTAGGAAATGTATCTCTTTGAGCAAAGAGATAAAAGGGAGCGAGGAGAAAGAGTATCAAATAAAATTTATTCATTTCAACAAGTTATTTTTCTTGCCGCAAATGTATAATTATTATTTAGACTTATTCTAATTAAAATACTTTTTCTGTCATTTTTCCGTAAATTTTATTTTTTTAGGCTCTTTGTTTTTTGTTTACTTCCTTTCGTTCAATCGAAGAACGGATTTTTTTCTTCTGCTTGTCCCGCGTCGAGCCTTTGCGTTGGGTTGCGCGGGTGGGCTGTCGGCAGTGCCCTTGTTGTCAACCGTATTTTCAAATATTATTACTTCCTCAATTGAACGAAGACAACTCCTAAACACAAAAGCAAGCATTAACTTGGAATCGGAGTCTACTTTTGAAACAAAGGCATTCCAGAACGCAGTCTGGAATACCTTTTGATCTCTTACGGATTTGTTTTAACGGACTCTCAACCCAAAATCATCCTAATTTTGTCCACATCAAACGCTTAAAATTATCGTTGCAACACTACTTTTTGAACCAATTGACCATTTGCGGCGATAATTTGCACATGATACACGCCATTTGGCAACGGATTTAAATCGAAGGATGTCAAGGATTGAGTTGCATCTCGACGCGCTACGACTTGCCCAATGGCATTCCATATTTGAATCGTGGCTTTGTCAACGCTGTTCAATTGAATCCAAAGTTGTCCATCGGTCGGATTTGGAAATACATTCACGCTCAAACCGTTATCCACATCGTGCGTCGCACTCACGATGTGATTCAGCAAATTAGACGTTGCTTGACAACCATTTTGAGTCACTCGAACCGTATAAAAACCCGTTTGCGTTGCGGTGTAAAATTGATTCGTCGCGCCGACAATCGCTTGTCCGTTGAAAAACCATTGATTCCCACTGGCGGAACTGGATGCTAAAACGTGTCCTGATACTTGAATGGTCGGCGTAGTCAAATTCGTAATCGTCAAAGGCGTTGTCGTATCGCTAACCGCAACAGGATTACTTGCTGTAATGCGCAATCGGTAACCATTTCCAGTCGTCAAACTGATTGGTAATGAGCACGTTATCGAATCGACGGGCGGCGTTACAAAACTGGATACAAGGGTCGGCGCAACAAAACTACCTGTTGAATTGGATAATTCGACATTAAAGGTTGCGTTGGCATTGAAATTTCCATTCAAAGAATAGGGCAATTTCAAGGTCGCGCCTACACAATATTGCGTTTGGGTTAAGGTTTGCGTGCGGATACTGGGCGGCGCGTAGGCAAAAACGACGGCTTGCGAAGTCGCAGAACACCCGTTTTGCGTGACCCGAACCGTGTAACTTCCATTTTGCGCACTGCTCGTGAGCGTATAAAACGGAGTGGTTGCGCCTATAAGGGCTACACCATTCAGAAACCATTGATTCCCAATGGTCGAAGACGATGTTAACGTATTATCAATGGTTTGAATAAAGGGCTGATTCACCGTCGTCACCTGCATACTCACGGGTGCGGATTGCGCGGGCGTAACCGACGCACACGCTGCACTCGAACGCATTTCAACCCAAATCGCATCACCATCTTGCAAGGTGGTACTGTTAAAAGTGGGCGCATTCGTGCCGACATTGGCACCATTGAGTTTCCATTGATAGCTTGGGGTATTGCCGCCATTGGTAGGCGTTGCTTGAAAAGGGGCGTTCGTACCGACACAGATTTGCGTCCCATTGCTGGCGGTGACAGACACTGAAATCGCAGGCATTCCATTGATTATCAACGCATTCGACGTATCACTCACCAACTGCGGACTACTCGATAACACTCGTAACCGATAATTACTGCCTTGTGCCAGCGTATTTGGTAAGGCACATTCGATGGAATCGTTGCCGACATTGGTAAACGTGGTTAAGGTGGTCGGCGTGCTAAAACTACCACTGGCATTCGAGAGCTGAACCGTAAAATTATTGGTTGCATCGAAGGTGCCTGTAGCGCGGACGGGCAGTTGAATACTACTGCCTGAACAGATTGATTGTTGAACGAATGGATTGAGTTTAATCCCTTGTGCTTGTGCGCCTGTACTGGTTTTTAAAATGCCCGTAGTGCCTCCTACAAAAACCGTATTTGCATCTAAAACACTTAAAACGGCAAGAGATCCCGTTACATCATCCGTTTGAATTGGAATTAAAGACCAAGTGGCTCCGCCATCGGTTGTTTTAGCTAATCGCGCATTTTTTCGATTGATGTAGCCGACCAGCGAATCCGCAAATTGAATTTTTGCAAAAGAATATTCAGTCGGAAGTGCTGCGGATACAGACCATGTTGCTCCGCCATCAATGGTTCTCAATAAGGTGCCACAATAAGCAATTGCAACCCCCTTTTGTGGTGTTGTAAAATAGATATCCACTAAATCTCCATAACAACCCGTTACAACAATTTCAGGAGAACGAGACCATGTTTGACCGCCATCAGTTGTTTTTAGGATGATTTTATTCGTACTGGATGATTCTGCAAAAGTGGTGGCCCATCCAAGTTGTGCATTCAGAAAATAGACAGCACCTATCGGTCTGCTTATGGTTGTGAGTATGGACCAATTGGCTCCACCATTTGTTGTTTTTAAAAGGGCACCATCATTCGTACTGGAGTTAAGAATATCTCTACATGCAATATATCCCGTGTTTGCATCCACAAAATGAATATCATTGAAATAGCGATTTACAGGAACCACTTGTCGAGTCCAATTATGACCAAAATCACTTGTTTTAAAAATATCGCCATCATCTAATGCGATCCACCCTGTTCCACTATTTCCAGCCCAAGATTCTTTCGCCCAACCACTTCCATTAAGGAACTGTTTTTTTTGCAACCATGTTTTGCCTCCATCATTCGTTACAGCGTAATTATTATCCTCTCGATATTGGAATCCTTTAGCCTGGTCGAAAAATTTAACCGCCGTTGAACGGACAGAACTTACAATAGCACCACTCATTCTTGTAAAGGATGTATTGGCATTGGCATACAAGGTATGGGAAGAAACACCATTATTCGCTGTTGTTTGTAGATAATCTTTACTGGTACCCGTTCCATTATACTCCAAGACAATAAAGGTATAGGTTTCATTTGAATTTAAACCTGTTACATTAACGGATGTGCCTGTTCCATCATAGACAACTCTCGAATCTCTGTAGATTCCATTGGGATCATTCCCGTAATTAATTTGTTGAGCAATTGTATAATCTGCATTTGCAATATAATTTTTGTTATCCCCTGTGATTTGCGGAATATTATTTTTTGACCGCGCAATAACAATACAGGATTGACCATTCCCTCTCGTCCAAGTCAGCTGCACGCCATTAGATGTAATATTGGATAACTGCAAATTGGTTGCTTGAGTGGTAGGCTGATTCGGGTTTGCAATGGTAATTTGAGAAGCATACGTAAATAAATTGTTATTTTCATTCGATTCTCTGTTATTATCATAATCCGTACCTTGATAGTCAATTGCTATAAATAGATAATAATTACCATTTGGCATCGTAAGAGAAGGTTGTAGATTTAACGAAGCGTTTACGGTTGTATTCGCATACAAGCCACTCGGCAAAAACGTACCGATTGGAATATCCGTCGCAGGGTCGAATTGATTATCTATGGAAAGATAGGCTGTTCCTTTAACTAAGTAGAGTAAATCTACGATGCCAAGATTCCGAACGGTTATGTTTCCCAAAATACTTTGACCTGAAGCGATTGTAGTCGCTGGAATGGTCCCATTTTGGATCATTAAATCTGGTAATGCAGCTTGTATTCTCAATGGAATAGCGATTGTATTATTGTTTTCATTACTTTCACTTATCAAACCATTAGGCGCACCAAACCAATAATCCGCTTTGGCTACAATGTAATACGATCCAGTCGCTTGAATGTTAGATATCGTCATGTTGTGCGTTACCAAAACGGATTGCCCTGCATTAATCGTGTAGGTTGCTTGACCTAATCCGTAATCATTCTCATCAAAAATTGGGTCTGTAGATAATCGAAAGGTAATATTGGATGATTGTGAACCCGCCAGCGTACTACTATTATTGACATAACAGGTGGCTCTAACGCTTTCTCCTGCCGTCAGCGCGGAAACGGATAAGGACAGATTTTGAGGCGATAAATCGGGTAACGTAGAGGCTAAAGTGACCACAGAAACGGTTTTGGTTGTACTTACACTCTGCCCTGTTGTTGAATTAGAAGCGACTAACGTAACATTATAAGTTCCAGCCGTCGGAAAATTAACGCTACAAGTAGCGATGTTGCTGGACGCACCAGGTGCAGTCCATGCTAACGCAGTATAATTGGTCGAAGTACTGGTAAAGGTCGTATTAAAGCCCGCAATGATCGTAGCTGGATACGTAAAATCAGCTGTTGTTGTAACAATTCCCGTCCGTAAGGTACGTGTTTGTTGCTCAGGCAACGCGCCCGTAAATCCATATCTTACCGTCACATCTGCATTGCCATTGTACTCATATACAATAAACCGATAGGATGTATTCGGTTGTAAACCAGTCACTGTGACATTATTACCTGTGCCTGTATAGACCACTTTTGAATCAGAACTACTAAAAACCGCAGGTGCCGTAGCAAAATTACTATTGCCTGTGTAAATGCGATATTCGGGTTGGTCTGGCGGAACGCCGCTTAATTCCGTACACGTCACCAAACAAAACTGCCCATTGCCTCGCGTCCAAGTGGCAGAGATGGAAGAAGTGGTTTCGCCGTAAAGATTGAGCGAATTAGCATTTTGAGTCGGCGTAGTAACGCCTGTACCACCGCCGCCACCTACAGGGTCAACGGTGATAGTAATGAACGTTTCATTCGATTTGCCTTTGTTATTGGCGACATAAGTGTATAATTTCCAACGAGTTGTAACGGAGACAGTCGGCGCAGTAAAACGAACCATTTTATGATTGGTTGATGTTGAAGTTAATGCTGCACCATTTTTTTCCATAGACCAGTAAAAATGAAGCGGATTTCCAGTTGCATCATTGTCAGACCCATAAAGGAGATTCAAAACGCCGCCTGATGTAATCGAATAGGTTTGTTGTGTACTATTCGGAGCCGACCCAATCGCAATATCCGCATTCTCAAATTTATCTCCTAAAATCACCAAATCAGTCACATCTAAAAGGCTGCTACTTATCTGCATACCTTCGTGTGGTGCAATCGGTGGTGCTGCATTATTGTTATAAATGGCATAAGCCGCGTTATACGTATTTGTAATAATTTTTGCCATTTTGCCTCTTGTTACCACATCTTCTCCTGTAATCGTAATCGTATTAATATAAGGTTGGACAAAGTTACTGAAGTCTGCATAAGAGGCAATGGCTTCATAGCCTATATTTTGCAAATCATCCGTTTTGACAATAATGTTTTTAAGTCGTTCCATACTCGTTTTATAATTGGCACTATTCGTTCCTGTTACATTGATTACGACTCTGGAACTTGTTAGAATAGAAGCAGGTGCTTCGTTACTTGCTGTAAATTGCATCGCTAAATCTATCCAACGACAAAAATCTTTCATTTTAATCGGGTCATTGGGCTTAAAATCTATGCTACCATCTATAATGCCCCAATTTCGGAGCGTATGGATGTAAGTGTAAAAATTATCCACTGTTGGAACTAAATTAGGAAAATCTGCTGCCGCACTGACATTTATCAAACGATTGGGTACATGAGCATAAATGGCTGCTGCTACAATGACTTTGGCTGCTTGTCCGCGTTTCAATACGTCTGATGCACCAAAATTAGTAGAAGAAACGCCTGTATTACCTGTAAAAATGCCCCATTTTATCCCTCGCTCAACATATTCTTTGACCCATGTTTGAGTTCCTAAGAGTGCATTTAGAGCAGTCGGGTCTTTCAAATAGGCTTGATTCAAACCTAAAAAACGATAAGTATGCCCTTGGGTGGTCACGACTTGAAAACTGATATTATAAGAATTATCATTGCTTAATCCATTAAATAGATTAGCAGTGGGTAGCGCATTGAACTGATAAATCCCATTTGTAGGCACTGCGGGAGACGCTGGCAACAGCGCACTTACTGTAGGAATGCTGATGGCACCGATTTGGAGATTTTGTATCGAACTTGGGGTTTCCCCGTTAATTTGAGAAGCGCGAAAGTATAATTCAAAATTACGTGGAACGGTTTTCGACCCTGCATAGATAGGTAGATTTTGATTCGGTTGTCTGTTATAAATGACAACAGCTGTTTTTCCTAATTGTTCCCAAGTCGTTCTAAATTTAGTAATAGGATAGTAGTTGCCGAAATCATTTGAACAATCTGCTCCTGGTGCTGCGCAACTGCTTAGGTTCGCTTTTCCAGGATAGTTGCAAGCACCGTTTGTACGACCAGGATCATTCACTCTTACATAACCATTCGTATTATCTGTATTGATTTCTCTCAGCACCATCCAGTGAGTGCGGGTGTCGCCTGGACACATGTTTACATGCACTTGAATAATGACAGGAATGTTTTGATTAAGCAAATCAACTAACATTTGCTCTGTTATTGCACCAGAGGAAGTTACATAAGTACTATTTGTACAACTATTATTATATTCCTGCCCGTACCACTTTCCATCGAATCCTAATTGGGATGCCCTTAACACTAATGAACCTCCATGAGGAGTACCCGTTCCACAAGCATCATGAGGGCAAGAGCCAGCAGTTTCTATTGCGATATTGTGGTCTAAGATATTTTGCTTTCCTTGATTTAGTAATGATGCTGTTCCAAAGCCTCTTCCTTGGTATTTGGCTAAAATCATTTCCAAACAAGTTGGACCGCAAAAAGCGTTTGAAAACCCCGCGTCACCACAATTTGTTTTGTGTTGACTGATAAATGGTGCAAAAACGTTTGATGACACTTGACCTTGCCCAACAACTTTTATTGGGCTCATTAACAAAACAAAAAATAATATCCAATGTGATAGTAGGTTAAGAAATAGCCACGAAGCAGAGAATTTAGTAAAAGAAGGGAGCGCGAAGCGCGAGCCGTAAAAACGTTTCATTCCAAAAAGAATTAGAGGTTTACAAATGATTTTTAAAATATATGCAAAAATAACCAATATTTCTTAAAAAGTGACAAAAAGACGATAATTATTTTATCTATAAGCCCACGCCAAATCTTGGCAGGACATATACGCCTCTAATTTCGATTCGGAGGATTGAATTTTGTACTTTTCCTGCCCACAATCCCATTCGTACAAATCCAGCCTTTCCACTAAGAAAATCTCCAATTCTTCCACAACTTCTTAATGGAAAGCGAGCTTAATATTATATATATGAGGGGTGGACATAACCTATTCTATTGAAAATCAATTAGTTATAATATGGTGGATGGGCATAAAAAAAGCGTTTAAAAAAATCAAAAATCTACCGACCTTTGAGGAAATTTTTAAACGCCAACTCTAATAATGTCTGCAAAATTACAATTCTTTTTGGAACTTTTGACAAAAGTATTTTTGTTACTTCCGAAAAACAAGAAAGGGGGCAAGCCCGTCACGCATTCCCAAAAACCGCAAAATACTGATAGTTTTTTACAAAATTTTAGATAATTATTTAATAATATGTAATTCATTGATAATTAATAAAAAAGAGGTTATGTCCACCCCTCATTTATGTATATGTAAAAAATGGTTGCAACGATGGCACTGACGCACCGCCCCGCAGTCGAGCCTTGTGCGGTGGGTTTTGCGGGGCGTTGGCGGCAGTGCTTTGTTGTCCGCATATTTTTTTAGATATTATTACCTCTCGAATTTCAAATCCACAATGTTTTCTGATACTTTCTCCGTATATTTATAATATGGTAGTCTTTTAATTATTCAGTACTTTTATAATATATTCGTCATAGAATAATATTTTTTTCATTTCATCTGATGTAAATGTTAATCCATTTATCTTAGTCTGCATAAATTGTAACATTTCAATACCTCTTTCAGAAATATTTATACTTGTCCAAGTATCGTGTTTACTAATGTCTATCTCATTATACGAACCTGTTCTAAACCTCTCCTTTTTATCTTTCCAACTTTTGTTTCCTAACGATGAATTTTTACCATTTTTGAGGATAGTTAAGTTGCCAAGAGTATTTAACAACACTTTCTGAGCTTGTCCAAGCTTATCTTTGTCTGTAAAATTGTCTGTAAATCCACCAACTTCACTATGCCAATTAGTCGAAAAATGTTGGGGTATAATATGTTCAATAGAAGTGGCTTCAAAATCAGCAAAAGTAACTTTATTGTTTGTTTCTTTTGCTTTTCCTTTTAAAAAATCTTCATATTCAAAGAGAAAATACTTTAAGTGACCCCATCTATGAAACCCTTTAGTACCTCTCTCATATGTAAATAAATGTTTAAATCCATTAATAATATTTGGTACAGAAATACTTGTATTTATTAAACCTTCCGTTTTTTGAATGATTTCGTCAATGATTTCTTCTTTGTTATATATACTTCTTGCCCAAGTTGCCAGCGTACTATCACTCATCAACCCAATATTTGGTATTGTATTTCTAAACAAGAGTTGTTCAACGTTTGAAAAAAGTGGATGATTTGCATCTGAGGTTTGGTTCAAAACGGATAACAAGAATATTTTAACTTCTTTGGTGCTATTCAGAATTAATATTTTCTGTATTATTTTTGATTTTGAATTATGGATTTGATACCAAATTGGTGCTGCTTTTGATAATTCTATTATATATTGATTTATTTTTTTATACGTAACAGATTCTTCTTTAACTCCTTCCTCTAAATCGTATTTTTCAGGTTTATTGCAGAACATTTGAAATACTTTTTCTTCTGCTAACTTTTCAGAGAATGTAGGTGCTTTAGGTTTTCTGTATAAAGATAAATGAGCCGATAAGAACACATCCTCATCAAGTATGTGTTCTGGATTTTGCGCCAATGATAAATAAATTTTACCCCAAGCTTCATTTATTTTTTTTCTTAAGCCTGTTTTATCTTCTTCTGTATTCGTTAATTTTTCAGTCAAATAAATCAATCTATTTTTCAGTTTTTCTAACGTTGAAAGAGGTTTCCCGCGATTATTCATTGTTTCAAATACCGCTTGAACATCTAAATCTTTCTCAATTGTTCTAATATCAAATAGCAGTGAGTTCGTTATTTTTTTAAACAGCAACTCTTTTTGTGCATCATTTAAAAGACTAATTTTATCCCTAAAAAAAGTTTTAGCAACACTTAAATTCTTTGTGTATTGATTTTGGGAATTATTTTGAAGTATTATTTTTTCATCCTCGAAAATTGTGTTGAGTAGGAAATTATAGTTTTTATCAGTGGAAGAATAACTAAATTTATATACTTTACTTTCTCCCGATAAATTAGCTTTTACAGAATATGTCGTTATCAAATCTGTTTTGTGTTCGTCGCCATAGCCATCTTTGGTAACTTTTAAAAGTTCAAACAATAAAATGCTAATAGTCGTGAGCCGCTGTTGCCCGTCTACGACATTGAAAAACTTAAAGCTTGATAACCATTTTTCATCCTGCGACGGCGTAGTTTCTTCTAAATAAATTGTGCCTGTATAATGTTTTTTTAACATTCCATCTATTACAGGTATTTCATCTATATCGTCCCATAGCTCAGAAAGTTGTTTTTCTCCCCAAGCGTAACCTCTTTGGTAATCTGGTATTCTAAAGATTCTTTGACTAAATAATTCTGAAAGATTATTAGCTGACATATTTGATACTTGTTGAGGTTGAATGTTGTTGACACCAACTTGAGTTTTAGAAATATACTACAAACTCTCTCATTTGTGATTTCATTACAAATGCAAAATTAGATAGTATCATTTATTTATAAATATTTATTTCTTATTTACGAATTTTGGCATAACATCTTTGCCAACGATTTTTAGAAAAAATCGTTGGGCAAAGATGAACTTTTGCTGGACATATTTGCCCTCAATTTCGATTCGTATGAGTTAATTTTGTAAGATACTTTGTCTTCAATTCCATTCGTGCCAATTGAACTTGACCACTAAGAAAATACACAACTGCATGATAACTCTTTAACTAAAATTGAGTTCTATATTATTTATATATAAAAAATTGCGGACAACGATTGCACTGACGCACACCCCGCGCCGTCGAGCCGTTGCGTGGGGTTACGGCGCGGGGCTGTCGGCAGTGCCCTTGTTGGCAACCGTATTTTTAAATATTTATTACCTATCGCGCTACAAACCGAGATACAATCTAAGGTAGAATATCTGTAAAATCATTCCTCAACATCGAATTGGATTGCTGCGGTATTTGTTTATATAAGTAGCTTAACTCTTTTTCGCTTTGGGGTACTTTATTTGTAAAAATTTTCATCTCTCCTTCAATTCCTTCTATTGACTCATCCCATAACAATTCATATTTTAGAGTGAGATATTCTTTATTCCTGTTTATTACAATATAATCCAGAATTCTTTCCTGCCTATCTTTATGACTAATCTTGGAGAAATTTAAGGTTAAATTCAGTCCCATACCTTTATCCAGATTGCTGCCACTAATTTCTTTTTTGTAATAAAATGGTTTAAATATCTCTGCCTCCTCAAATGAATGATTTGTGTATCGAAACTCTTGCGCTTTTTTAACTTGATATGACTGTTTATGTGGAGAAATAAGAACTTTAGGCTCATCAAAAATTAGCTCGCCTGAATTAAAACTCAATCGTAATCTCACATGATTTGCAGCTCCAATACCTATATTACTGATGTTAATTTTTAACTTACCTTGACCCGACAACTCAGCTAAATAAAGTTCAAAATTTTTTTCATAATTCCCCAACGCTATATTAACTTTATCTATATATTGTTTATAATTTTTATAATCTGCTTCGGATAACTCATGGTTATAATTAGGTGGCAGCGGCATTCTGGTTATAGATCTCGGAAAATGAGGTAACGAATTAAATTTATTAGAATCGAACGAATTGGAATCATATCCATACTTATGTTGAATTAGGTTTTTAAACACTTTTGATAAGGATTGATCGTCAGGAATATCAAATGTTAGATTTCCATCTTGATCTGTTGTCCCATCTAATGGGTTAAAACCAAATATTATTTCGGGTTCTCTTATAAGAGTAACGTCAGATAACAGAATACTTGCTACTTCATTTAAGTATATATCAAAGTCATATTTATGTTGTTCTATCTGTTTTAATTCTTGTCTTTCGGGGAATAATGGAATCCAAACTTTGCTATTAACTATTCCCGTTTTCCAAAAGAATGGTATTAAAGACTTTGGAACATTATGACTAAATACAGTTAGTTTACCGAGATTGCCGTAACCAAGCAGTCTGTTATACAATTTATCTTTATCCCACTTTTTATCTTCATATAAAGGTTTTGAATATTCAATCACTAATTTCTTTATTCGCTCGGATTCTTCAAGGCTCTCGACAATTGGAGAGCTAAATTCTGTATAATTATAGTAATCATCTGCTCCTGACAATATCCGAAGATTAAGGTTATATTCTGACTTGATTTTATTAATTATCTCTTGACATTCTTTTGTAAGTCTTATGGCATAACATATATAGATTGGAATTTTTTTCAATTTGGTTGCATTTTCGGCTGAAAGAGGAGTTTGTATTAATTCAGGTTTTGCCTTTCCAACCAATAATTCGCTAAAAAAATCTTTTAATTGAGTCCCAGAAGTAATGTTGTCGTCAATAAAAATTAAGGAACTCGGATTTCTTCGATTCAACTCACTTTCAAGTTGGGTTACCTCTATGACACGGTTTAAAGCATCAGATTCCTCTTTAAAAATATCTTTAAAAAGAGAATAACAAATTAATGCACTACTATCTTGAGATGTACCTAAAGGGGCAATCATTGGTTGAGATTTATCTTTTTCATCTATTTTATTATAAGCCTCTTTTATTAAATGAGTAATTTTTCTACTACTTAGAAAATTAATATTGAATAATAATTTTAAAACAAGTTTTATTTTTTCGTAATCTTCAAATTGTAAGAGAAATGCTATGATTTTTTTTGGTGTAATATCCTCCGAATAATAGGATTTGCACTTTTGAGCCAATTCTCTAATTTGGCTTGCTTCATTTTGAATGATTTGTTTTATTCTATAGTCCATTTTTAATTATGCAAACAATCGCACAAATGGATACCATCTGCTTCAAGCCTTTGCGTTATGATGCAGGCGAGCTATTGGTAAATTCCTTGTTGCAACTGTACTTTTGAGTATTTATTATTTATACAACTTAAAGCAAATATACATCGTTTCCAGGACATATTTGCCCTCAATTTCGTTTCCTCTGAGTGCATTTTGTAATTCATCTTGCCTCCAATTCCATTCGTACAAATCAAGCCTTTCCACTCCCTGAATACCCAACTTTACCACAATTCCTTGACTAAAAATCAGTTCTATATTATTTATAGATAAAATATGGTTGCCAACGATGGCACTGACGCAGCCCCTCGCAGTCGAGCCTTTGCGTTGGGTTTTGCGAGGGGTTGCCGCGCAGTGCTTTTGTTGGCAACAGTATTTTTAAAATATTTATTATCTATCGAATTGAAAAACAATTCTTTA
This sequence comes from Chitinophagales bacterium, assembly GCA_013298955.1. Classification (GTDB taxonomy): domain Bacteria; phylum Bacteroidota; class Bacteroidia; order Chitinophagales; family Saprospiraceae; genus JAAFJT01. Next base: position 32,238 of record JAAFJT010000052.1, read on the forward strand.
TTTTGAATCTCTTTGGAATGACCAAATTTGATAGTCCAATTGCTGCGCTGTTAATGTTGGATATTCACCTATTAACGCTTTCGTAACATTCGTTAGTATTTCTTGACATTCATCCCTTGAAAACTCTTTCCCTGTTGCCGCAATTAAAAATCGGATGATCATTCGATCAGGCTTAATCAAATGATTAGAACCTGTCAACATCAAAAAATATTTGAACGAAACACCACTCCTTTGCCCTTTAATCGCTTTGAACTCGGCTTCAAAGTCTGGTAAATCCTTTACTTTTTCAACATCTTGCAAATATTCAATTTTATTTTGTTGTAAGAGTTTTAGAAGTTCGTTTACAGCATCGGCTTTAAGAATGCCATTCTTGGAAGAAGTCCGTTGTCTATTTTTATAAACTTCTCGAATGGCTTCTTCTCCAGTCGAAAAAGCAGCCATTTGATCCAAAAAGGCACTAATCGAAACTTGTGCTTCTTTCAGCGGAAATTGGGATTTATCGGCTGCGTAGGGCGGAATGCCCCATTTACCACAAACGCGCTCAATCGTATTTTCAACCGCCTTGTATTGAGTATTGATAGAAAATA
>JAAFJT010000053.1 GCA_013298955.1 Chitinophagales bacterium
AATAACCGACAACAACGTTTGGAGGGTTTCAAACCCTCCAAACGTTATACTACCTTGAAAATCAACCTTTTAGCTGGGATAATTTTCTATGGATTCTTTGATTGCAACTACTTAATTATTTTTGATGTAACATTTTTTTCATAGATTTCGCCTTCAAAACGATTCCAATTGTTTTTTCAAGCGCAACGATTCATCGCGCCATTGCGCCGCAAGGATGAAATCCAATGTTTTAGCCGCTTCGCGCATCTTTTTTTCGACGGCTGAAAGTTGTTTTTTCAAATCCGCTTTACTCGTATAAACCACTTCGGTCTCTGCTGCTATCGCATGAGCCGTCACTTCTTCCGCATCATATTTGCGTCCGCGAATGTCCAAAATCGAACTTTGAGCAATGATTTCCTCCCGAGAACGCGTCACGGTGCGCGGCGTAATCCCATGATTATCATTGTGTTGCATCTGAATCGACCTGCGCCGATTGGTTTCATCCATCGTTCTGCGCATGGAATCTGTGATTTTATCGGCGTAAAAAATCACCAAACCATTTACATTCCGCGCTGCTCGACCTGCGGTTTGTGTCAAGGAACGCTGATTGCGCAAAAAACCTTCTTTATCCGCATCCAAAATCGCCACTAACGAAACTTCTGGCAAATCCAACCCTTCGCGCAATAAATTTACGCCGACCAACACATCAAATTCGCCCAATTGCAAATCGCGCAAAATCTCGGTTCGCTCCATCGTATCCACTTCGGAGTGAATATAACGCACTTTGATACTCAATTTTTGAAAATATTTGGTCAATTCTTCCGTCATGCGTTTGGTCAAAGTCGTGACTAAAACACGCTCATTCAACTCAATACGCTTTCTAATTTCTTCTAATAAATCATCAATTTGATTCAAACTCGGACGCACTACAATCGGCGGGTCGAGCAAACCTGTTGGACGCACCAATTGTTCCACAATTACGCCGCCTGTTTTTTCGAGTTCATAATCACTGGGCGTTGCACTGACGTAAATATGTTGTTGAATGATTTCTTCAAATTCGTCAAACCGCAAAGGGCGATTATCCATCGCACTTGGTAGGCGGAATCCGTAACCAATCAACATTTGTTTGCGAGCGCGGTCGCCGCCCCACATGCCGCGCAATTGCGGAATTGTAGCGTGACTTTCATCAATAAACAACAAAAAATCGGATGGAAAGTAATCTAACAAACAAAATGGACGCGTTCCAGCTTCCCGCCCATCAAAAAAACGCGAATAATTTTCAACACCCGAACAATAACCCAATTCTTTAATCATTTCCAAATCAAAATCCGTCCGTTCTTGAATCCGCGATGCTTCAATATCTTTGCCTTCTCGTTTGAAGTATTTGACTTGTTCAAACAATTCGGCTTGAATATCGCTGATAATATCATGGATTTTGCCTTTCGGCGGGATGTAAAGGTTCGCAGGAAAGATGGCAATCGCTTCCAATGTATCCGTTTTGCGCCCCGATTCGGGGTCAAAACCATACAGCGATTCAATTTCATCCCCAAAAAAAACGACTCGATAACCCGAATCTGCATAAGCTGGAAAAATATCCACTGTATCGCCCGTTACTCGAAATTGCCCCCGAGTGGGCGTTAATTCCGTTCGAGAATAGAGGCTTTCAACTAATTTATATAAAAAAGTATTACGCGTAATCGTTTGACCTATGCGCAAATGTACAATCCCGCTTTTATAATCCGTCGGATTGCCCATTCCGTAAATGCACGAAACCGATGCCACCACAATAATATCCCGCCGCCCTGAAAGGATACTTGCCGTTGCGCGTAAGCGCAATTTATCAATTTCATCATTGATAAGCATATCTTTTTCGATATACGTATCGGTCATGGGCATATATGCTTCAGGTTGATAAAAATCGTAATACGAAACAAAATATTCGACGGCATTATCGGGGAAAAATTGTCGAAATTCGGAATACAATTGTGCCGTCAATGTTTTGTTATGCGTCAAAATCAACGTTGGACGATTCATTTGCGCAATGACATTCGCCATCGTAAACGTCTTGCCCGAACCCGTCACGCCCAATAAACATTGGGTCAATTCACCCTGTTGGATGCCTTCACAGAGTTGAAGAATGGCTTGTGGTTGGTCGCCTGTTGGCTTATAGTTGGAAGTTAATTTGAACATATTTTTATTAAAATTCATCTATAATTGCTTGAAAAACAACGCATAATTGAGGAATAAGTATCTAAGCAGTTGAAATTAAAGAACCAATAATAACGTTTGGTGGAGTTTCAAACCCTCCAAACGTTATACGACCCCAAAAATACCCGCTAAAAAATTGATTTTCAAGGTAGTATAACGTTTGGAGGGTTTCAAACCCTCCAAACGTTGTTGTCAAACGTTGTTGTCAAACGTTGTTGTCAACCTCCAAACGTTATACGACCCCAAAAATACCCGCTAAAAAATTGATTTTCAAGGTAGTATAACGTTTGGAGGGTTTCAAACCCTCCAAACGTTGTTGTCAAACGTTGTTGTCAAACGTTGTTGTCAATTATCTAATAAGAACCACTTCCTTAAAAAGGAGAAACTGAAATAGTCCACAAAATAAACAAAAAAAGAATAGTAACCCAAAAATTTTTTAAAGAAAATATATAGAAAGCTATATACGTTTTACAGAAAAAGGCTTATCTTTATACTCAAATTAAAATTTTTATTATTAATCAACATTAAAAGTAATTGAAAATCAATGTCTTATCAATCGTTATATGATGCCGCACTCCAAGACCCGCAATCGTTTTGGGCGCAACAAGCCAATCAAATTGCCTGGTTTCACACACCGCCTACTGCGTTGACGCGAGATGAAGAAGGTTTATATCGCTGGTTCAAAGGCGGCAAAATGAATACGTGTTATTTGGCAGTGGATTATCACGTCGAACAAGGGCGCGGCAATCAAGTGGCGTTTATATACGATTCGCCTGTTACAAATACCAAAAAACAATATACTTACAAGCAATTGCAACATGAAGTGGCTCGTTTTGCGGGTGTTTTGCACCGTTTGGAAGTCAAAAAAGGGGATAGAGTTTTAATTTATATGCCGATGATGCCCGAAGTGGCGTTTGCAATGTTGGCATGTGCGCGATTGGGCGCGGTGCATTCGGTGGTTTTTGGCGGTTTTGCGGCGAATGAATTGGCGATTCGGGTGGATGACGCGACTCCAAAAGTGATTTTGATGGCAAGTGGCGGCATCGAAATTGATAAAATCATTCCTTATAAACCCATTGTCGATAAAGCATTGACGCTTTCCAAACATCAACCGAATCATGTTGTCGTTTTGCAACGCCCTTTTGTCTTGGCGCAAATGCAGGAAGGGCGCGATTTAGATTGGAATACAATGCTTTACAAAATTAGAAAACATCCATGCGTTGAAGTGGATGCGACCGACCCATTATACATTCTTTATACATCTGGCACAACTGGCAAACCCAAAGGCATTATCCGCGATAATGGCGGACATGCAGTGGCGTTGAAATTCAGTATGAAAAATATTTTTGGAGTGGATGCGGGCGATGTTTATTGGGCGGCGAGCGATGTGGGTTGGGTCGTTGGACATTCATATATTGTTTATGGACCTTTGATACAAGGTTGTACTTCAATCATTTATGAAGGAAAACCGATTCGGACACCTGATGCAGGTGCGTTTTGGCGTGTCCTTTCGGAATATAAAGTTAAAACGTTTTTCACTGCGCCGACGGCAATTCGCGCCATCAAAAAAGAAGATAGTGAAGGTTTATTATTGAAACAATACGACCTTTCGCATTTCCAATACCAGTTTTTAGCGGGGGAACGGTGTGATGTAGCGACGTTGGAATGGTTGTCGAATTTGTTGCAACGCCCTGTGATTGACCATTGGTGGCAGACCGAATCGGGTTGGCCCATGTTGGCAAATATGGTGGGCGTTGAATTATTGCCTATCAAACCGGGTTCGGCGGGCAAGTGCGTACCGACGTATGATGTGCAGATTTTGGATGAAAATAATGAGGTGCTTGACGCAAATCAAGAAGGTGCTGTGGCGATTAAATTGCCCTTGCCACCGGGTGCTTTGCCGACCTTATGGAATGATACACAACGTTTTATAGATTCGTATTTAACTGCCTATCCGGGTTATTATTTTACAGGAGATGGTGGTTATAAAGATGAAGAAGGTTATGTATATATCACAGGACGTATTGATGATGTGATTAATGTGGCAGGACATCGATTATCGACTGCGGCAATGGAAGAAGTCGTTGCAGGGCATCCTGCGGTGGCGGAATGTGCGGTGATTGGCATTGAGGAAGACCTGAAAGGGCAAGTGCCAGTGGGTTTTGTGGTGCTGAAAGGCGGGGTGGACATCTCGGAGGCGCAATTGGAAAAGGAATTGATCCAAATGGTGCGCGGTCATATTGGTGCAGTGGCGGCATTTCGGCGGGCGGTGGTTGCCAAACGGTTGCCGAAAACGCGGAGTGGGAAGATTTTGCGTAAAATCATGCGGGCGATGACGGATGGAAAATCATTTAGTCCGCCTTCGACGATAGAAGATATTACGGTTTTGGATGAATTGAATGAATTGATGCGTGAACATAAGATTGGTGTTGCCTTTTCGTAAATAGAAAAAAGACTTTTTAGCGAGTGCTGATTTTTTTAAATGATTTTTTTTACAAAAAAAAATCATTTAAAAAAATTAGCACTCGCTATCCCTATGCTTGCGGCGCGAAAGTTTTTCTATTAATTGAAATAATAGTTTTATAAAAAACTATTTTGAAATACAAAATTTGGAATTAGACCTATCTAACGAATCTATTTTAATAAATTCGGTTTTGAAAACTAATTATTTTTATTTATAAAACAAAATAATATTTTTATTTGTAAAAAAAAATAAAAAAAAATTTGCTATTTTTATAAAAAAGCCTAACTTTGCAGCAGATTCGCAAACAAGCGAAACTTAGTTCAACTAAAATCAAAAGATTAAGACGAACTGTTGTTGTTTTTTATTTTTTTTTATTTTTTTTAATTTTTTTAGATGAATATTTTCGTAGCAAAGTTAAATTTTAAGACAACTAACGACGGTTTACGCGATGCGTTCGCGGAATTTGGCGATGTTGATTCAGCGAATGTTATCATGGACAGAGAAACAGGCCGTTCTAAAGGTTTCGGTTTCGTTGAAATGCCTGATGACAAAGAAGCAAAAGCAGCGATTGCTAAACTCGACGGCGTAGAGTTAGACGGTAGCACGATTGTTGTTAAAGAAGCAACTCCGCGCGGCGACGACCGTAAAAGCGGTGGTGGCGGCGGCGGTTTTAATCGCGGTGGCGGCGGCGGCGGCGGTTTTAATCGCGGTGGCGGCGGCGGTGGTGGTTTCAATCGTGGTGGCGGCGATGGCGGCGGCGGTGGTTTCAACCGTGACCGTACAAGTGGCGACCGTGATGATCGTTGGAATCGTCGTTAATCCGTTCTATCGGAATAGATTGCATCTGATAACGTTTGCATCATACAAAAAAAACTTGCGTAGAGAAGTCTCTACGCAAGTTTTTTGTTTTTAATGCAGATATGAACCCTTTTTTAGAAAAAAATAAAATTTCCTGACGACCAAGTTGCTTATCATCCTCCATTCGGCGAATTTATCTTACTTTTGCGCTGAAAAAAAATCATGGATGCAGACTGAAAATCATTATCAAAAAAATTTTGCGGCGGTTTTAAATGCGCTCAATGCGGCGCAGCGACAGGCTGTGGAGCAGATAGAAGGACCCGTTATGGTCATTGCGGGACCCGGAACAGGCAAAACCCACTTACTCGCGGCACGCATCGGTCGTATTTTGATGGAAACCGATACGCAATCACAAAACATTTTGTGTCTAACCTTTACAGATGCAGGCGTGCAAGCGATGCGGGAACGCCTTTTACAACTGATTGGACCCGAAGCAAGGCGTATCCGAATTTTCACATTTCACTCTTTTTGCAATTCGATTATCCATGAAAATCCCGATTTTTTTGGGATGCAGCAAGGCGAAACCTTGTCCGATTTGGAACGAGTTGAAATCATTCGAGCCATTTTAGAGCATTTAAATCCCAATAATCCGTTGCGAAAAGGCAGTGTTTATGCGTATGAAAAGCAATTGCACGACTTGTTTCAATTGATGAAAAAAGAGCATTGGGATACCCAATTCATTGATAATAAGATTCTTGAATATTTTGAAAAAATACCAATAAATGAAAATTTTTTATACAAAAATTCTAAAAAAGGGAGTTATCAAAAAGGCGATTTAAAAGAAACAGCCGTTTTGGAAGCCCGCGAAAAAATGGAGCGTTTGACCGCCGCCGCTAAATTATATCCCATTTTTCAAGATATGTTGAAAAGCCGTCATCGGTACGATTTTGATGATATGATTTTATGGGTCATTCGCGCATTTAAAACAAATGGTTTTTTATTGCGTCGTTATCAAGAGCAATATTTGTATTTTTTGGTTGATGAATTTCAAGATACGAATGGTTCGCAAAACACTTTATTGCAATTATTAATTCAATATTGGCAAAATCCGAATATTTTCATCGTCGGCGATGATGACCAAGCGATTTATGAATTTCAAGGGGCGCGATTGCGCAATCTCGGTGAGTTTTTTGAAACCTATCGGCAGGATATTAAAACAGTGGTTTTAAAAGAAAATTATCGTTCTTCCCAAGCCATTTTGGATGCATCGAAACAATTGATTGATTATAATAAATTACGAATTATTAATGAATTGCATGTATTGAAGTTGGATAAAACCTTGAAAGCCAATTTATTAAATGATATTCAACGAAAATTACCCCAAATTATTGCGTATCCCAATCGGTTGCAAGAGGCGGCAGACATCGTGCATCAAATTGAACAAATGCGGGATAATCAAGTGCCGTTGAATCAAATTGCTATCCTTTATGCGCAACATAAACAAGTGGCAACTTTGATGTCACTCTTGGAAAAACGGAATGTGCCGTATCGTGTCAAGCGCAAAGTCAATATTTTAGATACCAAATTGATACAAAATGTTCGGTTATTATTGAAATGGTTGGTTGCGGAACAGCGACAACCGTATTCAGGAGAACATTTTTTGTTTAAAATTTTGAATATTGATTTTTTAGGATTTGAATTAGAAACGTTAGCTGCCCTATTATCGCAATTTGTGCAAGCAGAAGAACCGAAAGAGGGTGCGCCGAGTTACGTCGCAAAACGATGGCGCGATATTTTATCCCATTCAACCGACGAAAAGGTACTTAAAATTTGGGTCGTTTTAAAACAATTGTTAAAAATGGTGCAAAATCAACCATTATTGACATTGGTGGAAACGGTTATCAATCGCACTGGTTTATTGACGTATATTAGTGATTCTCCTGATAGGTTGTGGCAAATGCAAATTTTATATTCTTTTTTTGAATTTATTAAAACCGAAATGGGTCGAAATCCGCGTTTGGATTTAAACAAATTATTGGAAATGTTGGATTCGATGGATGATAATGGTTTGTCGATTCCACTTCAAAAAACCATGTTAGACCCAAATGGCGTGCAACTTATCACCGCACACAGCGCGAAAGGTTTAGAATTTGAACATGTTTTCGTCATCGACGCAGTGGCGGGCGAGTGGGAAAAGTCGAATCGGGGCAATCATCATCGATTTGCTTTGCCCGATACGCTCACGTTTAGCGCGGAAGCGGATGTGGAGGAGGCGAGGCGAAGGATGTTTTATGTAGCCGTCACACGAGCAAAATCGCACTTGCAAATCTCCTTTGCAGAGACCGATTCCAAAGATAAAGCATTGGTACACAGTGTTTTCGTTGATGAAATATTGGCGGGTGGGCAACTCGAAATCCAACATAAAGCCTTGCCCGCAACCCTTGTTTCGGCGTATCAAACAGCCCTTTTGACCGAAACGCCCTTGCCCAATCCGATTTTATTAGAGTCGCAATGGACGGAAGAACGTTTGAAAAATTTTCAACTTTCTGTGTCGGCAATGAACGTTTATCTGGATTGTCCGTTGAGTTTTTATTACGAATATATCGTGAAATTACCTTATGCCGTGAGCGATTCGGCGCGGTACGGAACGGCAATGCATTATGCCTTGCGCCGCATTTTCAATGAACGAAAAAACAATCTATTTCCGCCTGTGGAAGAAGCCTTGCGCTGGTTCAAATCCGAGATGGAACGGCAACGCGGTTACTTCGCAACGAAGGCATATGACCGCCGTTTGGCAACTGGAAAAGCCCGACTTCAGGCATTTTATCAGCAAAAAGTGGCTACTTGGCAGGATGAAGCTTGGGTTGAACGCCATTTTAGCACCGAAATCGAAAATATTCCTATCACAGGAGCCATTGATAAAATTGAGTTTACAACGCCCGTTTCGGTGCGCGTCCTTGATTATAAAACAGGAAAACAAGAAGATAAATTTATATATAAACCCTCTGCGAAAAACCCAATGGGCGGCAAATATTGGCGACAATTGGCGTTTTACAAAATTTTATTGGAGCAACATCAGCGCGGTGCGATGCGGGTTTGGGAAGGCGAAATCGCTTACCTTGAACCGAATGGACAGGGACAATTTGTTTCCAAAAAAATCAACTTAGATGGGCATGATGTGGATATGATGCGCGAAATGATCCGAAATGTTTGGAAAAAGATTCAAGCGCGAGCGTTTACAGGTTGTGGTGCGGCGGATTGTGCTTGGTGTCAGTGGATTCAAAATGGACAAACGCCCGCTTTTTTTAGAAACGAAATGTTGGAAAAAATGGATGATTGAATTGGGAATAAAGTGTTTTCTGCCACACCGTTTGGAGGGTTTCAAACCCTCCAAACGGTATAATTCCTTGAAAATCAACGTTTTAGTCATTTATTTAAAATCAAAATCAACGCTCACGGTCGGAGTACGCGGGTGCGATTGGCAAGTCAATATGAAACCTGCGGCGATTTCTTCCGCTTCCAGACCATAATGAACGCCGATTTTGACTTGCCCAGACACTAATTTCGCCTTGCAAGTGCAACAAACGCCGCCTTTGCAGGCAAAAGTTTCATCGCCGCGTCCAACAAATTATCGCCGTGATAACCCAATGGTAGTTGAAATGTTTTAAAAAAAACATTCCTTGCGTCCTTAATACTTTAAATTCCGTAATTCCTACTTCAAAAAAAGTAAAACAGCAGTCGTTCTGAAAATAAGTAGGGCTAAAATTGTGACGTATAAAATACAACTTGGTCATATGAAGGTATGAAAAGCCATTGCGTCAAATAAAGGACAGAAATGCCGTTTCAAAAAAAAAATTTAAAAAAAAAGCAAAAAATTGTAAATCAAATCCGAAAAACTATTGTATCTTTGTACCACTTAGTATGAAAAAAAAATCAAAAAAAGCCGTTCAAAAAAGGTTGAAACCTAAATGTTTATGAAAAAATTAGATATTCAATATTATAAAAATTTATAATAAAACACATTTTAAAAAGCCCTCATAACGCATTTTGTGCGATTTTTTTTATAATCAAACCTTACAAAAATGTAAAATAATGAAAAAAAAATCAACGTACCGTTAAATAGTTAATAAAGTTATATTAACTTTGTGGCGTGAAACTAACAAGAAAAATTTCCTAACTACAAGATGTCAAGACTCAGCATAATGTTCAAACCGGTAACAAACGGCAAACGAGTACGAATGTCAAACATATCACACACTGCATGCACTGCTGGAACAAACCCTGATGCTGGTTTCATTGCTCCGTTATAGCCAATGCATATCTATCTGAATAAGTATTGTGTTGAGCGATACGCCTCCGTCAAGTGTATAAAAAGTCAAGTGGAGTGGTAAGGCGATTCTTAATGAACCTGAATTTTGCTGTATTTACGAAGTGAATGCCGCTTTTTTCGAGGGATACAAGGACGGCAAAAACTTGATTTTTTGGCAAAAAATCAATCATTTTCCAACTTTAATTCCTTTTAAAAATGGCTTTTACCTGTAAATACTTTAATTCCTGCATAAAATTAAATGTCACAATTTGTGGTATATTGATTTATACCTGCAACAGGTTAAAAATTGAATCGTCCCGCTATAATGCTTTTGGGTTGTGAGATAAATGTGCATTTTTTATGAGCTAATCCGTTGAATCCTTGTGAGATATGCGTTCCTTTTTTTTGTGATAAAAATCGTATCCAATTTTTTCGTGGAAGATTTGCGTAGCGGATTTTGAGAAAAATTGCTTCTATATTTTTGTGCCATGACATGTCCTTTATGAAGAAAGCTGAAAATTGTTTTTTATTTTTTTACAAAAAAAAGTAAAAACAAACGCATAAATTAAGTTTCGCAGGCGTAGATAAGTCCCCAAGTTAACGACTCATTCTTTGTTGCAATTTCGATTGCAAGTAGTAACCATTTTATAATTATTACGCCTTTAACAAAAAACCATTCTTCACTGAATAAGTGGCTTTTGGTTCAAAAAAAATTTATTTGTAATTAAATTTTATTATGAAAAAGTTTAGTTTTAAAGCTCACCTATTTTCGATGGGGTTGCTGTGTGCCAGTATCGGGGCGTTTGCTCAGAATGGCATTACAATGGCTGGTACTGGAAATTATGTTAGTTTAGGGGCTATCACGCCGTTTGGTACAGGTGATTTTACAGTGGAAACCACTTTTAAAACCACTGCGACACCAGTTGCGACATCGATGGCACTCCTTAGTAACAGAACCAACAGTTGTACAAGCCAATGCTCCAATTATTGGAATTTAGTCATCAACGCGAATGGGGAAGTTCAGTTTGAAGTTAGTGAAGATGCGGCTTGTACAAATTACAATAGTGTTGCCTCTACGGGATTGCGTCAAAACGATGGTTTGTGGCATCATGTAGCAGCAGTGCGTTCTGCTGGAACGCTTCGGTTGTATATTGATGGTGCTTTAAACACTGTTGCAACAGCCAATGTCGCTAACTTGACTTCTACTGTAACGCCTACAATTGGTAGTGCGGTGTCTTGTCCGAGTTCGTTCAACGGTAGTATGGACGAGGTTCGGATTTGGAATCGTGCGTTAGCAGCGTGCGAAGTAGCAAGTTATCGTACTTGTGAATTGCCAAGTAATACGGGATTGATTCGCTATTACCAATGCAATGCAGGTGCTACCATGACGGATGCAAGTACAAATAACGTTGCTGGTACCGTAACAGGTGCGGTAACAGCTGATGCAACAAGTCCTGTGACAGGTACTTGTGCTCCAGCATATCCGCCCGTTGCTATCACGCCGACACCTGCGGGTGCTGCCGTTTGTCAAGGGGCATCTGTTTCTTTGGCAGCTACAGCAGTAGCAGGAGCGACTTACCAATGGAAAAAAGATGGGACTGCGATTGCTGCGCCAGCAGGAACAGCAGCGACTTATGCAGCAACAGCGTCAGGTTCATACACAGTAGATGTTACAACAACAAACGGTTGTATGGTAACTTCTGCGGCACAAGTTGTAACAATTAATGCGATTCCAACGGCGGCAATTACGCCAGCAGGACCGATTTCGACTTGTGCAAACGTACCAGTACTATTGACTACAAATACTGTAGCAGGTGCAAGCTATCAGTGGTATAATGCAGGTGTAGTAGCTGGTGCTGCTTCTGCTTCTCCTACTTATAGCGCAACCGTTGCAGGTACTTATACTGTGATAACCACTGCAAATGGTTGTGCAAGCCCTGTGTCTAACGCAGTAGTCGTTACAACGACTGCGGTACCGACTACACCTACTATTGCGGGTTTAACTTCTACTACTTTTTGCGAAGGCAATAATGTGGTATTGAATGCGACTGCGGTAGCAGGTACTTATCAGTGGTATAAAAATGCAGTGGCTATTCCAACAGCAACAACTGCTTCTTACACAGCTACGACAGCAGGCAATTATACATTCAGTGTTACAGCAGGCGGTTGTACAGCTACTTCGGTAGCAACACCAGTCGTTGTTAATCCGAAACCAATTCCGACTTTCACGATAGCGGCACCAGGACTTTCTACGGTTTGTCCGAATGCACCAGTGTCGATTACAGCCAGTGGTGGTGTTTCTTATTTATGGGCTGCTAATGCTGGTATTAATGTTACAACGGCAACCATTAATGTTAATCCTCCACAGACATTGACTTACACGGTGACAGTGACTGATGGAAATGGTTGTACAGCAGCAGCAAGCCAAAACATTTTTGTAACGCCATTAAGTACTACTTTAACTGCTAATAGAACTACGATTTGTGACGGTGAGACGGCGCTTTTAACGGCGAATCCTACCCCAGCAGGTACTTATACTTACGTGTGGAAACAAGCAGGAACCGTTATCGCAGGGGTAACAAGTGCAACGTACTTGACTACTACTGCAGGTTCTTATACAGTTGAAGTATCCAGTGCAAGTTGTACTGCGGTATCTTCTCCTGCAACTGTAATTACAGTGAATCCATTGCCAACAGCAAGTTTCACAGGTGCGCCTGCGACAGCCATTTGCGAAAATTCATCTATTACATTGACAGGTACATCCGATATTGGTGCTACTTATGAGTGGAGAAAAGATGGTGTTACTATCGCAGGTGCGACAGGACTTACCTATACATTTCCAGCAAATACAACAGGCTCTTATACATTTGTAGCTATCGCAGCGACAGGTTGTGCGAAAAATTCACTTCCAACGACAATCACCGTGACTCCTGCTCCAAGTGCAGTTATCTCAGGTGCAAACTCTGTTTGTAGTGGTAGCACGACTCTTTTGAGTGCGCCAACGCCAACAACAGGCTTCACTTTCCAATGGAAAGATAATGGGGTGAACGTTTCAGGCGCAGCAGGTACAGCAGCAACTTATGCAGCAGCAGGTGTAGGTCCTTATACTTTAGTTGTAACACAAACCTCAACTGGTTGTAGCGCGACTTCTGCAGCGAAAACATTGACGGTTACGCCTATATTGGGAGCAAGTATTGCAATAGCATCCAGCACTATTTGTGCAGGTGCTACGACAACACTTACAGCATCACCTGGACCCCAAGTAGCTGCTACTACAAATATTACTTATGTTTGGAAAAGAACAGCAGGTACTCCTGCGGTGACGACTACACTTACAGATACAACAAGAATCCTTACAACAGGTATAGCTGGTACTTATACATTATTAGCAACAGAGTTGAGTGGTTGTGTGACAACTGCTACACAAGTGTTAACAGTGAATCCAGTAGGTGCAGGTACAATAGCAGCAGGTGGTGTAACCACTTTCTGTCAAGGAAACAATGTCGTTTTGACGGTAACACCAAGCGCAGGTGGCGGTGCAAATTACACTTATCAATGGAAAAAAGGTGGTACTGATATTGCAACAGCAACAAGTGTTTCTTACACTGCAACAGCAACTGGCGATTACTCAGTAGCGGTTACCGGTGCAAATACTTGTCCTGGTACTACTGCGGCAACTACGGTTACAGTGAATCCATTGCCAAATGCAATTGTTACAGGGGCAGCAGCAGTGTGTCAAGGTGGTACAAGCACATTGACAGCGAATGCAGGTACAGGTTTGACTTACCAATGGTATAAAAATAATGTATTGCAAACGGGTCAAACGGCTCAGACTTATGCAGCAGTTGCACCACTATCTACAGACGCATACTTTGTAGCAGTGACCAGTGCAGCAGGTTGTACGAATACTTCTGTACCTTCCTCTTTTACAATCAATCCGATTCCGACATCGCCGATTGCAGCAAATAGTGCTACTACTTTGTGTGTACCAACAGCAACCGTACAATTGGATGCAAATCCATTGGCAGGTTTGGTAAAACAATGGTATAAAAATGGTAATCCAGTAGGTACAAATACCGTAAATCATACGGTTACATATGCAGAATTTGGTACTTATACAGTTCGTGTAACGGATGCAAATGGTTGTTCTCAACTTTCTAACCCAATTGTTGTTAGTCAAGGTACAGCAGCTCCAGCAACGATTACAACGCCAAACCCTATTTGTGCAGGTTCAGTATTGACAGCGAATGCAGGTACAGGTTTGACTTACCAATGGCAATTGGCGGGTGCAAATATTGCAGGTGCGACAGCAGCGACTTATACAGCAGCAACAGCAGGTTCTTATGCAGTGGTTGTAACAGCAGCAAATGGTTGTCCTACGGCTTCAGCAGCAACAGTAGTGAATGCGATTCCAGTAGCAACCGCTACCCAAGCAAACTTGACTACTTTTTGTGCAGGTCTTAGCGACGTATTGAATGTAAATACAACCACAGGTGCAACTTACCAATGGACTAATAATGGTACAAACATCGCAGTAGCAACAACAGCTTCTGCCATTACACCTAATTTGACAGTGGTTGCTTCTGGTACATACAGAGCAGTAGTAACATTTGCAGGTTGTTCTACAACTTCAAATCCAATTACTGTAACAGTAAATCCATTACCATCGATTTCAGGAGCAACAGCACTTTGTACACCAGGTTCAAATACATTGACAGCAAGTATTCCTGTTGCTCCAGCAGCAGTGCCTACGCTACAATGGTATTTTAATGGTGTTGCAAATGGTGCGACAGCAACAACATATGCAGCAACAGCAGGAGGTACTTACAAAGTCGTAGCAACTTATGGTGGAGTAACACCAGGTTGTTCTTCTACGGATTTAGTGGTGACAGCAACAGCGATACCAACTAATGCAGTAGTTTATGCTCCAGCTTGTTTGGATGGTACTTCCGCATCTACATTTACAGCAAATGCGGCACCTGCATTACCAGCAGGTACAGTGTACACATACGCTTGGGCTTCATCGGCGACTTTGGGTGGTACTTATGTGGCTACTGGAACGACGACTGCAGCTCAATCGGTTGCAAATGGGGTTCAAAAATTTTACAAAGTGACAGTTACCTCTAATGGCTGTACGAGTGTGTCAACGGCACTCCAAGCAACATGGAATGCGTTGCCAACAGGTACGATTGCAGCAGGTGGTGTAACGACATTCTGTGATGGTGCTAATGTACAATTGACAGCAACGCCATCTCCAGCAGGTACTTACACGTATCAGTGGAAAAAAGATAATGTTGATATTGCAGGTGCAACTGCATCGCCGTACAATGCAACAATGCAAGGTTCACACCATGTAGTTGGTACAGATGTAAATGGTTGTAAATTTACCTCAACAGCGATAATTGTAACAGTGAATGCACGTCCAACCGCAGTTGCAACAGCGAGTGCAACGAATGTTTGTTCTGGTACACCAGTTACATTTACAGCGAACACAGGTACAGCCTTGACTTACAAATGGCGGAAAGCAGATAATGCAGGTATCATGCAGGATATTGCAGGTGCAATTGCTTCTACTTATACGACAACGATAACGGGTACCTATGATGTTCACGTTTCAAATGCAAGTTGCCAAAATACATCTGCTCCAATTACAATTTCAGCAGGTGCATTACCAGCATCCAGTATAACACCAATAGCTCCAGCTGCGGTGTGTGCAGGTACTACGGTAACATTGACAGCGAATGCACTTGCAGGTGCAACACGTAAATGGTTCAAAGGTGGTGTTGAGATTACAGGTGCAACAGGAATTTCTTATGCAGCAACTGAAGGTGGTTCTTACACAGTTGAAACTTCTGATGGAACTTGTAAAGCGACATCAGCAGCAGCCACAGTACTTGTAAATGCAACTCCAGTCATCACAACAGTAACACCTACAACATTTTGTGCAGGGAATAGCGTAGTGTTGAGTGCGCCAGCAGGTGCAACGAGTTACCAATGGTTTAATGGTGCAACATCGGTTCAAGGTCCAAGTGCAGTAGCTAATTATACAGCAAATGCGACAGGTAGCTACAAAGTATCTGTTACATCGAATGGTATTGTATGTGCTTCAGCAGTACAAGCTGTAACCGTTAATGCGAATCCAATTCCAACATTAACAGCAGGCGGTAGTTTGACAATTTGTCAATTTGCAACCGTGCCATTAAATATTGAAGGATTTCAGGGTACAAGTCCTTATACTTACCTTTGGTCTGCAAATGCAGGTAACAGCACATCAAGAGATATTAATGCAGCACCAGGTAATTATACAGTGACGGTGACAGATGCAAAGGGCTGTACAGGCGTAGCAACTGAAACGGTTACCCCGATTACAGCACCAGTAGCGACGGTCACAGCAAGTAGCGCGACAACATTCTGTGCAGGCGGTAGTGTCGTTTTGACAGGCACTCCAACAGCAGGTGCAACGTATAAGTGGGAAAAAGATAACTCACCGATTGCATTAGCAACAGGTAATACTTACACAGCAACTGCAACAGGGGTTTACAAATTTGTTGCAACAGGCGCAGGTCCAAGCAGTTGTCCAAATTCATCTACGACATCTGTTACCGTTTACGCGGTACCAGCAGCAACGGTTGCACAAGGCGCAGCATTGTGTCCGGGTGGAACAACGACTTTGACAGCAGCACCAGCAGGTGCAGGTTACACGTATCAATGGTATAAAGATGGTTCAGCGATTGCAGCAGCAAGTGGCGCAACTTATGCAGCGAATGCAGCAGGTTCTTACACAGTGTCTGTTACAAACGGTGGAATCGGAGCTTGTAGCAATTTGTCAGCAACTCCAGCAGTTGTAACGGTAAGTACTCCAGTAGTACCAACGATTACAGCACCAAGTACAGCATTCTGTACAGGTGGTAATGCAGTGTTGACATCAAGTGCAGCAACTTCTTACCAATGGTATTTCAACAATGCCTTAGTACCAGCAGCAACCGCATCTACATATACAGCAACAGCAGCAGGTGTCTATACCGTAGCAGCAACTTATGCAACAGGTTGTACAGCAACTTCTGCAGCAACAACGACAACGGTTAATGCGCCCCCAGCAGCAGTGCTTGTAGCAGCAGGTCCGACAGCGTTCTGCGCAGGTGGAAGTGTTACGTTGAATGCTAATGCAGGTACAGGTTTGACTTACCAATGGTTGAACAATGGTACTGCGATTGTTCCAGCAGCAACGGGCGCAAGCTACGTAGCCAATGCAGCAGGTTCATACGCTGTAAAAGTTACAGACGCAAATACATGTACAAGTACATCCGCAGCTCAAGGTGTAACAGTGAATGCAACTCCAACAGCAACAGCAACAGCGAATGGCGCACCAACGACTTTCTGCCCAGGTGGAAGTGTATTGTTGAGCGCAAACGCAGGTGCAGCAACGTACCAATGGCTTAACGGCGGTACTGCGATTGCAGGTGCAACAGCAGCTACTTACACAGCAAATGCAGCAGGTACTTATTCTGTAATCGTATCAAGCGGCGCGGCTTGTACAGCAACATCAACAGGTGTAGCGGTAGCAATCAGTGCTTTACCAACAGCAACTTTAACAGCAGTAGGTGCAACTACTTTCTGTGCAGGTGGTTCTGTTGCGTTAAACGCAAATACAGGTACAGGTTTGACCTACGTTTGGACTAAAAACGGTACTACTCTTGCAGGTATTACAAGTCCAAATTATACAGCAGGCGATGCAGGTACTTATGCAGTAACGGTAAAAGATGGTACAACACAATGTACTAATACTTCTACAAGTACAACTGTAACCGTAAATGCTTTACCGGGTGCTACGATTGCAGCAGGTGGTGCAACACAATTCTGCGCAGGTGGAAGTGTTGCGTTGAATGCAAATACAGGTACAGGTTTGACTTATGTATGGTCTAACAATGGTGCTGCGATTGCAGGTGCAACAGCAGCTACTTATACAGCGAATGGAGCCGGTTCTTATACCGTAGCCGTAACGAATGCAAATGGTTGTTCAAGTGCATCCACTGCAACTGCGGTGACAGTAGCAACATTACCAACAGCAACGATTGTAGCAGGTGGTGTAACCAGTTTCTGCGCAGGTGGTAACGTTACTTTGAATGCAAATGGTGGTACAGGATTGAGCTACCAATGGCGCAATAACGGTACTGCAATTGCAGGTGCTACGACAAGTTCTTATATCGCATCTACATCAGGTGCTTATACAGTGGCAGTGACAAACAGCAATGGTTGTCAAAATATTTCTGCGGCAACAAATGTAAGTGCAAATGCAGCTCCGTCAGCAGTTGTAACAACCGTATCTCCTACAACATTCTGCCAAGGCGGTAATGTGGTATTGAGCGCACCAGCAGCAGCCGGTAGCTCTTACCAATGGTTGAAAAACGGTAGTAACATTGCAACAGGTGCAAACTATATTGCCAATACAAGTGGTTCTTATACGGTTAACGTAACCGATGTAAATGGTTGCGTTGCAACTTCTACAGCGACTTCTGTAACGGTGAATGCACTTCCTACAGCAACTATCACAGCAGTTGGTAACACAACGTTGTGTCAAGGTGACAATGTTACCTTGAATGTAACAGGTGGTACTTCTTACGCATGGTCAACAGGCAGCACAGCGACTTCTATCACAGTGAACACAGCAGGTGCTTACACGGTAACGGTCACGAATGCAGCAGGTTGTACAGCAGCAGCGACACAACAAGTTTCTGTAAATGCTTTACCAGTAGCAACTTCGGCTGCGACTACTGCAACGACATTCTGCGCAGGTGGAAGCGTTGTATTGAATGCAAATACAGGTACTGGTTTGACTTACCAATGGTTGAACAACGGTACTGCGGTTGCAGGTGCAACAGCAGCAACTTATGCAGCAAACATGGGCGGTTCTTACACAGTGGTTGTAACTGCTGCAAACGGATGTCGCAACACATCGAATGCAACAGCAGTAACGGTCAATGCAGCTCCAACGCCAGCATTGACAACAAGCCGTTCTCCGAACTTGTGTCCGGGTGACAACGTAACTTTGACGATTGCAGGTGGAACCTCTTACTTGTGGTCAACAGGTGCAACAACAACTACATTAGTAGCAAGTACAGCAGGGACTTATACCGTAACGGTAACAAATGCAGCAGGTTGTACAGCAACCGCATCACAAGCAGTTGTGGTGAATGCGTTACCATTGTCAACAATTACAGCAGGTGGTTTAACGAGCTTCTGTCCGGGTGACAACGTAGCATTGAGTGCGCCAGTTGGCAACAACTACACATATCAATGGCGTAACAATGGTACTGCGATTGCAGGTGCAACAAACCGTGTTTATTCAGCGAATGCAGTGGGTTCATACACAGTGCTTGTAACAGAATCTTCAACAGGTTGTAGCAGCGCGTCAGCAGCACCAATTGCAGTGACCGTGTTTGCAAAACCAACAGTAAGTTTCACACGGACGGTACAAGCAGGTACAACAAGTGTGGTTGACTTCGCGAATACATCTTCAGCAGGTACAGTGCTTTGGTCATTTGGCGATGCGTTGAACTCCACTTCTACGCAACAAAATCCAACGTTCTGGTACAAAGCGAATGGTACATACACAATTAAGTTGAAAGTAACCAACTCTAATGGTTGTGTGGATTCATTGGTACAAACCGTAACGGTAACGATTAGAACCGATTTAAGCGAATTGGCAGAGACTTTGAAAGCAGTAGCTTATCCAAATCCATTCTCTGACCGTTTGGTGATTGAAGTTCAAAATCCACAAGTAGCATTCAGCAACAACGACCGTTTAGTGGTGACAAATGGCTTAGGACAAATCGTTCATACAGCCGCTTTCAACCAAAAAATGATTGAAATCAGTACAACAGAGTGGGCAGCAGGTATTTACAATTTGACCATCTACTCCAACGGGAAAGTAATTCCGATGAAGAAAGTGGTTAAAATGGACCAATAGTCTGTTGCCATCAATACCGTAAATTGGGGTGGGTTTATTCGTAAAGCCACTTCAATTTGCCCATACAATAGAGCTAAAACAATTCAAAAGGTGCAAATGAGCAATCATTTGTGCCTTTTGTTTTAAACACATAGTTCACATAGGAGGAGATAGTTCACATAGGTATGATTTTTTATAGGTGCGTTGTTTTAGATGTAAAAGATTCTAAAACACATAGTTCACATAGGAGGAGATAGTTCACATAGGTATGATTTTTTAAGGTGCGTTGTTTTAGATGTAAAAGATTCTAAAACAATGGTTTACAACACATCTATAAAAGATTGCCCCTATGTGAACTATGTCCCCCTATGTGAACTATGTGTTTAAAAAGAACCCAAGAAAAAAAAATTAAAAAAAAATCGAAAAAAACTTGCACAGGTGAAATAGTTTGTTGTATCTTTGCAGCGCCTTAAGAAAATAAGCGAAGACTTTAAGGGCGTTTAGCTCAGTCGGTTCAGAGCATCTGCCTTACAAGCAGAGGGTCGGCGGTTCGAATCCGTCAACGCCCACATCCACAAGCCTTTGATAATCAATTGATTATCGAAGGCTTTTTTCATTTTTCTGATTTAGGGAAAAGAATTTAAAGATTAGGCAAGAAAAATTATAGCAATAATCGTAGGAGACAGTTCGGCTTTCTACGATTATTGTCATAATTTTGGAATAGGTATGCTCTATTCAATTAGGGTCTTCTGCTAAATTTCGCCCTCATTTTTTTCTTAAACTTTTGATATTCAATGTATTGCACTTCCGTAAGGATTGGTTTTAGCTCGACATCTTTCTCTTGGCTGAGTTTTTCCATTTTCGCGCCCGTACTTGACCAATCGCCCGTATTCAGTCCCTCTTCGGAAACTTCTTTGCGTTTTTCAGCATATTTAAGAGCGATTGGAGTAATTTTTTGGGCTTGTTCGCTCGTCAAACTCAAATCTTTGGTCATCATTTCAACTTCTTTTTCAGCTAATACTTTGGGTTCAGGCATTTTAGCCGCGTTGCCTTGTGCATGTAAAGTATTCATTATCAATGCAAAACAAGTGCATATCATGGTGAATATTCCTTTAATTCGGTTCATTGCGAAGTTTTGTTTTTTGTTAGAAAATAGAATAAGGTTACGTCAACGCCGCAAAGAAAAATACAATCTTTTAAATTTCAAGCGATTTTTAAAAATTTGACCATAAAATGACATTTTGTAATAAAAGGAAGCACGACAATTAAAAACCGATTATATTTGCTTGCTGTCTTTCCCGATTTTGAACGAGAAAACGGATTTAAAGTAATTTATTCTTTCACAACAAAATGATAATCAACGTATTATGGGTGCGAAAAAACGCATTTCGGAAACTCCTGTCCCTGAGAAAGCGACTTCCTCGAATCAAAAAAGTCGCAAACAATGGACTAAAATCAAGGGGGAAAACTCTTGGACGATGTTTAAAGTGATTGCAGAATTTGTAGATGGGTTTGAAAAACTCAACTCTATCGGTCCCTGTGTATCGATTTTTGGCTCGGCGCGGACTAAACCGGGGAGTCCTTATTACGAATTAGCGGTAGCGATTGCCCGCAAAATGACGGAAGAAGGTTATGGCGTGATTACGGGTGGCGGGCCTGGCATTATGGAGGCAGGTAATAAAGGAGCGAAATTAAATCAGGGTGTTTCGGTCGGCTTGAATATTGATTTGCCGTTTGAGCAACATCATAATCCGTATATTGATGATGATAAAAGCCTTGACCACCGTTATTTTTTCATTCGCAAAGTGATGTTTGTGAAATATGCCCAAGCCTTTGTGGTTTTGCCGGGTGGTTTCGGGACGATGGACGAACTTTTTGAGGTTTTGACCTTGATTCAAACTCGAAAAATTACAAAAGTACCTGTGATTTTAGTCGGTACGAAATTTTGGACGGGTTTGAAAGATTGGTTTAAAAATATTATGTTTGAACAAGAACATAATATTAGTGAAGCAGACCTTGATTTATTGCCTATCACGGATGACGTGGAAGAAGTGGCACGAATTATTGACGCATTTTACAGTGACCCGAATAATCCTTTCAATATTTTGAAACCCAATTACGAGTTATAAATTAAAAAAAGGAATCAAGCAAATGCTTGATTCCTTTCCAATGGCTTCATTCCTAAATTCAATCCTCAAACATCTGTTGAACTCGTGTACCAAGTCCCGAAATACGGATTGTCATTTTTGCGCGCTTCCCACTCACGCAATTGTCTTTCTTCCTCTGCTTGTTGTCTTTCGGCGATGGTCTGTTCAAACACATCGCGGGTAAAAAAATATTGTTTTGCCTCTTCGGTCTGCATATCGCGGGTCAATTCGCTGATTTCCAATTCTTCTTTGTAATAATAGGCTGCAAATATGCCCACAAATCCGCCTATTAAATGACTTTGCCAACTAATATGATTGATTTCATTTTCCAATGAAGGCGCAATTCCCTGAAACATGCCGCCATAAATCGATAAAACGAGCAATGCCAAAAGGATAGAATACGCACTTCGCCGAAAAACACCATTCCAAAACACAAACGATAACATTGCGTACACGACATAACTCGCCCCAATATGATACGCAGGATTCGCAAAAATCCACACCAAAAAACCACTTACAAAGTACATTAAGACCATACTCCGTACCGCAACTCGCGGATAAAAATAGAAAATGGCTAACGATAAGACGAAAAAAGGGACGGTATTCGCCGCTAAATGCCCCCAGCCGCCATGTAAAAACGGTGCGAAAAGGATGCCTCCTAATCCGATAGGCGTGCGCGGCAAAATGCCCCAATCGCCTAAATCTAAACGCAAACCGTATTGCGCAATCTGTACCAACCAAATTGACGCTACAAAAAGCAACGGAAACACTAAACTTTTGGACAAGTGCCGATTTTCGGCGGGGGTCATCGAAGTTGGCATAGGTTATAAGGGCGATTTATATCCGCCTTCTTTTGTTTTTTAAAACGTTGTTTTGAAAAAGGTTCTATTGGGTTTTCATTTGAAATTCCGATAAAAATGCACTCTTTTCAAACTTTTCAAAAACAGGAGGAGTGGATATTGTGACAATAATATTTTCATATCAGACGGCAAAATAGTGGTTTTAGTACAAATGGGGTACATTTTTAGAGCGTTTTTTTGTTATATTTTTTTATTGTATGAGCAAAATTTTTTTATATCCCAAAAATACCTTTTTGTGGTTATAAAATCCGAATTTTATAGGGGACTTTACGTAAGTGTTCGCAAAGTCCCTATAAAATGGAGGACTTTGCGAACACTTACGTAAAGTCCTCTTATTCTATTACGATTTTTCCTTGTTTTCGATGCCCCTTTGTATCTTCTAATTGATAAATATAAACACCTCCAACCAACGTATTCCGTTGTATATCAATACTTTCGCCTCCTAAAAACGATTGTACACTTTGCACTTCTCGACCATTCAAGTCAAATAAGCGCAATCTACATCGCCCTATCGTTGCGGTATGCCAAGTCAAAGTCGTTTTATCTGACATTGGATTTGGCGCAATTGTCACTTCCTTATCGGTCAAAGGCAAATCGACTGCTGCCGTTGGCAACCCTGTCGTATCGGTCAAATACATGACGATTAAAACCATCATTTCATCATTGGAAGTGGGTCCGAAATTTACGGCAGTCGTGCCGTAATTCCGCCAACTGGCTTGGTGGATGAACCCAGGATTCAAGGCAATCGGCAAAAAAGGTTCATAATAACGCATCGGAATATGCCGATAATCGAAACTCGGCGCGGAACAACCTGGAATTCCATTGGAACAGGCGGCATCATACAAAATTTCCCCTTTCGTTCCATTCGCTAACCGCCGAAAAACTTTATAACCCGTCCCGTATTTATGCGTATGCCCCATCACGCCCCATGTATAAATTTTGCCTGTTCCTAATTGAAGGCTTGATTCTGCTGTAATCGTCTGATTATTGGCAGGAATATTTAAATTGGTATTCGCCAAAAGCAAGGAACGCATTTCCTGCCGCGCCGTCCCCACAGGTTGCGTATAGACATTTACATAGGCTTCTGCCTTGTAAACATGAGTCGCATCATAATTAATGTAATGTGAATTGAGGTCTAAAACGCGCCCTGCTTCCCATTTGAAAGCGGTTTTGGCAGGTAATTTCAAATCGGTCGGCTCTTGAACGGCAGCAGAAAGCCCGACATTACTGTGATTTGGGTCTAATCGCAACCCGTCTGGCACGGCACTCCCGCCATTATTCGTAAAATTGTAAATAATAAAATGATGTGAATAATTTGAAAACAAAAAGTTTAAACGGTTGACTTCTTGGGTCTGCGTCAAGTTTAATAATTCATGTTTTTGATAATATTCGAGTTCAGACCCTGCGCGACCTTGTGGCGCGAGAAAAAAGGGACCCATTTTGATTTGGAAACCTTCGGTTGCCGCAGGCGGCGCGGGCGCACCTTGTGGAAAAGCCGCTAAAGCCCGCCCTGTCGTATCGTAATACGCCCGAACCAACCCTTCTGGAACCGTCGTATTTTGATTTGCACCATATAAAATCCATTGACGGATAAACTCTTTCTCCGTATTCGTTAAGCTGCTGCCTGAACGCGGCATCGTTGCGCCTTCATTCGCGCCAAGCGACAAAGCTGGTTCAAAACCGTTGTTAATTTTATGAAATAAAAAACTCATATCCGCCCGACCCGGATACACTAATTTGTAATTTTTAGCGGCGGCGGCGGCATTGGAAGGCGTTTTATTAAACAAATTGTTAAAAACGGCGATTTTTTTATCGGATAGGGTAGCACCACTCCCTTCCAAATCCAAGTTGCCTGAACGCCCCGTGTTGCTGTGGCATGAAATACATTTTGTTTGAAATGTATTGTAAATACTATTAAAAACTTGCCCTTTCGTATCAGAAAGGCTCATGCATAACAAGGTAAATATTAAAACCTTTTTCATACAAAAAAAATGATTTGTAAATAATATGATAATAATGTGTGAATAATTAGAACGAATGGCATCTATAAGTTGACAAGGTTTGGTTTGATTCTTTTTTAAAAAAAATTCTACTTCTCATTGACTTTTAGTATCCTAATGACTATTAATATATAAACAATCTTTATTTCACAACTCGAATCATTTTTGTATGAAAAAAATATTTTTATTATCAATGTATAATTTATTGATATTCAATATAAAACACGTTCATTACAACCCTCATTCAACTTCTTATCGGAGTTCAAAAATGATAAATGCGGATTGGGCGCAAGCCCAAGAGGATGCTAAAAGTAAAGCATGGGTCAACTGAAATATAAAACGAATTTGAATGTATTAATATTTTTCAATATTGGATTTCAAGTTGCCTCATACAGACGCGTAGTATGAGGCTTTTTTTTTAATTCAATATCTGCAATTTGGCATAATTCAACATAATTTTTTTGGGTGCATTTTCCGCGCCTTTAAACCGAATCGTTGCAACGCGCCCGCTACCAGTGCCTTCCACACCCAACACTTCGCCCTCTCCAAATCGCTGATGCAGCACCCGCAAACCGAGCAATATCGTACTTGGCGCGGCTGGTTTGAAATTGGCAAGGTCGATGCCAAGCGGCGGAGCCAATCCGGGTTGCGCCCGTCCAATCCCCATGCCTGTCACCCGCGACCGCCCATCTGAAACGGCTGCTTCTTTTTCTTTGAAACCGTCAAAATGTTTTGGATTGATTTCATTCAAAAAGCGACTTGGTGCTGTATGTTGTAACGCCCCAAATCGGTAACGTGTTGCTGAAAAACTTAATGTTAAGAACAATTCTGCCCGCGTAATTGCCACATAAAACAAGCGGCGTTCTTCATCCAACCCTTGTGGCGTGTCTTTCGCCATCAAGGATGGGAATAAATCTTCTTCCATGCCTGTTACAAAAACCGATTTATATTCCAAGCCTTTTGCGGAGTGAACAGACATTAAAGTTATCACATCTGCTTGTGGATCATTCAAATCTGCGTTTGTTACCAATGCAATATTTTGTAAATATGTTGGTAATGTTTTGTCTAAAATAATCAAATCATCTTGGACTTCATCATCATCACAAAATTCGGCAATCGCATTTAACAAGGCATTGACGTGTTCCATCCGACCCAAACCTTCAATCGTCGTATCGTGTTTCAACTTGTCCAATAATTGCGATTGTTTGACGACATATAATGCAATTTCATGTGCCGAACCGCGTTGAGCGCGTTGTATAAAATTTTCAATGAGTAATGCAAAACCCGTTATCGCCGTCCGTTCTCGCGGCGTTCCGGGATATTCGCGCAGCGTTTCCCACATCGATTTGTTCAAACTATTCGCCAACATCGCAATTTTCCCAATCGTCGCATCGCCAATCCCGCGTGTAGGATAGTTGATAACGCGTTTCAATGCCTCGTCATCGCGCTGATTCACGACCAAACGCAGGTATGCCAACACGTCTTTCACCTCTTTTCGGTCGTAAAACGACGTACCGCCATAGACCCGATACGGCAGATTTGCCCGCCGCAAAGCCTCCTCAAAAGCCCGCGATTGTGCATTAGTGCGATACAAAATAGCGATTTCTTTGTTTGCCAAATGATGCCGATTTTTATGTTCAAAAATCGAATCCACCACCCGTTTTGCCTCCTCTTGGTCATTATTCGACTTGATAGCCGCAATCAATTGACCTTCGCCTCTATCCGTCCAAATCGATTTTTGGATTTGTTTCCGATTATTTAAAATCACCTCATTTGCCGCATTAACAATATGTCCTGTGGAACGATAATTTTGCTCTAACTTAAACGTTCTCAATTGTTTAAAATCGCGTTCAAAATCTAATATGTTATCAATCGTCGCGCCGCGAAACGCGTAAATCGATTGTGCATCATCGCCTACGACACAAATATTATGCAAACTGCCCGCATAATCCGACAATTTTCGCAAAATGGCATATTGCAATTGATTGGTATCTTGGAACTCATCTACTAAAATATATTTAAATTTTTCTTGATATTTTTTACAAACGGCAGGATGTTCTGACAACAACGTGTAAAATTGATACAATAAATCATCAAAATCCATCGCACCCGCTTGTCTGCAACGCTTTACATATTCTGAATAAATTTTATAAATAAAAGGTCTGCGCGTCGTGGTATCTTGCGCAATGAGTTTGGTACTGACATCCAAATACTGCCGCATACGCGCTTGACGTTCATACGGCAATCCGGCGATTTGCGCATCCGTCATTTCCAACGATAATCCATAGATTTTAGGCGTAATCAAATTGCTTTTTGCCGAAGAAATGCGGGTCAAAATGGCATTTTCATGATAAGCGTCTTTATCAAAACTCATTTCTTTGATAACCGTGCGCAATAAACTTTTTGCATCATCGGTATCATATATGGAAAAATTGCTTGGATAACCCAATTTTTCGGCTTCACTGCGCAGAATCCGAGCAAAAATCGAGTGAAAAGTCCCCGCCCAAACACGTTGTCCTCTATCGCCAATCACTTTGGCAATCCGTTCTTTCATTTCTCGCGCCGCTTTATTGGTGAACGTCAGCGAAAGAATTTCAGCAGGCGGCGCACCTTGTTCGATAAGATACGCGATGCGATAGGTCAAAACGCGCGTTTTGCCAGAACCGGGACCTGCCACAACCAGAACAGGCCCATCTGTTGCGGTCACAGCAGCGCGTTGACGGTCATTGAGGGAATCGAGATACGACATTTTGTATGTTTTTTCTGCACAAATGGAATAAAAGTACAAAGAAAACAAAAAATTTTGATTTAGCGGGTAGGAATTTGTAAAAATCAGGGTTCGGACGTGACCCCTGCGGCAGTGTACAGAGGGTCGTGCCTGTCCTTCCGATTTTTCCTAAACCATTTTGCTTGAAAATACATTTTAACAGCGATATAGTGCTTTTTTTGCTAATTTTGCGGAAAGTTACTACTTACTCTTTTGCTGGCAGACAAACCAATATTTTATGAAATCTTTTACGGAGCTGAATCAACTTTTTCAGCAATATTTGACTCAAAATGCTTTTTCGCAATCGCCTACGACGTTGTATGAACCTATCAATTACATACTCAATATCGGGGGAAAACGATTGCGTCCATTGTTAGCGTTGCGCGGCTGTAACTTGTTTGACGGCGCGGCGGAAAAGGCATTGCCTGTGGCGATGGCGGTGGAAATTTTCCATAATTTCACGCTTTTGCATGACGACATCATGGATAATGCCCCACTTCGACGCGGACAACCTACCGTTCACACTCAATATAGTGTCAATGCGGGCATTCTTTCAGGGGATGCCATGCTACTATACGCTTATCAATACTTGATGAAAATTGATAATAAATTGATTTTGCCTGAATTGATGACCTCGTTTACCCGCATGGGCATTGAAGTTTGTGAAGGGCAGCAACATGATATGGATTTTGAAACCAATCCGTCTGTAACGATTCCGCAATATTTGAAAATGATTGAATATAAAACGGCGGTTTTATTGGCGTTTGCTTTTCAAGCGGGTGCGCTGATTGGCGGCGCGAGTCGGCGGGCAGCGGCGCAAATGGGTGAATTTGGGCGAAATGTGGGGGTTGCATTTCAAATTCAAGACGATATATTGGATACGTATGGTGACCCTGCGGTTTTTGGCAAAAAAGTCGGCGGCGATATTGCGCAGAATAAAAAAACGTATTTGTTATTGCGCGCTTGGGAACGGGCGGATGTTGAACAACGCCGTCAATTGGATAGATGGATGCTTGCGCCGTTGGAAGGGATGGATGAAATGGCGAAAATTGACACCGTTAAAGGCATTTTTACCGATTTGGGGGTTCGACAAGATGCGGAAAAGGTGATGAATTTGTATTTGGAACGCGCTTTTGATGCTTTGGAAGACATTCGGGAGTTGAATTTTGGCAAAAAAGAAGTAATGCGCGATTGGGCAACTGAATTAATGGGCAGAACGGTTTGAATTAGGATTTTTAGGATTCAAAAGGATTCAAAGGATTCAAAAAACATCCTCTGAATCCTTCCAATGCGTTGAATCCTAATTCAAATTAGGATTCAAAGGATTCAAAAAACATCCTCTGAATCCTTCCAATGCGTTGAATCCTAATTCAAATTAGGATTCAAAGGATTCAAAAAACATCCTCTGAATCCTTCCAATGCGTTGAATCCTAATTCAAACCCCATTTTTAACGTTTTTTTAAGAAAACTTTGCGCCACTTCAAACGTTCCGTTTGCGTGTTGTACACGTCAGAATATCATTTATTAAAAAACAAGAATCAAAATGAGAAAAATCGTTCCTATATGCGTATTGGCTTGTATGAGTTTGCTGCCGCAAGTTTTGGAGGCGCAGACGAAAACCAAGAAAAAAACAACGGAGGATACTGAATCAGCTCCTTCCAAATCGTCGAAATCTAATCAATCGGATGATTATTTCGATGAATCAGGCGATTTTAAACATCGTTTGCAATATATGTTTCATACGAATCAAAGTATTTTCCAAATTTTTGGAAGCAATTTTTATTTGCGGCTTGACCCAAGTGTGGGTTACAAAATCAATAAATGGGCTTCTGCGGGTTTGACGGGGGCAGTTGCCTACAAATATACGCGCTATACAGGACCATCGAATGAGCCTATCATTTTGAAAGCATATGATTACAATTTTGGGGTCTATGCGCGTGCCAAATTAACTAACGCTTTTTACCTGCATACGGATTATAAATCAGCCACTTATGAAGAAGCAGACCAAATCAATGGAAGAGCCATCATTGACCCTAATAATACAAGTCGTATTTTGACCATTAAGCAAACAACGCCTGAATTGAATTTTGGGGTGGTGTATCGCAGTGGTACCGCCGGCTGGGGATATGAAATGATGTTGTTATATGATTTTTTGTATAAACCGACTTATTTGAAACCGAATCCATTAGATTTGAAAATTGGTTTTACTTATAACTTTTAAAACACATAGGGCACATAGGTTTTATAGAACACATAGGCACGTAGGTTTTATAGGACACATAGGCACGTAGGTTCTATAAAACCTATGTGTTCTATAAAACCTATGTGCCCTATGTGTTCTATAAAACCTATGTGCCCTATGTGTCCTATAAAACCTATGTGTCCTATGTGTTTTATAAAACCTATGTGTTCTATAAAACCTATGTGCCCTATGTGTCCTATAAAACCTATGTGCCCTATGTGTTTAAATATAAGATTAAAAAACTTCCAAAGAGCGATGCAAATAATCTCGTAACGGCGGCATGGATAATTGTCCACTCTCTATCAAGATTTCCAAATACGTTTTAACCATATCTTCACTCACTTTGAGCCGCGTCAGCGCGTTTTTTTGTTGAATGACTTGAATCCGAATTAAATCATTTACGGGCATTTCGGCAGCTACTTTGGGATTGTTCAAGAGTCGTTCGACTGCGTTATTTTGTTGTTTTTTCGCTAAAAAAGTGTGTTGTTTCAACAAATTTTGAAGATTAAGCCGATGAGTTTCTATATTTTTAAGGGATTCGACGCGCAAAACGCGTATTCGATTTTCCACTTCGCGGCGACGTAAATCGAGTTCATGCCAATCTTTTCGATAATTGCCCAATATCGGAATATTAAAAGTGAGGCGTGCAAATGGGCTGATAAGCCAATCATTATTCCGAAATTCACGCTGCATACCCATTTGGACGCTACTTAAAATTTTGCTTTTTTCTATTTTATCCAATTTTAAATTGGCATCATACAGCGCGAGTTGTCCATTGCGAGCGATGATTTCTGGATGATTATCACCAATCGGTAATGATTCAAGCGTTTTTTGAAGGGAGTCGATGGAGATAAAATCTTTAAAATCAATACTTTGTATTGTTTTACCTGTCCAAGATTGTAAATTGCGATAGGCTGATTGTCGATTTCTATCGGTTGCTAACAAGGCATTGGATACTTCATGTTTATCGGTTTCATTTCTGAAAACTTCCTTCATCTCTATCTCTGCACCGCGCACTATCGATGCTTGAAATAATTCATTTTCTTTGTCTAACAGTGTATCTAAATGCCGATAATACCTTACCGATTGGTCGGCAAAATAAATTTCAATGATACACTTATACCGTGTTGCTAATGCGTCTTGTAAAAACCATGGGTCTTGGGTGGATATAGAAGCCACTCGGCTCTGTTTCCAACGATATTGCTCTTGAATGGCGCGATACGAATTGAAAAAAAGGTTCAATCCAATTTGGTTTTGAGTGCTTTGATTATCATCTGCGCCAAGGCGGAGTTCACTTTTTTGAAGGAGTGGCATTTGGTAATTTAAACCTGCGGCATGTTGCGACAAGGCTTGATTGGAACGATATTTTTCATCCGTGAACGCTGTTTTTAAAATCGCCTTGACCTCAATGCTCATATCGCTTTGCGCCAAACTGGGAAAAGAAAGGATGAAAAAAAATATAGCGTAAAATAATTGCATGCGTAAAAATATTTTAAGAATGGATTCTAACAAAATAAACAATTGAAAACAACTTTCGCAAAGTCTCTTTTTTTGTAAAGGAGACTTTGCGAAAGTTGCGATTTTTACGATACTGCCACCTGCCCATTCATCAGCATCGGCAACAGCCAATCGCG
>JAAFJT010000054.1 GCA_013298955.1 Chitinophagales bacterium
GATTTTTCAAAGAACTTTTTATATAGTTGACTCGAATCCTGCGACGCGAATCTCAATACGTTGCTTATTTTTTACTGAAAAACTTTTATTTCAGTACGCTTTTCTTAGCGGCTGCAAAGGTACAATTCATTTTTATATTTCCAAGCATTTATTAAAATATTTTTTATTTTTTTTATTCTCTTGGATTTTTTAAAACTGATTGGCTCGTTTGCCGCCTTGTTTCTTAAAGCGACGCAAAGGTACAATCAATTTTTATATCTCCAAACTTTTTTCAAAAAAACTTTCATTTTTTTTAACTTTTTTTTGGAAACATTTAAAACGGTTTGTCTCGTTTGACTCCCTCTTTCTTAAAGCGACGCAAAGGTACAACTTCATTTCATTCTACCAAACTTTTTTGCCTTTATTTTTGTTTTTTTTTCATTTTTTTTGGAATTGTAAAAAGATTGAACTGAAAAGTGTATTTTTGAGTTCAAATTTATCATTCCATCTTAGAACAAATTAAATCACTCTATAAAATAACGGATAAATGAGATTTTCACGAAATATAGGGCATCCAAAGCTACCACCAACTCAATTACAAAACTTCGAGCGTGATTTTTGGAATGTGTATTTAGATAGGATATTCAATTTGATGCTCTCTTACCATCAATCATCTAAAGACACTGATAAAATGTCGAATGTTGCTGAACCACTCAAAACTTATTTCAGCGACCTTTGGAATCATTTTATTGATAAAAAAGTGGATTTGCCGAGTTCCATTAAAGTATTTAAACAAAAAATGAAGGAACTTTTTTGTAACATCGGAACGTTGGGGCAAGCTATATGCGTTTTTGGAATATACGATTGAAGAAGCCGAATCTATGATTTCCGAAGATGATGAACGAGTCTTCAAATCTGAAATCATAGAACTTTTGATAGAGTATAAGGCGGGTTATATGCTTATCAATGGCAAGTTTGAAATTGACAAGAGTTTACAAATATCCAGTAGTCTCGAACAATTAGTTGAAAATCAATTACTTATCCAGTCGCTGCATTTAAAAAATGTGAGCCTATTTGAAGATATAGAAATTCGATTGGACCCAACGAAACGAGTCACTTGTTTCATAGGCGGCAATGGCAGCGGCAAAACAACTCTTTTGCGCGGTTTGGTCGGGGCGACCACTTTTAAACCTGAAGAGTTAAATCTATTGATGATTCGAGAAGCAAAAAAAAGTCAGCTTTATCAGAAAGAAGGTTTTATTACTCTCAACTATCTATTTCATGGGGAGGAAGCTCAAAATGAAATTCACTTTCGAGCTTTTGACTTAGATAAGCGTTTTAAGGTTAAAAATGGCAATGGGAAAAGGCGTTTTTTAATCAATGCGAATGATGATTTATTAAAAACTTTAATCATTGGCTTTTCTCAACAAACAGGAACGACTCCGTCCAAAGCATTAGAGGGTTTTAACCCTAAACTTCAAGATATTGAAGCCTTAATTTTAAATAAACCCGATGGACGGTTCTATGAGTTTTCGACTTGGTTAAAAAATTTACTTATTGCACCAGCGGATCGAGTAGCGAATCAAGTGTTGTTAGAACGTATTTTTAAAGTGATTAACCAAGTCACTCAAGCAGGGCTTGAACTGACGAGCCATACAGATGCTTATGTTAAAACTAAAGATAATCCAGAAGGCATTCCAATAGATTTAGTGAGTCAAGGTTATAAAAATGTTTTGGCATGGTTAGGTTTTTTTATGAAACGTTTATGGGAATATGGACAAACTTTATCCTTTCGCGTAGATGATTTCACAAAACTACCTGCTATTTGCTTGATTGACGAAATAGATACCTACTTACATCCAAAATGGCAAAATAATATTTTGAGTACTTTAGTGGATACGTTTCCAAACGTTCAATTTATCGTGACAACTCATTCACCTTACATTGTGGGCAGTATTCCAAAAGATTTAATTCAACTCTATATTTGCGATAAACAAACGGTTGAACCGTTCACTCTTTTTTCACCGTATGGCGCAAATATCGAACGGCTTACCGAACGCATTTTTGAGACTCCTGCAAGGGTTCAAGCCATTGCGCAGGATGTTGCTGATTTGAGAAAGGCGATTCAAAATAATGATTTTGAAAAAGCTGACCAATTGCTTCAATCATTAGAGGAGTTAGGAGTCGGTGACGACGATAATGACCCTGAAATCGGGAGTTTAAAAATTCTTTTGAGAACCCAAAAACGAAAAGCGGGCATATGAAGAAACATTTAAAACAACCGATTCCGCCGCCCTATCAAAAGTGGTTTGATGAGAATAACGAAACGGTTCTGCAAAGGCGCACCTTGCAGAACCATTTCGTTTTTGTCATTCCGAAGCAATCTTTGTCCCGCGTTTGTCCTTTTGGAGGCACCTTTGTTATTTTGCAAGATTCCTACGAAGCATTATTTTTCTAATTTTATAAAAATTGTATTAAAAAATTTGCGCAATACATGAAAGGATTTACATTTGTATCCTAATTAGTACTAAAGGGAATGCTTCTACAGATACCCGACAGTTATCTTTCTTATTTTATCACTTTAAACAATTGAAAAATGAAAATGCATGACCGCCGTAATTACATCAACAGGTTGCACGATTTAATCAAAAGAAAAGCAACGGGTTCATTAGACGCATTAGCCGACCGATTTGGGGTAGGGCGTAGCACAATGTCACGGTACATTGATGATTACAAACAAGAATTTGACGCACCGCTTGCCTACGACCGAAATGCTCGTTCGTACTATTACACGGAACCTTTTGAAGTGCGGGTGTGGGTAGAAGTTAGGAGAAATGGAGAGTTGTAATTTTTTAAATTTCAGATTTAAAACCGAATCATCTGATTATCAATTATTTACAACATTTTAGACTTTAAATTAGGTTCTTTTTCTAAAAAAAATTAAATTTTTTTGCCTCGTTCTCATTTTTTGAGAACGTACCGTTTTACCTTTGTATCATCAAAAAGAAAGAAAAGAAATTAGCCATAAACTTTTATTCAATAAAAGAATGAAGGTTATTCCAATGGCTCATGAGGCTCTAAAATACAATCGCCGTCGAGTCTCGGGACGCAACGTAGGATTTGCAATGCGGCATTAACAACATTGTTCATTTTTTTAAACCAAGTAGGATTTAACTATGCGTATCCTCAAGTGGAGGATTTAAACCACGAGATTTAGGAGTGGTTTTCTTAAAAAGGGCTGAATATTGCCCAAACCTGTTCTACCTTCGGTGTTTTGCTCAATTATTTTTGTTTTTTGCTTGTAGAATTGAGCCATTTTCGTTTTTAGGTTTTTCCTTGCTCAATTAAGTCGTTTTGTTTTTACGTTTTTGCCTCGTAGAATTGAGCCGTTTTCGTTTTTAAGTTTTTGCTTGCTCAATTAGGTCGTTTTGTTTTTACGTTTTTGCCTCGTAGAATTGAGCCGTTTTCGTTTTTAAGTTTTTCCTTGCTCAATTAAGTCGTTTTGTTTTTACGTTTTTGCCTCGTAGAATTGAGCCGTTTTCGTTTTTAAGTTTTTCCTTGCTCAATTAAGTCGTTTTGTTTTTAAGTTTTGCCTCGTAGAATTGAGCCGTTTTCGCTTTTAAGTTTTTGCTGGCTCAATTAAGTCGTTTTGTTTTTACGTTTTTGCCTCGTAGAATTGAGCCGTTTTCGTTTTTAAGTTTTTGTTCGCTGAATTGAGCCGTTTTTAAAAACTCGTAAGGTTAGAATGTTTTTTCAATTTTTTTAATTTGTTTATTTTGCATTACTTCCAATAAACTGCCGTTCCGATGCTTATG
Source organism: Chitinophagales bacterium (assembly GCA_013298955.1). Lineage (GTDB taxonomy): Bacteria > Bacteroidota > Bacteroidia > Chitinophagales > Saprospiraceae > JAAFJT01. The sequence goes on from JAAFJT010000054.1 coordinate 3,795, forward strand.
CGTGTGAACGGCAGTTCTCATTTTGAAAAGCTTCCTACGGAATGACAAAGCGAAAGAAGCAAAAAGCTACAAAGTTTTCAAGTCGAAAAATTTATTTCCCGAGTACTATGCCTTACATTCCATTCATACTACTACCCCGTTTTATAAATCATTGATTATCAATGCAGTACCGTAATATCGCCCGTTATCAGCACCACTCGACCCGGCAAAACTTCTACTTCCGCAAAAAATACATATACTTCTACCCCAACTTTTTGCCCTTTAAACGTTCCATCCCAGCCTTGCTCCAAATGATTGGTTTTAATATCCCGCGCATCGAAAATATGTTCGCCCCATCTATCGTAGATTGCCAAATGGTGAATCGGCAAGTCAGCTCGACTAAACAACGTAAATGATTTATTTTCAACATTTTGTGATTCTGGATAAATCACATTCGGCGCAAAAACATTGGGTTCGACATAGACCGTAAACGTATCTAACGCAACACATCCTGCCGAATCGGTCACGGTTAATTGCACATAAGTCGTTTGGCTAGGATGAATGGTGTGGAATAAACAATTGGTGCATGTTGCCGTATCGTTTGGAATCCAAACCGTTTTAATGACTTTTCGATTCGAAATCCCTTGCATTTGCAACGATTTACCCACTTTTAAGACTCCCGGATACGAACTATACGGCTTTATATCAACCGTTAATTGCGCAGGTTCGCCCACTCGCAAACTCAAAGGTCGGTTGTAACAACCCAAAGAATCCCGCACAACCAATTTATACGTCCCCGCTTTGAGGCGATTGTAGAAGGTTATTGGGGAAAAAGTACGCCCATTATCTACGGAATATTGATAGGGCGGAAAGCCTCCTGATGGTTTTCCAAACCGAATTTCGCCATTCGATTCCCCAAAACAAGCAGGTTGTTTATACGTGTATGGAAACGCAGGTGATTGAAATTCAAGGTCTAACGTATCCGCCGCCGTCTCCGATTGACGGCAAACACCCAAATAACCTTCTGCAATATACCGACCTGGCGCGGAAATTATCAACATCGTATCTTTTCCAAATTTGATAATCGAATCTTCATACATCCATTGAACGCCATCAAATTTGCCCCTTGCTATCAACGTATCGGGACAAACGCCGTCCCCAATATTCACTAATGCGACACTTGGTTCAATGGTTTTACTAAATCCCGAGTAAAAAGCCGCAAAACTTGCCGCATTATTCTGACCATACATCGCCACTTGCACCGCACCCGCCGCTTTGACACTAATCGTTGAAATCCGTCTCGTCAAACTAAACAAGGTCAATTGTCGATACGTCACAAAATCAGGGTTGCCTTGAACGGAAAAAGGCGTACCAATATTTGCCGCTACCCCATCAATCAAGACTTGCACCGCAGAATCTTTCATAGCTGTAATCATCACACCGCCATCAAAAAGCATCGTGCCAATCGCATTGGGTTCAATAATATTATCAATCCCGTTCGGAATAGCACAACTAATCGGTGGCACGAATATCAAACCTGCCGTCCGAAATTCATTGGACGTACCCGCAGGAGAACCCCCAATGTTTTGATAGACGTAAATCGGATAATTACTTTTAATATGTAAATTATTATTCGTTGTAAAACTACTGGTTGGCACCGCGTAAAACTCACCTGCATTCAGCGTTACAACAGGAGTCGGATTCCCATTAATTTTAATTTGTGTATTGTTTCGATGTGCCACCAAAATCGGACGTTCCAACGTTGGTGAACCATTGCCTTTGCACAAAATATACTCTTTTCCAACATTTTCAACAGGCACGATTTGGTCAATACCCACATCTTTATCACCCGAAGTCACAGGCGCACCGCACCAAGAACCGACATTTACCGCAATCGGTTTAGAACTCGTCAGCAAAGCACCCATCAAACCATTGGGCGGCTGACTCGCCGAATTGGTCAGATATTGGGTATAAACCAAAGATTCTCCTTTTTGAATCCACATCGTATCTGCCCCATTCGTCGTTACATCCGTCCCATTTTTGCGAAACGCCACTGCCCGATTGTATTGCGATAAAATCAACTGTGTAGAATCTTCCGTCGCGGTCACGCCGATAAAATTGGCTTTTTGCGTTCCATACTCTTGCAATAAATGTCCAATGCGAAAAGTCTTGCCCAAAGCCGCCCTGCCTTTACAAGTCAAATCGGCTGCTTGGTTGTTATTGGACGAGTGGGAACGGAAATAAGCATAAAATTTTTTAGTTCCTGACAAAACTAAACCCTTGTTTTTCAATGGTTTATGCAAATCGGCTTCGGTCACTAAGGTATAAGTATCGTTGGTGCTACCGACATTATAGGTGTAAGACATGGTATTGCTAATGTTCACCGTATTGATGACATTGCCCGAACCGTCTTGAATCGTGACCGCAAAAGGGGTTCGTTCAGGCGTAGAGAGATAGAGATATTGGTTGCCCCAATCCAAACGGGCGTGCATCGGCGGCATCCAATGAATGCTATCCAATTGCGCCAACAAGGGGAAATGGCAACACCATCCCATGAGTAAGGTATAAAAATATTTCATGTGAGTTTGTCAAAAGTTGTTGAAAATGATGCCTTTACAGATGGGAGACGGTGAAATCGATATAGCAGTTGCGTAGGCAAAAATAGCTAATTGGTTACAATTGGAACGCGGATAACACGGATTGGGCGGATTTACACGGATTTTTATTTTTTTTGATAAAATTTAAATTCATAGTGAAAATTAAAATAAAATTTTATATAAAATAAAAATCCGCGAAAATCCGCCCAATCCGTGTTCCAATGCTACGCAATTATCGTTTCAATCGATTGGCAGGATTTTGGCGTTTTAGAATCCAAATTTCATCATTCCGCTTTTTCAGAATGGAATCCAACGCATAAATCTGTTTTTTCAAGGATTCTTTTTGCAAAATCAAGGTTTTTTGCGCTTTTTCTTGGGCATCCATCGTCGCTTTGAGGCGCACAATCGTATCTTGTTTCTGACGGATGTTTTGAGACATATCCTGTAAACCATGCAATTTTTCTTCCAAAGCCAGATTTTGAGCTTGCTGCATCTGCAACGAAACCGTCAAAGATTGCAATTTCACATCATTTTTACGCTCGGCTTCCTCCAACTGCCGATAAAACCAATACGCGACAGCCGCCGCAAAAAACAAAGCTAATAAAGCTATATATAACAAATTGCGGTCAGAACCGTTTGGATTCGGTTGTTCCATTTCGGGCGTAGGGACAGCATTAGGAGGAGTCTGCATGGTATTATCAATCGTTTTAATTCCTTGACGCAAAGATAATTTTTTTAGATGTAAATCAAGGTTAAAAATGAATATACATCTGAAAAATAGACACAGCAATGTCCCTAAAAGCTACAAATGGAATCAAAAATTAAGGAAATGATTGCTGGTTGTTAGGGTCTGAATTTAAAGAATCGACAAAAAAAATACGTGCTAAAAGGTTGATTTTCAAGAGTGTATAACGTTTGGAGGGTTTGAAACCCTCCAAACGTTGTTGTTGATTATTTAACATTAACTACTTAACGCGCAACTTGAGTTAAAATAATTTTTTAATCTGATGTAATCGTTTGTGGTTGTTTGACCCGCGTGTGATATAGGTCGATTTCTGGATTCGATGTTGCCAATTCCGGCACAAGGTTCGATTCAGAAGTCGAATTTTCACTACCGCTTTGAATTTTTACAAACAAATGTTTGAATTTCAAAAATTTTGTTTCAAAATATTCATAAGAAAGCGTTGCAAATCCAACACTTATCAACATCGTCAATACATAATATACCGCATTAGAAACAAAATCATCAATTTTAACATTGATTAATTGAGCAATATGAAGTGCGATAATAATCGCCACCCCATGCCACATATACAAACTATACGATATTTTACCCAAATAATCCAACGTTTTATTTTCCAAACTAACCAAACAATCTGGGTTTGCCGCAAAATTTAGGATGATGATGATGAAAAAAAGCGAATAAAATTCGTGGTTCACCACAGGCACTTCTACCCCCAAAAAGGTCATCAATAAGACGGCGAATGTAACCAAAACTTGCGTAATTGGTTTGAAAATAGGTCGTAAAACCTTGATTTTCAAATAGTAAAGATAATACGCCCCAATCCCGCCAATCGCCATACAGCCAATCCGCAAAAAGGAAAAAAAGCGATAAAGCAGCGTAATTATCTTGGTTTCCGCACTGGCGGCACTAATATCCGTCCCTTTATCCGCAAAAAAGGATAACCCAATCGTTATCATCAACATGCCAACGACTATCAACACCAAGGTTCGCAAATAATGATTCGTGTAACGCACCATCCAAGGCCAGATGTAATAAAATTGTTCTTCAATCCCAATACTCCATGCTTGCGCAACATACGGCATATATGCATACAAATTGTTGACTAAATTAGGCAAAAGTAGGAAATAAAGTACGGTTTTGATTCCAAATTTATAATGCACTTGTTCTGTAAATTCGGGAATATGAAAAAAGGGGATTTGTGGCAACACAAATAAGCCCATAATAATCACCAAATAATACAAAGGCCATATTCTCAACACCCTACGAATGTAGAATTTTTTAATATCAATTGTATTGAAGCGTTCTTTTTCAGCTAAAAGCAAGTAAGTTATTAAAAAACCACTTAATACGAAAAAGAGCGTCACGCCCAATTCGCCAATGAGTTTGAAACAATGAATCTCATGAAACCAACTTTTTGCACCAAAAAACAATTTATTTTGTTCTAAATGGTGAATGATAACCACAAATGCTGCAATGAAACGAAGTCCATTCAGGTTTGGAAAAAAGATTTTAGAGGTTTTGCTCATATATGTTTGTTGTAATTTTACTCGTATGTTATTAAAAATGTAAATATCAACTCCTACTCTATTGCATTTTTTCAAGGTAGTATAACGTTTGGAGGGTTTGAAACCCTCCAAACGTTGTTGTCGGTTATTGAACTTTAACTACTTATCTTATTTTCAGGGCATGTATTTCAGTAAAAAATCACTTACACGAATGTTAGCATCATCCGCTAAAGACTCAATATCATCTACTTTAATGTCTGTATCTTCTAATTGTTTTTTTAGTTTTTCATAAAAAAATTCATTTACAAGCAATTTAGACAATTTTTCAGAGTTGATTTTATCATTTTCTCTTATTGCAATATGATTATTAAAAAAATTCATCGCATAACGAATTGCCTTAAAAATATTTTTTTCTTCATCTTTCTCAACTAACCTAATAATTTTTAGATTTACATGAATTGAATCGCCATATTTACTTTTTAAATATTTAGTAAATGTAATTTTAGTAAGTGCTAAAACATGATATAAATTTGTAGCAAATGTATCCGAAAAAACACAACCAACCCATTTGCAAATTGATACAAATAGGTGAAGCGCACATAACATATCTTCAAACTGGGTGCGCTCATTAAATATTTTTTCATAAAGCCCATCTTTATGCTCTTGATGGGAAACAAAAAGCAAATTTTTGTCTCGTTGACCATTTTTAAAAACGCTAACAGGCTCTTGCAACTGATACGCTAAATAAACATTAGCAAAAATAATATTAGAAACAGCCGTAACATCAATAGGCAACTCCCGAAATTCGCCGCGCCGTTTTTCATACCAATATTTGGAATTAAAAGACGCTAATTGCAACCGCACTTGCACGTCATCATTCGCACAAAAATCCCTATCATCCACAGGATTTTGGGAATTTGTAAACCGTGTTACATTTAAATCAAACTTTTTACCCCCTGATTTCAACAATCGAAGCGTCACAAGTGCTTCTTTATCCATTTGCGCCCGTTTCGTATGAGACGCATTTTTATAGGCACGATAAATTGAATACACCGTTTGCGCACCATTGATAATTTGCAATCCCGTCAAATTAACTTTTTCTGCTTGACTTCGGATAGGCGGCAACAAATAAGTAATAGCCGTAATACCATTGTTGTAATACCAAAAATAAGCAGGGTCTTCTAAGGCTGTTTTTTCAATTTCAGCATTAAATTGAGACCGCATCAATGGATTTCGGACATTTTTGTAAAATAAAGAAAAACCATATCTTTGAAACAATCCAAAAATCGTTTTCGGTCTCAACAAGCATACATACGCCTCAAAAGGTTTTTCAATTTTAATAAAATTAGGCGATTTCGGATTCATACGCTCTATATCAATCGTCACAGGGCTTTCCTCTGGATTCTCATCATTTTCAAGCGGATTCATCGGGTCAATTTGTTTATATTTCCGGTCGATGTAATCTACTTTTAAACGATTGAGGTCAATAACTTCAAATTTTGTTCTATCTTGATGATTTATAAAGGCTTTTATATTATCATCTGCATTATGTATATAATTACTGAGGGTCAAAAAAATAAATTTTACATCCCCATTATGGCGCAAATGAATGTCCAATTCGACTAATTTTTGACTCAATTTTTCATTCACTTGTTTTTTGCCGCCTCTTAATAGGGTTTCAAAATCACTTAAGGCTTTTAGTATCTCTCCTCTATCCGTTGTTTTTTCCGCATTTGCTGCATTATTCCATTTAGATTGCACGATGTAAAACACTTTATTGCCTTGCGCATCCGTATTATCAAACACAATATCGCAGGAACTATCATTATCACCATCCGTAATATAGGGTACGTAATTTGATTTTTTAGCATAAAAATCCAGAAACCAAATCAACAAAGCATATGATTTTTGATTATTCAACGCGCTTTTATGGGCTTTTAAAAACGCATCTTCTTTATATTTTAGGAGTAAAGCATTCAGTTCTCCATCAATTAAGTCATAAAAATTCTTTGTTATCATAAATTATCTATCTAAAAATTCAGTAACGCCAAATGAGGCTTTCAGAACGGCGCAAAAATACGACATCTTAACGATATGTGCAATTCCGATTTTTCATCATGCGTTTGCCACAGGTTGTTTTTTTTCAAAACAAAACGGCTTTTCTGCTGTTAAAGCGACTTGGATTTATCAAACCCATCCATTGCATTATGAATATTTATCAAATTCCTTTTTCCGATTTGCCGATGCTTGCCAAAACGGATAAGGCATACGCCGAACAAGCCCTTGATTTAAAACCTTTTTTTAAATATCCTGTTGATATTCAACAATTTACGCAGATTATAAAAGATAAATCAAAAGAGGATACAAATCGCCCTGTGTTAGTACAAGCATTGAGAAAACAGTACCAACATTTGCAAAATCCAGCGACTGGTGCCGAAAATATTGAAAAATTACTATCCAACAATACGTTTACAATTACGACGGCTCATCAACCTGCTTTGTTGACGGGTCCCTTGTATTTCGTTTATAAGATTTTTTCGACGATTCGGTTGGCTGAAATGTTGAAAGTAGCGCATCCGACTTGTGATTTTGTGCCGATTTTTGTCATTGGCGGGGAAGACCATGATTTTGAAGAGGTGAATTTTGCTAAAATTTTCAATAAAAAATTAGTTTGGAATACAAGTGAAAAAGGTTCTGTGGGCATGATGAAAACGGAACGATTAAAAGCAGTTTTAGATGAGTTAAAAGAAATTTTGGGTAAATCAGCACATGCCCAAACGGTTTTTAAAGTGATTGAAGATAGCTACACTCAATTTGACATTTATCAAGACGCAACTCAAAATTTATTAACCGAATTGTTTGGTAAATATGGGTTATTGGTTTTAAATATGAATGATGTGGATTTGAAACGCTTGTTCATACCCATCATGCGCCGCGAATTAGTAGAGCAACCTTCTAAACATTTAGTTGAAAATACGCAAACAAAATTAGAAAAATCGGGTTTCAAAGCGCAGGCTTTTGCGCGTCCTATCAATTTATTTTACTTGCGCGACCAACTTAGAGAACGGATTATAGAAGTCAATGGCGTTTACAGTGCGCTTAACACTGATTTTACATGGACAAAAGAGACGATTTTAGCGGAATTAGAAGCCCATCCTGACCGTTTTAGTCCAAATGTAATTTTGCGTCCTTTGTATCAAGAAGTAATTTTGCCCAATTTGGCATACATTGGCGGTGGTGGCGAATTGGCGTATTGGTTGGAACGCAAAGCACAATTCAAACATTTTGATTTAAATTTCCCCATGTTGATTCGACGCAATTCGGTATTGTGGTTGGATAAATATGGACAGGAGCGTTTAGAAAAATTAAACCTTCAATTAGTTGATTTGGCGGGCGATATAGATGTGTTTATTAAAAAATATGTGACCCAATCAACCGATGATTTAATCAATCTTCAATCTGAAAAAGAACAGTTGAGTACTCTTTTCACAGCACTTGCGGAAAAAGCAAAAGGCATTGACCCGACTTTGGAAAAAACCGTTTTAGCCGAACAAACCAAACAATTGCATGCCTTAGCGAGTATCGAAGCGAAATTTTTAAAAGCGGAAAAACAAAAACAGGAAGTAAGCATTCAACAAATTCGCACGTTGGCGCAAAAATATTTCCCTAATGGTGGTTTGCAAGAGCGCACCGATAATTTTTTGCCTTTTTATGTGAAACATGGTACTGCTTTTTTCGATGCTTTGTATGAAAATTTGGATCCATTCGTGCAAGGTATGATGGTTATTCAAGAATAAAGGTTTTATTGCAACAGTTCGACCCCAAAAAACGTTTGGATGTCATCTAACGGCTCTTTAAACAAAAAGAATGGTTTTATTCGAAAATTACGAAATCAGAGATATAGCCAATTTAGAATTATTGGCAAAACAAGTGGTGGAAGGCTTCATCATCGGCTTGCATAAATCGCCTTTTCATGGTTTTTCCGTCGAATTTGCGGAGCATCGTCTATACAATCAAGGCGAACCCACCAAAAATATTGATTGGAAAGTCTATGCGCGTACTGACAAATTGTTTACCAAACGATATGAAGAAGAAACCAATTTGCGTTGTCAAATCTTGTTAGATGTTTCTTCGTCCATGTATTTTCCCGATGCGGCGAAACCCGCGCAAAATAAATTAGGCTTTTCCGCGCTTGCGGCGGCATCGCTCATGCACCTTTTGATGAAACAACGCGATGCGTTTGGATTGAGCGCGTTTGATGATGCAGTCAAAATCCATACAGGTACGAAGAGCAGTACGACACATTATCGACTTTTATTGGGTTATTTAGACCAATATTTGAATCGAAAAGACCCTTTAAATCAATCGACGCAAGTGACCAAAGCCATTCATGAGATTGCTGAAAACATTCATAAACGCTCGTTAGTGTGCATTTTCAGCGATATGTTTGAGGCGGGCGGCGATTCAGAAGCCCTTTTTGCGGCATTGCAACATTTGAAACATAATAAACATGAGGTGATTTTATTTCATGTCGTGGATAAAAGTAAAGAATTGGATTTTAATTTTGAAAATCGCCCTACGATTTTTGTGGATATGGAAACAGGTGAAAAAATCCGCCTTCAACCGCATCAAGTCAAAGCGTTTTATCAAAATCAAGTGAAAAAATTTACAGATGCGTTGCAAGCGCGTTGTTTACAATATCAGATTGATATGGTGGAATGTGATATAAATCAAGGTTTTGCAACTATTTTACAGACTTATTTGACAAAACGAATTAAAATGAAAGCGTAAATCTTGCGCAGTAATATCGTTTTGGGCAAAAAAAAGACTTTTAAGGAACGTCCGTGTGTTGTTTTTTTGAATTAGGCAAAACTCAATTCAAAAAAAATCAAAAGAGGCGTTCTCAATTTTGTAAAAAATAAATAACTTTGCAAGAACTGATAGCTAAGTAGTTGAATCAAAATATAAATCATTGATAATCAACTGATTCGTATCGAATAAAGGTCGGCAAGGTTACAACCTCGCCGACCTTTTGGATAGGCTATTTCAATTGAACTACTTATCAAAATGGCTCAAAAAAATAAAGTAAAGTTTTATGTCGTTTGGCGCGGTGTGAAACCGGGTATTTACGAAGATTGGAATACTTGTAAAAAAAATGTAGATGGTTTTGACGGCGCACGATACAAATCGTTTGAATCAAAGGCGGAAGCAACCTTGGCTTTTCGCGGCAATATGTGGGATTACCTGTCCACAGGTGGTGAAAAGAAGGTTGTACCAACGATTATTTTGAAAAAACCGTCACACACAGAAGCATGGTGTGTGGATGCGGCATGTAGTGGCAATCCGGGCGAGATGGAATATCGGGGCGTAGATTATCGGACAAGGGAGCAATTATTTCATGTCGGTCCGTTGGCGCAAGGGACGAATAATATTGGCGAATTTTTAGCAATTGTACATGCATTGGCTTTGTTGAAACGAGCAGAATTGCCCAATATGCCGATTTATACGGATTCCAAAACCGCAATGGCTTGGATTCGGAATCAAAATGTAAAAACGCAATTGGTTGAAAATCAACAAAATAAGAAGATTTTCGACATGATTGACAAAGGCTTATTTTGGCTGCATAACAATTCATTTCAAAATCCAATTATCAAATGGGAAACCGATATTTGGGGCGAAATCCCTGCGGATTTTGGGCGCAAATGAATCAATTAGGTACTATGCTTTACGTCGGGTGGTTTTGGGATACAATTGGAACGCGGATGACGCGGATTGGGCGGATTTTCACGGATTTTTTTTATAAAAAATCCGTGAAAATCCGCCCAATCCGTGTCATCCGCGTTCCAATTGTATCTGCCTTAATAAAAAACAATATATCCAAATAAAGCCAATAACATTGCGCCGATGATGACAATTGACAAAAATTGTTTGGTTTCAAGTTCTTTATGATGTTTTTTATTGGGTTTGGGATGGTGTCGTTTGAGGGGTTTGAAGCGAAAAGACGCTTGCGGAGCCTGTTTTAAGTTTCTTTTTGACATCACTATTGGGTGTAAAATTAGGAAATCAAATGGAATGACTTAGGACTACTTGATAGAGATGTAATCGAAAGATATTTTTAAAATAATGCACCTAAAAAAATTTAATAAACGCAATTAAGGACATTAAAACACTGATTGTCAATGTTTTAATATCCTTTCAAAAAGATGATTTTCCATTAGAAAAAAATCAATTTTATGCTGCGGCTAATCCGTTCACTTTTTTAGTCAAGCCACTTTTCAAGTTGCCTGCTTTATTTTTATGAATCCGCCCTTTTTTCGCCAATTTGTCAATCATTGCGATGACCGCAGGCAATACGCTTGCAGCTTCATTGTGGTCGTTCGTGCCGCGCAATTTTTTGATAGCGTTCCGAGTGGTCTTTTTGTAATACCGATTTCTCAAACGCCGTGCTGATTCTTGACGAATTCTTTTTTTAGATGACTTATGATGTGCCATATTATTTTTGAAATTAAGTTAAAAACAAACCGATTTTTGGCGGTTTACATTTCGGAGCGCAAAGGTAAGATTTCTATTGGATTTCACAAATTTTTATTTAAAAAAAATAGTTGATACCGTATAAAAACCGTTTTCAGACAACTTTTTCTGTTTTTTGTGATTTAAAATAAGTCTAAACAGTCGATATTTACGCGGTTTTTTAAGGTAAATAAAAAATCAATGAATACGATTTCAGAAAAACAATGTAATTTTACATATAGATTTCTATATATTTTCATTTTTGATGCTATTTTAAAACTTTTTATTTAAAATAGCATCTTCAACCCTACTCAAATATGAAAGATTTTTCGGCATTGGCGAATGCGCACCCAAGCTATATTGAAAATATGTATCGCCAATATCTGCAAAATGCAGCAGACCTTGACCCGACTTGGGCAGCATTTTTTAAAGGTTTTGATTACGCAAACACCGCTAACAATGGTGTTACAACTGATTTAACGGCTCAAACTGCCCTTCCTGTGGCGATTCCTGCCAAAGAATTTGGCGTAATGACTTTAATTGATGGTTTTCGCCATCGCGGACATTTGCTTTCGACCACGAATCCGATTCGTCCGCGCCGCAATCGTTTTGCCCACCTTGACCTTGCCGATTATGGGTTGGAAGAAACCGATAGAAACAAAATGTTTAAAGCGGGCGGTGCGATTGGCATGCAAGATGCCACTTTGCAACAGATTTTAGATAGGTTGAATCAGGTTTATGGCGGCAATATTGGGTTTGAATACTCGCATATTGAACACCATGAAAAACGCCTTTGGCTGCGCGAAAAAATTGAAAATCGCTCGTTAAAAGCGGATTTTGGTTTAAATTTGGAGAAAAAACGCCGTATTTTGGAAAAAATCAATGGCGCAGTGGGGATGGAAGAGTTTTTAGCCAAAAAATATGGCGCGTACAAACGATTTGGTCTCGAAGGCGGCGAAGCGACGATTGCGGGGATTGATGCGATTATCAATGCGGGCGCGGATGACCGAGTGGAAGAAGTCATTATTGGAATGGCGCATCGCGGTCGTTTGAATGTGTTGGCGAATATTTTGGGCAAAACGTATGGTGATATTTTCAATGAATTTGAAGGAAATGGGGTTTTGGATTTGAGTTTTGGCTCTGGCGATGTGAAATATCACTTGGGTTATTCTTCACAAGTGAAAACCATTCATAATAAAGAAGTATATTTAAAATTATTGCCCAATCCATCCCACTTGGAAGCGGTGGATGCGGTGATGGAAGGTTTTGCGCGGGCAAAAGCAGATATTTTGTATGAGGGCGATTATGATAGGATTTTGCCGATTATGATTCATGGCGATGCGTCTGTCGCAGGACAAGGTATCGTATATGAAATTGTGCAAATGAGTCAATTGAATGGCTATTATACGGGCGGTACGATTCATTTTGTCATCAATAATCAAGTCGGTTTTACGACCGATTTTGAAGATGCGCGTTCTTCTTATTATGCGTCAAGTGTGGCGAATGTGGTGGAAGCACCGACTTTTCACGTCAATGGCGATGACCCTGAAGCAGTGATTTTTGCTTGCGAATTGGCAGTTGAATATCGTCAAAAGTTTAATACGGATGTGTTTATTGACATGGTTTGTTATCGGCGGAATGGTCACAATGAGGCAGATAATCCAGAAGTAACGCAACCATTATTATACAAATTGATTAAAAATCATCCATCTGTCCGAATTTTATATTCCGAAAAGCTCGCTTTGCGGAATGAAATTCAGAAATCATTGTCTGAAGAGATGGCTCAAAAGTTCGATGATGATTTGCAAAATCGCTTGGCAGAGGTGAAGCAAAAACGTTTGGCGTATAGTTACCAAGAGCCAGAATATGCTTGGCATCGCATGAAAAAGCAGACAACGGATGCTGATTATGCGAGTTCGCCTGCAACAGGTGTTACGCAAAGTATGTTGAACCAATTGACTACGCATTTAAAAAAAATACCAAGTGATTTTAAAGTAGCGGGTCCGATTGATAGGATGTTGCGCAAAACGTATCCTGAGACCTTAGACAAAGGCATCATAGATTGGGCAACTGCGGAGTTGATGGCGTATGGTTCTATCTTATTAGAAAATAAAGATGTGCGTTTGAGTGGAGAAGACGTGAAACGCGGTACGTTTTCGCATCGAAATGTGGTTTTATTTCATGCAGAAACGAATGAACAATACAGTCGTTTGATGGGCATTCAAGAGAAGCAAGGTAAATTTCACATATACAATTCATTGCTATCTGAATATGCTGTTTTGGGGTTTGAGTACGGTTATGCAATGGCGCAACCCGATTCGTTGGTGATTTGGGAAGCGCAATTTGGTGATTTTGTAAATGGTGCACAAACCATTATAGATCAATTCATTGTGGCGGGCGAAACGAAATGGCAGCGTCAAAATGGGATTGTAATGTTGTTGCCACACGGCTTTGAAGGGCAGGGACCTGAACACTCGTCTGCACGGATGGAGCGTTTTTTACAAAGTTGTGCAGAAAATAATATGACAGTTGCGAATGTGACGACTCCTGCGAATTTATTCCATTTATTGCGTCGTCAATTAGAGCGTCCATTTAGAAAACCATTGATAGTCATGTCTCCGAAATCATTGTTGCGACATCCGCAAGTTATTTCTAATATAACAGAATTTGAAACGGGCAATCGGTTCAAAGAAGTGTTGGATGATGCCGCAGTGAAGGCAAAAGAAGTGAAAAAAGTGTTGTTCTGTACGGGAAAAGTGTATTACGATTTGTTGGCAAAACAAAAAGTGGATAATCGAATGGATGTTGCAGTGGTGCGTTTGGAGCAGTTGTATCCGTTCCCACAAGGGCAAGTCGAAGCAATTTTGAAAAAATATCACGTCAAAACGGCAACTTGGGTGCAAGAAGAGCCTGCAAACATGGGTGCATGGATGTATTTGGCTTCGTTCCACTCGGATTTGCAGTTGCAATACGTCGGTCGTCCTGCGAGTGCGTCTCCTGCGACGGGCTATATGAGTGTGCATCAACGCGAACAAACGGAATTGGTGGAAAAGGCTTTTAAATAATTTGAGTTGCTACTTTGGGTTTGTGACAACAACGTTTGGAGGATTTCAAACCCTGTCCCTTACCCACAAATAGATTTGCGCAACAAATTTCGTAAATTTTTCAAATTTACGAAATTTGTTGCGCAAATCCTATTTTAGAGGGTTTGAAACCCTCCAAACGTTGTTGTCGATTCTTTAACATGAACCACTTAGTTAAACTTAAACCCATTATTAAAATGTAAATTATTGAAAATCAATGAATTATCTTGCGTCAAGTTTTAAACTTGACGCAAGTTTTGCGTATCTTTGCATCAAAGTACCCCTTTTGTAGAGGGCAATTGTCGATGCACAGGGTCTCTTTTCACCGCCATTTTAACCGATTTCGCCCAAGCCTTGAAAATCGCTTCAATTTTATGATGTTCATTCGTGCCTTCTGCTTGAACATTCATGTTACAAGCCGCCGTATCGCAAAAAGATTTGAAAAAATGATAAAACATTTCGGTCGGCATCTTGCCAATCAGCTCTCGTTTAAAGGTTGCTTCAAAAACCAACCAACTCCGACCCCCAAAATCCAATGCCACTTGCGCCAAACAATCGTCCATCGGCAGGCAATAACCGTATCGCTCAATGCCCGCCTTATCGCCCAAAGCCTTTTTGAACGCTTCACCCAAAGCCAAAGCCGTATCTTCAATCGTGTGGTGTTCGTCAATATGTAAATCTCCTTTAACGTGTACGGTCAAATCACAACCCGAATGCCGCGCCAATTGGTCTAACATATGGTCAAAAAACCCAAGACCTGTATGGTTTTCTGCCTTGCCCGTTCCATCCAAATTCAAATCAATTTGAATATCGGTTTCTTTGGTCGTGCGCCGAATCGATGCAGTTCTTGGTGGATTTTTTAAATAATTATAAATTTTTTCCCAATCACAAGTTGTTAATACACAATGTGTTTCAAGATTTTTCGCTTTTAATAGCGATTCGTCTGTGTGAAAAAAAATGCCTTTCGCACCGAGATTTTTAGCCAATTCGACATCGGTAATTCTATCGCCAATCGTGATAGAATTTTTCAAATCATATGCGCCTGTCATGTAATGTGTGAGTAAACCAGTTCGCGGTTTTCGAGTCGGCGCATGATCCGCTTCAAAAGTGCGGTCTATCACAATTTCATTAAATGTAATCCCTTCATTTTCAAAGGCTTCTACCATTTTTTGATGGGCAGGATGAAAGTCCGCTTCTGGAAAAGAGGGCGTTCCGAGTCCATCTTGATTCGTGACCATGACCAATTCGTAATCCATTTCGCGGGCGATTTTGCCCAAAAAGCGAAATACTTTGGGAATGAAAGTTAATTTTTCAAGGGAATCAATTTGAAAATCAATCGGCGGCTCTACAATGAGTGTTCCGTCGCGGTCAATGAACAATGCTTTTTTCATAAAATGTTGATAATTAATGGTTTAAATGTTGAAAGTTTAGGTTTTCAACAACAATTTCGATACAAAGATACAGTTCTATCCAGAAAATTAACAAGTTTTCACCCATTTAGTAGTTGGGAAATTTATTTCTCGACTACTATACCTCACGCACGATAGTTTTGGGTACAATTGGAACGCGGATGACGCGGATTGGGCGAATGTTCACGGATTTTTTTTGAAATTTTTCACGAATGTTGCACTGAGTTCCAAAAAAATCCGTGAACATTCGCTCCGTCCGCGTCATCCGCGTTCCAATTGTATCCAAAACCACCCGACGCAAAGTATAAATGGGTGAAAAAAATATCCCCTCTGTATCGCATTTCTGCGCACAGAGGGGACTCATCGTTTCAAAATAAACACAAAAAAGTTTCAAAACGATGGCTTTCAGCAAATTTGGTGTAAAGAAAAGCAACTCCATTTTCCTGAAACACCGTTTCCACAAGAGAAAAGCGGTATTTCAACTGAGTTAAGCGTTTAAATTGTTGCCTACTTTCGCCACTGCTGTTGGGAGAAAAGGGGGAAATTCATTTCTTTTAGATTTAATATATCACTTTTATAATATAATTAAAATCGTGCCGTAAAATTACTTTATTCATATTTGTTTTTTTTATTAAATTAAAAAAAACCAAAAAAAACGACCGTTTACCCAAAAAAAACGTACATTGCGGTTTAAATCCCTCCTAATTTCATGTTTTTTTATTGCAATACATAAATTACTGATTTTAACAAAACAACAAACGAAATATTTTTTCACTACTTCACTATGACTAACACAACTCGTTTTTGGATATTGAGTTTGAGCCTTTTTTTTACGGCGTGTTTACCTTTGGAACGCCGTTCCGATACGCCCGTTCAACCGATTGTGACCGATGACAAATGGCACGAAGTCACAGGTATCCATGCAGAACGCACGATTCTTAGCCTTTATGCAACGCCTGTGGAACTTTTGGCGATTACCGAAAATCAATTTATTCGATTGAGTCATCAACAACTTTTGGTCGAAAAACGAAGTTTGCAAGCCAATCGCACCCCAATTGGTGCGCCCGTTTTGTCTGAAAATACGTTTTTTCGCGCCTTGCAAGGAGCTGATAACCGCGATGTTTATGAATTTCACTGTGTTCGGAATGCACAAGTGGTTAAAAGATTGTACTCAACCGATTTGGTGCGCTCGTCTGAAACCTTCGTTGCAGAGCGTCGAAAAATCCGTTTTACAGGTGCATATAACGCAGAAGGCACGAAATATTTTCTTCCGGGCGTTGTTTATCAAGGCACTTTGGGGATTCCACATGTTGAAATTATGATTTTTAATATTTATAATAACGCATCTGGCAATGATATAGATTCGGTTAAACTCTATAAACGCGTTGCCATACAACCACAAGTGCTTGGCACGAATGGGAAGATTGAAAGTTGTCGATTTATTAGAGATTTCTTTTATTTGGCAACGGAAGATGGCGCGTTTCGCATCAGTCAAGAAGGGCAATTGAGTCAATTTTTCCCGCATTGGACGTTGGATTTTTTCCAAAAAGAAGGGCGTGTTTTTGCGACTGGTTTTGGGACGTATGACTTTTTCTACACATCTGATAATGGGCGTTCTTGGTTGCGCGGGCGACCGAGCAATCTGCGTTTTACGGAGACCGCAGGCAATTATGTATTTTCCCAAAAAGCAAATGGTTCACGGTATGCAGTAGGAGATAGTGTTTTATTGAATATAAAGCAAATTCAATATGATAGTCCAACGAATTTTCCAGATATAGTGAATGCGTATTATAGTGTTGCGTTTTTTCAAAACAAATATTTTATCAATTCAGATAGAAAATTATTTTATAATAATAATATTACGACGAATTGAGGTTTGAATTAGGATTCTTAGGATGGATAAGATTTTTTTAGGATGAAATCCTAAAAAAATTTTATCCATCCTAAAAATCCTAATTCAGACTATGTATAGATACGGCGCAATTTGTTCAAAAGCATCATCATTTTCACGTTCATACTTGGATTGACGTTGAAAAAGTGACCATTAATGCTCAAATAATTGCGTTTTCGCTCAATTTTTTGCAGTTGATGATAATAAAGTCGTTTTGGTTTGTCCATCGGCGGCTTCCAGTAAATCCCAAATTCCGTCATCGCAAACCCATCTCGACAATTGCCTAATAAACTTAAATCACATATAAAATAAATCGTTTCTTTTCGACCTGCTTGTAAGAAACTTAATGTCGCATTTTTCAATTTTTGTTCGGGCATTTTGATAAAATCGTGATAAACCCGCAATCGCTCCTGCCCTAAATCCAAATAATCCGCAATCATCTCCCGCAAAGACACCTTCCCAGACGCAATATTCCCCGAATTAGCATGCTCATATTTCAAAATTTGCTTAGGCAACTTAAACGACAATAACTCAGGACAATTGTGAATAATGTGATATTGAGCCAAGCCCTCCATCTCATATTCCAATTGTTTTTCAAGCATCGTTGCCGAAGCCATGTTGCTTTCTACATGCTTTTCCACTGTCATTTCTGCTAACTGTTGCGTCCGTCTATCCACTGTTTTATTGAAATTTTTCGTATAAAACATTTCTAAATATTGTGTATATTTATCAGGATTCAACGGCTCAATTTGCTCGCGCATCACCCTAAAAAACATGGATTTCAGTTCATCTTCCAAGATGTCTGCATCATTCAGTGTTAAGACCAAATACGGACGACGATGATTTAAATCACTCAAATCCAATGTTTTAAGTGGAATATCGCACACATAACAGCGCGCCGCATCTGCTGGGTTCTGTTTCTGACAGCTGGTACAGAATGCAATGGCAGTATCCACTCGATTGCCGCAATGGTGGCAATAATTCGCACTCTCCACGAGTTGCGTGTGACATTTTGGGCAGTAAATCATAGTATTGCGCTGGTGCGACGGTTTGTTTTAATTTTAAAAAAACGATTCTTCGATTCATGACGTTTAGCAGCTTTTGCGACCGATTTGAGGGCAAAAGGTATTATAAATTCATTTATATCCATGAATTTTTGATTTAAAAAAACGTGTTCACCGATAGTTTCAACTTTTTGCTACACGAAATTACGCTTTTTATTGGTTTTGAAACATAAGTTTCTTTAAAAAGTTAAAAATTTAACATTAAAACAAAAAATGGGAAAATAGCAAAAGCATCTCATGTAAAAACCTGCATCACAAAAAGTGTGCTTAGTTTTTAATAGATGGTTTATTTGATAGAAAAAATGGGAAAAATTTGAGTTGACAGTGAAAACCTACCTAATTCGATGGCATAGATTGCTGAATTAGTGACAGGGTTTTTGCTCCTTACAAAAACGATGTTTAGTGGTTCAACGGTCGTTTTAAACGAAAGTTTTATTCAAAAAAAATAACATTAAAAATACATTAAACCTTTTTTAATTAAATTAAATTTTTAGGGTAAATCATTTTTTTTGCGTTCCTTTGCACTCTTTTTGCAGCCTTAAACTATGATATTAAATCGTCGTGAAGCTATTGTGCGCATGAATGAATTAGGAAAAAATGAAATTCCTTTTTTATTCATCATTAATTTTGACCAAACGCAATCCGTGGTTTTGCCTTTGGAGGAAGCCACTAATCATGGAATTTATTTTGATATTCAAGGTTTTACGAATTATAATCATTTTAAACCTGTTTTATCAAAACCGATTCGCTTCCACAAACAGCCGATGGAGTGGGCGCGGTATGAGCGTGCTTTTCAACAAGTGCGAACGGAACTGTTACAAGGCAATTCGTTTTTAATCAATCTGACGTTTCCGACGTTGATTGATACGAATCTTTCCTTGAAAACAATTTTTCAACACTGTTACGCTAAATACAAATTGTTGTTTAAAAATCAATTCACCGTTTTTTCGCCTGAGTCGTTTGTGATGATTGAGGAAACGGGCAAAATGAGCGCATTCCCCATGAAAGGAACGATTGATGCCTCTATTTTGGATGCCAAACAAGTGATTTTAAACGATGAAAAGGAAAAAGCAGAACATTTTACAATTGTGGATTTAATTCGGAATGATTTAAATCAAGTCGCAAAAGGCATTAAAGTGGAGCGTTTTCGGTATATTGACACGATTAAAACCCCTTTTGGAAAGGATTTATTGCAAGTCAGCTCCAAAATTGCAGGTTTTTTGTCGGCAGATTGGCACAGTCGATTGGGTGATATTTTTTTCACACTCTTACCCGCAGGTTCGATTACAGGTGCGCCGAAACCCAAAACGATTGAAATTATTCGGGCGGTGGAAGGCTATGAACGTGGTTTTTACACTGGTATCATGGGCATTTTTGATGGAAAACAAGTCGATAGTGGCGTAATGATTCGCTTTATCGAACAAAAAAATAAACAAAAAGTATTTAAAAGTGGCGGTGGTATTACAATTTTTAGTGATGCGGCGGCTGAATATCAAGAATTAATTGACAAAATATATGTCCCAATTACAATTGCTCGAAACGATTCGGATGGAAAACGGTGAATTGCCGCTTTTGACGTACCACTTAACGCGCATGCACACGGCGCGTAAACGTGTATGGCGACATAAACATCCGTTACAAGGCGTTGATAAAACGATTAAATTGGCATTTGAAAAAGCCTGTTTGAAACAAGCGCGGTTGGCAACTGCGCCGATTGTGAAATGTCGTGTCTTGTATCAACGCGAGATTGAACAAATCGAATTTATGCCTTATGAAATCAAAACCATTGATTCTGTTAAGATTATAGAAGACAATTATTTGAAATATGATTTAAAGTTTGCAGATAGAACGGCTTTGGAAGCCTTGAAAGTACGTGCGCAAACGGATGAAGTTTTGATTGTTCAAAAAGGGCTTTTGACCGATACGACTTACACGAATGTTGCCCTCTGGAATGGTTTGAAGTGGTTGACTCCTGCAACGCCGTTATTGCTTGGCACGAGACGGGCTTTTTTATTGGATAGAGAAATCATTAAACCGCGAGATATTTTAAAAAATGAGATTCAAAATTTTTCAAAAATCAAGTTTTTTAATGCAATGGTGACTTGGGAAGAGGCAATTGAGTATGATTTAGAAAAAATTTTGGTAAAATAATGGGTGCAACTAAAAAATGATTCCTCCATACAATCTTTGTTGAGAGCGAAAAAATTGTTTTTTTTAAAACATCGGTTTCTGAAAGTTTGAAAATTTCCGAAACCGATGCTGCATATCAGGTTCCATTTGTAAGCGCAAGAGGGTCAAAACGCGTTCTTTACCCCTATCATTCATGGTCAAAATTAAAGAATCGACCGTTAATCTATCAATGCGCACTACTTTTTCGGGCGCGTTTTTCAATCCATCTTTGGTGAAAAGGTAGTTTTGACGAATCCGAAACGTGCCGACTTCGTGCGCATTAAGTGTCCCATTAAAAACGTATTCATTATTGGATTTAAATTCAAATTGAACGGCATCAGCATCCACTTCGAGTGGTTTACCGCCTTCTGTGAGTGCATCTGCAAACCAATTGCCTTCAATCGTGCGCTCATATTCAGCCGTGCAACTGCTGATAGTGTATAATAAAGTTGCTAAAATAAAAGTTAACCTTGTCATAATGAAGTAATTACAAATGTTAAAAAATATTGTTTCTATTTTATATAAGTGGAAAGCGGCAAAATGTTTCAATAAATGGACAAAAATTCATCTTTTTGCGTAATTTTGCATCGTTAGGCGAAGCACTTGGTAGTCGGGCAATAAATTTTCCACTTACCAAGCATTTTTCTCGTATCGAATCAAGGTCGGCGAGGTTGCAACTTCGCCGACCTTTTGAATCGATTCTTTCAATTGAACTACTTAATTAGGTATAAACTTTGGATGATTTTTTTATTAATGATAACACGATTTTTTGAAACAAAATGGTTAAAATTGGTTCAGTAGAATTAGGCGAATTTCCATTGCTGTTAGCCCCGATGGAGGATGTGAGTGACCCACCTTTTCGCGCTTTATGCAAGGAAAATGGGGCAGATATGATGTACACCGAGTTTATCAGCAGTGACGGGTTGATTTACAATGCGAAATCCAGTTTGCAAAAATTGGAAGTTTTTGATTATGAACGTCCGATTGGCATTCAATATTTTGGGGGGCAATTGGATAGCATGATTCGGGCGGCAAGCATTGTCGAAGCGGCAAATCCAGACGTGATTGACATCAATTTTGGTTGTCCTGTGGCAAAAGTGGCTTGTAAAATGGCAGGCGCGGGCTTATTACAAGACATTCCGAAGATGATAGCCTTGACAGCTGCCGTTGTGAAATCGACCAATAAACCAGTCACGGTGAAAACGCGCTTGGGCTGGGATGAGCAAACTATTAATATTATAGAGGTCGCAGAACGGTTGCAAGATGTTGGTATTCAAGCACTTACGATACATGGGCGGACGCGAAAACAAATGTACAAAGGTGAAGCGAATTGGGAATGGATTGCGAAAGTGAAAGCTAATCCGCGTATGAAAATTCCCATTTTTGGAAATGGAGACATTGATTCGCCTGAAAAGGCATTGTTATATCGACAAAGATATGGGGTAGATGGGCTTATGATAGGGCGGGCGGCGATTGGCTATCCTTGGATTTTTAAAGAAATCAAACATTTTTTTGCAACAGGCGAATTGATTGCGCCGCCGTCTGTGTCGGATAGAGTAAAGGCGGTGCAGAGACATTTGCAGAGGTCGATTGAATGGAAAGGCGAGAAACTCGGCATTTTGGAGATGCGTCAACATTATACCAATTATTTTAAAGGTTTACCTCATATAAAACCCTTTCGGTCTCAATTAGTTACTCTTTTTGATGCTGCACCTTTATTTGAATTATTGAAAGAAATTGAAGCGCATTATTCTGAAATGGAATTAGTTGAATGAGTGTGCAGCAGGCAAGTAATGGCAAATCCTTCACTTGCCTGCTGTCAAAGTTTTTCGCGGATTTCCTTCAAAGCGCGTTCAATAATGGCATCTTTCCCTTCCAATTCTTCTTTTGCCCCCGTCGAAACGCGAATATCGGGCGAAACACCAAATTCAATATTGAAACCATCTGGCAATGTCGCATACGTTGCCGAAAAACGGTATTGCCAACCATTTGGCAAATCCGCCGAAACGGGCAAGCCACCGCCGCCACCCGTATTGTCACCTATCAACGTCACATTCGGTAAATGCGACATGAACCCTGCAAAAAAATTGGTCGCGCTATAACAACCCCGATTCGTCAAAACCATCACAGGCTTTGTGAAGGGAAGAACGCCTTTGCGCGGTTGTGCATAAAATTCTATCTTTTTAGCAAAATCAGTATGTCCTACTCCATTTTTTACCCAACCATAACCCACCAATGTTTTATATTTGACAAATCGACTCATCCATTTGAAAATATTCGCCATCGAACCACCGCCATTGTCGCGGACATCAATAATCATCCCTTTCATCGGGCGAAATCGTTCAAAGACATAATCTAAATCGGCTTCTGAAATCGGCATGCCAAAAGAAGGATACCGTACGTAGCCAATCGAATCAATAATTTTATTTTGCAAAGCACCTGTTATCCGAAAATTTTGTTGGAGATATTGGCGTTGTACAAAATTTTGATTAAAATTATCTTCATAATTATCACGCCATGACCAATTTCGGGAACGGTCAAACGAGCTTGTCAAATTGACATGTCCATCTTTCAATTCGTACAACATCTCCGATAAAACATTGAAAAGGGCATCTTGCGACATCGTGTCTTGCACGCGGACGCGATAACGACGGCGTATCGAATCCCAATCAATTTTTTTATATTCAAAAAAAGAATATTTTTCATCAATGGTTTGCCACATCAAATCAAAACAATTTGTAGGCGTATTCAGTGGTTTTGAAGGCATCATAAAACGGCTGCACGATGTTATCAACATTAAAAAGCATAATGCCGCCAAAAATTTCAACGATTTCATAGTGTGATTCATTATCAAGTTTAAGCATTCCGCAATAATTTTAAAATATTGCGTGCGCCATTCAAAGTTTTTACATTTTCTCGAATTAAAATCAAGTTTTTAGCGGTTTGCCGCAAGGTCATTTGTTTACTTGCACCCGTTTTTTGGATGAATTGAAACACTTTTTTAAAACGTTCTGTTTCGTAAAAAGGTGATTGTGGATTGCCCACAAAATAACATTTCAATTGCCCATTTTTCAACATAATGCGTTCAAAACCAAGTAGTTTTGCATCCCACCGCAGGCGCAAACCATCAAATAATTCATCCACTTGATGTGGGATTTTGCCAAAACGGTCTTTCAATTCGTTCCTAAATTTTTCAATTTCTGCCTCATTTTCGATTGCGTCCAACTGTGTATATAAACTCAATCGCTCCTGCGTCTGATGCACGTATTCCGATGGAATGTGCATTTCAATATCGGTGTCAATAATTACATCATAAACAAATTGTTTGTCTTTTCCTGTTTTTTCCAATTCCTCTTTGAACAAATCTTTAAAATCACCTTGTTTTAATTCTAAAATGGCTTCTTCCAAGATTTTTTGGTAGGTTTCAAACCCAATATCTTCCATAAAACCACTCTGTTCCGCACCTAACAAGTTACCTGCGCCGCGAATGTCCAAATCGCGCATCGCTATCTGAAATCCACTGCCCAAATCAGAATATTCTTCCAAGGTTTCCAATCGTTTTCGCGCATCTGCCGTCAACACATGCACGGGCGGACACAGCAAATAGCAATAGGCTTTCCGATTCGACCGCCCTACCCTACCCCGCAATTGATGCAAATCGCTCATCCCAAATTGATGTGCATTGTTGATAATCATCGTATTTGCGTTGGAAATGTCAACGCCCGTCTCAATAATATTGGTGCAAACCAACACATCATACCGCCTATCCACAAATTCGGTAATCACTTTTTCCAATTCGTCCGCTTCCAATTGTCCATGCGCCGCCGCAACATCCACCGAAGGACACATTGCCCGAATCGATGCGGCAATATCAGGCAGGCTTTTCACCCGATTATGCACGAAAAAAACTTGCCCGCCCCGACTCACTTCTTCTTCAATTGCTTCTTTTATCAATAATTCGTTATACGTATGTATTTCAGTTTGAATCGGTTGCCGATTGGGTGGTGGCGTACGCATCACGGAAAGGTCACGCGCTGCCATGAGCGAAAATTGTAATGTTCTTGGAATCGGCGTAGCCGTCAAAGTCAACGTATCGACGTTGGCTTTGAGGTGGCGAATTTTTTCTTTGGCAGCAACCCCAAATTTTTGTTCTTCATCGACAATCAACAATCCTAAATCCTTGAAAGCCAAATCTTTACTCGTCAACGCATGCGTTCCAATGATAATATCAATTTTGCCCGATTTCAAATGGATTAAAATATCTTTGCGTTGTTTGGTCGTTTTAAAACGACTCAAATAATCGACCGTTACTGGAAAATCGGCAAATCGTTCTGTCAAGGTTTTGTAATGTTGTGCCGCTAAAATCGTGGTTGGCACAAGAATCGCCACTTGTTTCCCCGCCAAAACAGCCTTGAAAGCCGCCCGAATCGCCACTTCCGTCTTGCCAAAACCTACATCACCGCAAATTAACCGATCCATCGGATATGGTTTTTCCATATCGCCTTTCACATCTTGCGTCGAAGCATATTGGTCAGGCGTATCCTCATACATGAAAGATGCTTCTAATTCATTTTGCAAATGTTGGTCAGGTGGAAACGCAAACCCTTTTAATTCACGCCTTTGTGCATACAACTTAATTAAATCTATCGCAATCTCTTTTAATTTTTTCTTCGTAGCGCGTTTGAGATTCGTCCAAGTATCGCTGCCTAAACGATGCAATTTCGGCGGCGTACCATCTTTACCGACAAATTTAGCAATTTTATGGAGTGAATTGATACTCACATATAATAAATCATTGTTTTGATACATCAATCGCACCGCTTCTTGGATTTGACCATTGATATTCAACTTTTCCAAACCCGAAAATTTGCCCACGCCGTAATCAATATGCGTTACAAAATCGCCAATTGTCAAGGTTTGCAAGACGTGTCGCGTAATTTGTTCTGCTTTCACGAACCCACGTTTCAAACCCGCCCGATGATAACGGTCAAAAATTTGATGGTCTGTATAACACGCAATTTTTAAATCAACATCTATAAATCCTTGATAAATCGCATTTTGTATCGGCTGCACTTGCACTTTGGCATTCAAACTTTGGAAAATCGAAAACAATCGCTTGATTTGTTGCGGTTGATTGGAAAGCAAATAATTGGTGTATTTCGACGACGCGTTTTCATGCAAATTCTGAATCAATAAATTAAAATTTTTATTAAAACTTGGTTGCGGTTTGGCGTTGAAATGAATGGGTTTTATAGGCGTATAATGTTGAATTTGAGATACTTGCATATGATATAAAACCATATCAAACATTTCCAAATCTTGCATCGCTTCTATCGGGCGAATAAAAGCGCGGTCATCAAAAAAACGTTTGACATCCGCAATCTCCTGAAATGAAATTTTATTCATGGCTTCTTCCGCCCGTTCAAAACAAATTTGCCATTTTTCTAATACTGTTTGAGGGTCATGTGTCCAAACGACGGCATTTTGCGGCAGCGTTTTGAAAAAAGAAACTTTTTGTTCTTGCTTAAAATGGGTGTGAATATTCGGAATGATTGAAATTTTAGACACATTTTGTTTTGACAATTGAGTGCTTGGGTCGAAAATGCGAATGCTTTCAACCTCTATATCCATCAATTCGATGCGATACGGCAATTCATTTCCATAACTAAACACATCTACAATCCCGCCGCGCACTGAAAATTGACCGGGTGCTGTGACAAAATCAACGCGTTGAAACCCATATTCAAGACAGATTTCAAAGAAAAAGTCAATTTCCAAAATCGCACCACATTGAATATCAATGCGTTGTGTATTTAAAAAAACAGGCGCAATCACTTTTTCAAACAACGCTTCAGGATAGGTCACAATCAAGGGAACTGCCTGTTTGGGCGGATTCGACATTTGCGTCACCTTGTCAACAATTTCCGTGCGAACCGAGGCTTGTTCTGGTACAATTTCTAAAAAATATTCCCAATTTTTACAAACATTTCGTTTGAAAGAAGCGGGCAAAAAATGGACTTTTCGATGCGGCAACAAGGTTTGCAAATCATTTTGCAAATAAGTTGCTTCATCAAAATCCGTTGCCACAATTAAATGCAGCTGCGCCAACGATTGAACGCTCGCCGCCAATACAAAAGCCATTTGCGCACCCACCAACCCAGTCAATGGCACACGCAAAGGCGCATCTGATTGATTATCAATCAGTTGGGTCAACAATTGCACTTGTTTAGACCCTTGATATTTGGATAATAAAGTATCTAACGTTTCCACCCTGCAAAGGTAAATGTATTAATTAAGTTTCGTCGCGCCCATTCCTACTTTGTCTCGAATATATTGTTGATTATCACAATATTGCAATAATTCATTTTGAATGAACGCATGTACTTCATTTTCAATATGAGCAGGATATAACAAGTGTGGATTGGGACCCGCATCTAAACTAAAATAAACAGGCAGTTGCATTACCTTCCGCCAAGCTCGCAATAACTCAATGATTTTCAACGTATTAGGAT
>JAAFJT010000055.1 GCA_013298955.1 Chitinophagales bacterium
ATTTTTGAAAAATTTGCGGGTACTTCCGAATGAAATAAACGGGCGTACAACTCCATGCATGACAATAACTATTCACTAAATACGCATTATAAGGTGAAAGAAAATCATTTTTCGGGTCGTAAACTTCCCAAAACGTGTCCGCACCGCGTTTCACCATGTCGCCCCAATAGGTTGTAATCAAATCTTTCGCTTCTTGTTCCATGCCCACTTGAATCATCGCTTCAATCACATAATGATACAAGTACGGCGCACCCGGATAAACCACTTTATCCATTGTTTTAATGGTTTTTAAAGCATTCGCACCTTCTTTTTTAGAAGCAACTCCGCTTAAAATCATCCACGCTTGCGAACAATAAGAAACTTGTTTGTCCTTTCCACTTACAAAAACATTTAAATTTTTATCATATAAATTTTTATGCGTTGCTCGCGTCATTTTTTCAATCAATGCGGGCAATTCCGCAACTTCTGCTTGTTTTCCGAGCAATTTTGCCAATTCGTAAGTATTTTTATACGCCCAAATCACGACTCCTTGCAATGCCGCTTGTTTATTCAAACCGTCGCGCCAATCGAAAAAGAGCCACCATTCTTTGCCCGCTTTCTCATAATCCATCATGCCATCTTCGCCAATGTATTTTTTAGGAATTTGGACTTGATTTTTAGCCACTTGCCATAAATCAAGCGCGGTTTGTTTGTCGCCTGTCGCCACCAAATATTCTTTCAAAGCCACATTGTAAATCAATGCGTAATCAAATAATGGATTGATTTGCGGATGCGGCGTAGGTCGTTCAAAAACATTGGAAGGCACAACGCCCGTTTCATAACTCAATCCCGCCAGTAAATATAAACAATGTTTGGTAAGGGAATCATTCTTAAACGAATAAATATTTGCCAACGATTCCAAATATAAATCACCTATCCATAACCGTCTATCGCGTTTTGGACCATCTTCGTAAACCGTTTGCATACATTCTTTCAAGGTATTCAAACCAATTTTATCAATTTTTTGAATGATTTCAGGCGTAGAACTCGCCAACGGTGCAGGGGGCGTGCGTACCGAAGTGGTCGCAACAACATTCATATCCGTCATTTTGAAATCCGAATAAATCGAACTGCCCAAAACTTCTATTTTCACGTATCGAAACGCGACTCTTCGAGGAATTGTAATCGTTTTCGGCACTTCTGAAATCGTAATGATTTCATCTTGCAACCACGCACGACTCAATTGACCTTTATACGGGTCAAAAGGTTCGGCTAATTCAGCAGGCATTTCGGCAAAAATGAATTTGAGGCGCAAAGGCGCATCTGCCACCCGTCCAAAATCTTCTATTTTGAAGGTGACAAAACCTGTCAAATGTTCGCCAAAATCCACTATCACAACCGATTGTTTTTTAAGCGAATTTTGATACAACGTATCAATACTCGATTTAGGCGTGATTTTCCAACCTTGAAAAGCCGTTTCGCTCTTTTCAACAGTCACAATATTCAGTGGACGCTTGATGGTTTCCACTAATTTCGGTTCGGTTAGAGCCGCGATTTTGAGCCAATTCGCTCGTTGTTCTTTGTATGGATCTTGTGCTGAAAGCCTTGTTATGGCGAGCAGCGCGATACCTAAAAAGGGTCGTATTAATTTTTTCATTATTCAAAATCTTAATTTAGCCACGAATTGCACGAATTTTGCCCGAATTAAGGTTAAAATTAGTAAAAAATTCAGGCAATTTGTGGCTAATGAGCGAGTTATACAATAATTTTACCCCATTTATTTCAGCAATTTTCACTCATCACTATTTACGCGGTATTCATTTCTATAAAATTTCGGAAAGAAATTATTCCGAAACTTTTGCATTTTTTGATAAAAAAAAACCGTAAAAATGACCTATCACAAAAATATCATTATCTTTGTAACGCCATTTTATAAAATAAAAAATTTGTTTTAAACCCAAATACAAACTATAATTTCTAAAAGAATATGCAATATTAAATATAGTTTGGGTTTTGAACCTTGTATTTTTTGATAAAAAATATATACTTTTTGCTATGAACTTGTATCGAAAATATTTTAATGAAAATCAAATTCAAACCTTATTAGCATCCGAACCGAATTGGGGCGTAAATATCATCACCGTCGGGCATTATGTGCATACGCCAAACATGGTGTATCCTGATTCCAAACATCCGCAATCTCATTATTTCAGTTGGGAAAAAGGGCGGCGTTTGCAGGAATATCAAATGGTGTATCTTGCGAATGGAAAAGGTATTTTTGAAATGGAGAATGTAGAACCCTTTGCCGTTTCAGCAGGGACGTTAATTTTATTGTTTCCAAATGTTTGGCATCGGTATCGTCCGTTAGAAACGACGGGTTGGGAAGAATTTTGGGTTGGGTTTAACGGGCATTATGCCGAATATTTGATGCGGCAGGATTGCTTTAACCCTCAAAAACCATTGTTAAACATCGGTTTTAATGCCGAATTCTTGCATATTTTCATTCGATTGATTGATACCGTGAAATATGAAGGCGTTGCATTTACACAAATTTCGTCTTGTTTGGTGATACAATTATTGGGTTTGGTGTATGCGTCTGCGTTGCTTTCCGACAAATCCAGTACGCGACATGATGCCGTTATCCGCGCTGTGCGTTACAAAATGCATCAACAATGGGCAGAAAATTTAGAGATGGAAAAATTAGCAAAGGAACATAATATGAGTTATGCGTTGTTTCGGAAAATATTTAAAAAAATGTTGGGTGTTTCGCCAGGACAATATCATTTGAACCTTAAAATCGAAAAAACAGCTCAAATATTGCGCGAAACAGACTTTTCGATTGCCAAAATTGCAGAAAGTGGCGGTTTTGAATCCGAATTTTATTTTTCACGGATGTTTAAACAAAAAATGGGATGCCCGCCAAGTGCGTATCGAAAGCGGATTTTCTTGTATCTTTGTATTTCTCAACAAACCATTTTCTTGTACAAATGTTATACGTTGGAATCAAAAAAAACAGACCCAAATGAGTGTCATCGAAAAAGCGCATTTAGTCATTTACCGCATCCGACAAAAAGGATTGGAAGTCTTTTTAGTGAATAATGAAGTCGAAGGAGCCGATTGGCAATTGCCCAAGAGCGATTTACAACAAAAATCGCTGTCGCCGCATGAAGATATGATTGAATTGGATCCTGTCAAGCGAGACGGTGAGACGCATCAAGCCTACGCGGTTGATGCCGATATGGAAGCGGATTGGCAAGAAATTCCATCGTTGAAAAGCCTCATTCAAAAAGATGTTCAATCGGTTGCCGATAAGGTTTTTGGCGAATTGGAAAAACATGGGACGTATTTTGCCATCAAAGATGCTTTCAAAAAAGTATTGCCGACGCAATACGCTTTTTTGAAAGAACTGAAAGAGGTGATTACGGAAAAAAATTCGGTTCGGGATTTGTAATCAAGCCTAAAAAAAGTCCTTGTTCGGTTTCAACCGCCAAGGACTTTTGCAAATATATTGAATAGAACATGAAGGAATAGAGTGCAAACCTATAAAGTAGTTAAGAAGGTTCTAATTTCTGCTAAGGTCTTCCGCACAGGAATCAACGAATAGGTAACATTTGAGGTTACACTCACATTAGAAGTACCCAGATAATACCTAAAATCGGTACTGTCTCGCCCCAAACGCGACACCGAAACAAGCGTTACGGCACTGCCCGCAGGCACGCCCCGATACGCTGACGGAACACAAAATTTACGGGTCGTACTGTCGCCTTGCAAGGCAAGCATGGCATTTAAATTCCGAAAAACCGTAAAAACACCTGTATTAGCATTCGTAAAGGAGTCGGGCAATTGAGTACAAAATCGGACCAAAGTAGCCGTATCCCCATAAAAATAATCACAATTAATCCAGCGTAAACGATTGCAATTCAATTGATACAGAAAACCATTCGTTGAAGAATCGGGTCTCCCTATGACATTTGCTATCGAATCTCGAGTGACAACCCAATTGACCCGCCCACTGCTGCTTTCTACGCCGTTGAATACCTGCATGGTTCCCCTTGGTATATTGGGATTCGTATAGGTGAAAGTAATATTTTGATTACTCAATAAACTCAATTCTTGATTATTTTGAGTAATGCGTACAAAAATTTGCCCACCTGATTCTAATAGTTTACCGTCACTCATTGTCTCCATTCGATGCAGCACCATCTCTCCCCGATTTCTGATGATAATCAACTCCATTTGAGCCACACCTGTGGCAACTTGACCAGCATTGGAACACGCATTCGCCCCCAATCGAACCGTACAACCGTTTGAAAACGTATAAATCCCACCTGTTGTCAGATTGATCGTTTTGATTTCAGGTTTCAACGCTAACGTTTTAAATACTTGATTTATCGCAATCGTCGTATCATTCAACGCAGGTGCGAGTGGACTCCATGTTTTGGATGCCAATGGATCCAATCGTTCTACGCGTTCTACCACGAACTGTTCTACATCTGATTTACAAGCATGACTGGCAATAGCAAGTAAAGCGATTCCGATAATCGGTTTATTCAATTTCATATTTTAATCCTTTATTTAAATGTTTTTCAATATCTTACGCATTTTAATATTTTAAAATACATTGTAAGGCGTTTGTAAACACTCTATTATTCTTTCCTTGTTCTTGTCCAGACGCTTGTAAGAGGACAAGTCTTTTCATTTCGTTGCTTGTGGATTCAAAAAAATTACAATCGCCAACGAACCCCTAATTTTAACCCAACATCGGTATAGCGTTGTTCCAAGACATAATCATTGGTCGTAATCGGGGATACAAAATGTCGAATATAGGGTTCTACAAAAAGTTGCGTATAATCTTTCCAATCATAATAAGCTGCAAAACTCGCATATAAACTCGTTCCAATATTGCTTTTAAAAACATTGGCATCCTTCGGAGACGCATCAAACGGTTGCAAGGTTGTATCTAAGATTTCAGCCTTGCGCCAACTCGTCAAATTGAAATTGATACCGCCATTCACACTGAATGACCAAGGCATACCGCCAAATTCATAACCCAATTGAATGGGTAAATCCACACTGCGATAACGGTTGTATTTTTTTAATTCATAGGTTCCATAATGTTTTTCAGTGCGCGTTTCGGTTCGAGTCGTGCCATCCGTCTGCTTGATAGATTCGGTAATCGTGACGGTACGCACCTCACCTGGTTTTTTATAATCAAAAACTTCATTATTTTGCAAATAATTCACACCTGCACGAATGGCAACCCCACTTTCCAATACCAAAGAGCCTCTAACGCCCGCACTGAACCCGTACCAAGATTTTTCAACAGAATCTCGCGCATTGGCATAATTCGTACTTTCGCCTTTATTGGGATTGCTGTATATTTTTCTAAATACATAATCTGGTGAACCCCAAATATCTACATACCAACGATTTGGTTTTCTCAAACTAAAATTAGGGCAACTCAAATCGGGACCAAAAGTCATTCGGGGCGACGTTTTAACCGAATAGGATTCAATCACGTGTTGCTTTTTAATCGACGCAATTGGCGCAACCGATGGACTGATGACTTTTTTTGGGGATTTATCTGGCGTTGCAACATTGAGTTCCAGCGGCAGCACCGCCATTGATAGCGCATCGACTAAAACGGTTTCGATGTTTTGTGGTGTTTTAAGTTGCTGCATTGGAGGGTTCAAATCACCTACATGCTGTTGTTGAACAGGCATCTGAACCAAAGGCTGAACAACTTTGCGTTGATTTTCAATAGGAATCACGGCATGTCCTGTAACCTCAACATCGGTTGGTTTAGGGTTTATACGCGCTAAATGGTTTAAAATCAATGGTTTGGGTGCGTCAATAGAGACACTCACAACGCCTTTCGGCGTTTGATGAGCAGCATGATTGTCAACGGTTTTGGTCGGTATGGTAGCAACGTTTTTTGTTTTTGGAACGCTTTTCAAATAAGTTACACCAATGCCCGCCATGATTGCACAAGCGGTCATTCCATATTTAAGCCAATTATTTTGTAAATAAAACACCACACCGCGCCGCTTATCGCGCGCCGCCATCATTTTTTCAAACAGGTGGTTTGGAACAAAAGATTCAGCATCCTGCAATTGATCTTTAAAATGCTGGTCAAAAGGCAAATGATTTTTCATTTTAGACTTTTTTTAATTTTTTGAGCTATTTGATATTAGTATTAATAATCAAACAACTTTACGATGCGGGTTTTAGATTGTTGCAAAATGAATTTTTGGAGCATGTAACGCGCTTTTGCCAATTGGGAGCGACTCGTCCCTTCCTCTATTTGCAACATTTGTGCAATTTCGGCATGGTTAAAACCATCTATCACAAATAAATTGAAAACAGTGCGATAACCATGTGGTAATTGCTCAATCAGACGCATCAATTCTTGTTCGCCCAAGTGGGCATAGACATCGGGCAACATACTCATTTCTGGAATGCTTTCCAAACCGCCTAATCCTTCTTTTTGGAAACTCATTTTTTGAATGCTTTTCAAAGAAGTATTTATCACAATGCGCCGAATCCAACCTTCCAAACTGCCTTTTCCTTGAAATTGATTTAAATTATTAAAAATTCTAATAAAAGCATCTTGTAAAATGTCTTCTGCCTCTGCGTGGTGACGGGCATAACGCAAACAGACCGTCATCATTTTGCCCGCATATCGGCGAAATAATTCGTGTTGTGCAGCGCGTTTTTCGCGCAGACAGCCTTGTAACAATTCGGTTTCCGTCATCCTCTTGTTTTATAGAATTAAGCAAGGTTCGTTTTTAACAGCAGATGCACTTTTGCGGAACATCGTTGCCTTGTTATTATTTTTTATGCTTTTTTAGTACGGATGAGTACGGATTAAAAAAGATTCGGGCGCATCCGTTCAAACCCACACATTAATAACCACTAATCACAATTCAAAAAATCTAAGGTTAAAATTTGACTACTTTTTGGATGAAAACACCTTTTTCAGTTTCGATTTTTAAAATGTAAAAACCTGTTGATAATTCACTTGAACCTTCTACAATTATTTCATTCTCCTGCGTTTTTACTTTTTGATTTAAATGGATTTTACCTGTATAATCCAAAAGCTGATAACTTATTATTTTATTTTGATAATTATTGTTTTTCAAAATAAAATAACTCAAAAATGGGTTTGGATAAATATTTATTTCATTATAAGTAGCTTCAGCCGATTGTGCAGACGCAGGATTTTTAATAAAAAGGCAATAATCTTCCACTTCGCCCCCACTCAAACGCTCACAAGCGGTTGGTGCAATGCCTGTTTGTCCAACGTATTTTAAGGAAACACGCAATCGCGTCAACCCGCTTTGGGCATCATTGGGAACGGTAAAATTACTATTTGCTTTTGCAATGATGCGCCCTGCATCCCAAATCAACTCTCCTGCATCGTCAAAATCGCCATCTTGATTGTAATCCAACCAAACGCGGGGATGTTCAAAATAAAATAAATTGGGTTGCCATCCCGGTACAATGCCTATCGGATAAGTTACGCCTGCCCGCAATTCCAAACCTGTATGGGTGTATTGAATATAGCCATTATTATTACCTGATGCTTTCATATAGTTGGCAATTTGAAATGTATCAATCCATTCTGAAGCGGTGTTTGAACTAAATGTCGTACAATACGGTATTTCGGTACACGCGCCACAACCTTTGGTTTGAAACGGAATCAAGGTATCTAACGCCGTTTGATTATTAGCACAATTCGTTTTAATGAAAATCGTATAATTTTTACATTTTTGTAAATGATTGATAATCAAAGAAGTATCATTCAACGCATTGTTTTGAAAAACACAAATCGCACTCCCTACTTCTTTGACACAAACTTGATAGGATTGCGCAGCAGTCACCTTTGACCATGTTGCAATCAATTGATTTTGAGTCGTTTGGGTTGAAATGATAGTGGGCGGTTCACAACAACCATCCGTTTTAAAAAAAATCGTCGTAATCCGACTGAGCGAATCTGCACAATGATTTTGAATTGCTACTTCATAATGGTTACAAGCGGAAAGATTTTGAAGCTGTAAGGGTGCATTTACATTGTTGAGCGTTGTCCAAGTATTCGTATTTTTAATGCGATAGCGAATATCGGTTGTCGTTGCATTGTTAGGGCGATTCCAAACCAATTGTGCATTTGTAGTTGTAATATTTTTAATGCGTATTGCGGACGATTGATTACAATTAGGGCAATAATTCAACACATTTAACAAGGTTTTATACGCATTGACGCGTCCGCCAGAACGCACACTGCCTTGCAAATCGGCTATCGGGTCTGTGCCGCGCAGGATAAAATCTTTTAATAACAAAGCTCCTTGTGCAGGATTATTTTTGGCAAAATGAATAAAATCCGAACAGGGCGCGGCATAGGCAAGTGCCGCAATACCTGTTACAATCGGTGTTGCAAAAGACGTTCCTGTACTCGAACCATAACTACCAGATGCTCCCGTCGAATAAATGCCGACTCCTGGCGCACCAACATCCACATTCTGAACACCAAAACCTGCCCCTTGTGAAATATTCGTATTCCGAACATCCCGATTCGTCGTACCAGTGACCACCACCAGATAATCACTCGGACATTGAGAAGGCAAATCGGGCTGCACATCCACATCAATATTCCGATTGACCGTTGCCGCAAGGTTCAAAATGCCCGCCCTGCCAAGTGCATCATAAAAATTACACCATAACGGCGCGTCTATCGGTGCCGCATTCGAGCGTCCAAAAGACGAATTGGTTGCAACAACAAAGGCTCCGCGCCTACCGTTACTTTGTTGATACTGTTGTCGCATTTCCAATGCGTAGGAATACGCAGCGATAATTTGTGCATCCGTGCCGCCTGTGACCAAATTCATCACTTTGACCTGCCAATTCACCCCCGTCAAGCCCACTTGATTATTGCCTACTGCCCCAATCAGACCTGCGACTTGGGTTCCATGCCAATGATTATTATCGACTTGCTCCGTTCCCGTTGCCGTATTCCAACCATAATAATCGTCGATATAGCCATTATGGTCATCATCAAGCCCATTATCGGGGATTTCAGCACGATTTATCCAAATATTGGGTTGTAAATCAGGATGCGATACTTGTACGCCTTGGTCTATGACGGCAACGACAATCGTATCTCCATCCATCGTCAAACCACCTTTCGCAATATCCCAAGCCAAGGTTGCTTTAATATCGGCATTTGCCAAACCATCATTCGCGCCCGTATTGCGCAAATGCCATTGATTTGAAAAAAGCGCGTCATTGGGAATGGTGGCTCGAAAATCAACGAAATAATTCAATTGCGCTGCTCGAATCGCAGGATGTTGTCGAATTTGAGTCAATAATTTAGGAGCTTCATATTGATTTGAATCAAAATACATAGACCAAATATGCGTTGGCTTAGAAATCGGTTCGCCGATACGCAACATTGGGAAATCCTTTTGCAAGAATGTAGGTAATTGATTATCAATTAATTGAATCAAAATAGTACCTTTTTCAAAAGGGGATGACTGCGCCCTTAGAAAAGCGTTTGCCCACAAAATACATATCAAAAATAAAATTTTACGCATTGGCATTAATTGGATTGTAAATGAAAATCATTAAACGCAAAAAAAGTTGAGAATGGTTGTCCAAATGGTTTTGAAGGGGATAATTTTTTGTAACCAAGTTATTTTTCTAAAAAATTTTGTACAAACAACAATTCGTCATAACTTCGCTTTCTATTGAAACTTTCTTATTTTCAGCCATTTACAAATCAATCATGCGACCCAATATTCATGTTATTTTAGCCCTTATTTTCCTTTTTTTTGCCTTATTGCAACTCAATGACCCTGACCCGTATATTTGGATACCCATTTATAGCGCAGTCGCGGCTGTTTGCCTTTTAAATAGCCAAAAAAAATATTATCCGCCTCTGATATTAGCGATTATGGGCGGTTTGAGTATTTATTGGATGAGTTATATGCCGCATTTCATTGATTGGATTCAATCGGAGATGCCTTCTATTGTCGGCACGATGAAGGCAGAAACGCCTTTTGTCGAATTTATTAGAGAATTTTTTGGACTTTTATTAGCGATTTTGACGTTGGCTTATGAGTTACGAGTTGCGAACAAAGCGGGTCTGAATTAGGATTCTTGGGATATTTTTAGGATTATTAGGATTTTGAAATCCTAATAATCCCATAAATATCCTAAAAATCCTAATTCAGACAATTAGATACCTATTTTATTTATTTTTAATTTCAATTTTATGAAAAAAAACCTCTTCCTAAGCGGCGCATTGCTTTTAAATGCGTTTGCCATTTTCGCGCAAGATGACTTGACGAAACCCCAAACCACAGAAGTTTGGGAGCCACAACCTAAAATCGTCACGCCTGCCGATAATAATGCCCCGCCTTCGGATGCAATTGTTTTGTTTGATGGCAAGGGTTTCAATGAATGGGAAACGTTGAAAAATAAAGCAGTCGAATGGGCTTTGAAAGACGGTGCCATGACGGTTGTAGGCGGCAAAGGCAATATCAAAACCAAAAAAACTTTTGGCGATTGTCAATTACACGTTGAATGGCGTTCGCCAATCGAATCGGATACGCTCAAAGGACAAATGAAAGGCAATAGTGGTGTCTTTTTTCAACAACGCTATGAAGTGCAAGTTTTGAATAATTATCAAAACAAAACGTATGCAAATGGTCAGGCGACTGCCATTTATAAGCAACATATTCCCTTAGCAAACGCTTGTCGCAAACCGATGGAATGGCAAACCTATGATATTGTTTTTACGGCACCGCGTTTTCGCAAAAATGGTTCGTTGGAACGCCCTGCGTATATAACGGTGTTGCACAATGGCATTATCACGCAAAATCATGTTGAATTGCAAGGTGCGACGGAATATATTGGTACGCCGCAGTATAAAATGCACGGAAACGG
This sequence comes from Chitinophagales bacterium, assembly GCA_013298955.1. Lineage (GTDB taxonomy): Bacteria > Bacteroidota > Bacteroidia > Chitinophagales > Saprospiraceae > JAAFJT01. The sequence continues at coordinate 10,924 of JAAFJT010000055.1, forward strand.
CGCGATTGAATTGCAAGATCATGGCAATGCAGTCAGTTTTCGCAATATTTGGATTCGAGAATTGTAAATTTTAGGGATACAATTGAAACGCGGATGACGCAGATGGAGCGGATTTTTTATTTTTAAGTCGTTGATGTTAAATAATCGACAACAACGTTTGGAGGGTTTAAAACCCTCCAAACGTTATACTACATTAGAAATCAACTTTTTAGCATTTAGCAGCTATAATTTTTTGTCGATTTTTAAATTTCAACTACTTATTTGGATTTTACTTTTAAATAAAAAATCCGCGAACATTCGCTCAATCTGCGTCATCCGCGTTCCAATTGTACCCATTATTGTACCCATTAAAAAATCCTAATTCAGCATTAAATGATTGAAGAATGAAAAATAAATTTTACTGTCTTTTATTCGTAACTATCCTTATTTCAACCAGTTGTAATCAGGATAAAGATAAATTTGCCGCTTTACGCGGTCACTCGCCTTGGGTTTTTCGCTCCGTTTTAGACAATATGCCCCGTATGGTGACGCTTGCGTTATCCAAAGAGGTTTGGGCGGCGTATCGGACGGATAGTTGTGCGATTTACAAAATTTGGAAAGGCAATGTCAATTTGGATGGCGCGGTTTATACCACCGTTCATGGACCGCAACCGAGCGCGATTGGCGATGCGTTTATGGTCAATCAACATCAACAACCTTGGTTATTGATTCAAAATGGTCAATCAATCGTCCCGAGTGTGCAATATCGAGGACATCAGTTTGACAAAAAGGGGCATGTGGCATTGCAATATGAGTTGAAAACGCCCCAAGGCAACCTCATTCAAGTCAAAGAGCGTCCTGAATTGATTTTGAATCAGGATAATGAAGTGGAGGGTTTGGAACGACAGTTTTCAACAATAGGTGTTCCCGCAGGAATGCAAGTCGTTTTGTTGACCAATGTAAGTTCGGTTCATTCCAATGCACAAGTGACGACAACAGGCGGTACTTTCAAAGTAATCCATTCGACTCCGCGCAATACCGTTGCTACGATTCAAGCAGTGGATTTGGAAGGACAATTGACGTTGAAAAGCAATGGTTTGACCCAATTTTCAACCCTTTTCACGAAAGAACCCTTGGTTCTTTCTGAAAACAAGGTGGTGGGTAGAACTTCAGACTTGGAAAGACCGATTGGGGCGCAATTGATTGACCGCAATGATTGCAAAAGTTGTCATAATGAACAAGTCAAAACGGTCGGTCCTTCTTACGCCGAAATTGCGCAACGTTACCCGAATAATGAAACGACTGTTAAAACCTTGACTACCAAAGTCATCAAAGGCGGCGCAGGTGTTTGGGGGCAAACCGCAATGACGGCGCACCCACTTGTCAAAGAGGAAGATATTCGCAAAATGGTCGAATATGTTTTAAGTTTGGATAATGACGCAGGAGAGAAATCAAAAGGAAATACGTTGCCGCCTTCCCTTGCCAATGCAAAAGAAGCGTTAAAAGGCATTAATGACAATGATTATTTTGCAGGTGCGCTGGTGAAAATTTATCAATATCAAAAAGATTTGAACAAATTAGCGGATGCCGATAAGGAATCAACCATGCAGCCTGTTTATGCAGGTATTTCGTCCGCAATTCACATCGAACCGCAAGATTTTAAAAATTTGGAATCCAATTTTGCGATGACCGTTACTGGTTATCTTAAAATTCCTAAAACGAATAATTACACCTTTCGCGTGTATTCAGATGATGGTTCACGCCTTTCGATTGATGATAATGTGGTCATCAACCATGATGGTTTGCATGGTGGAGACCCAAAAGATGGTGAATTATCGTTGAAAGAGGGTTTACATCCATTTAAACTCCATTATTTTCAAGGGCGCGGCGGGAAAGGGATTTCTTTACAATGGCGTTCTTTTGATGATGGCGAATTTTCGGTGATTCGCGCACCTGATTTGTTGCACCGCAAGGATGAACAAAGTCAAGTGGCGGGCAAAACGCTTCCAATGGCGAATATTAAGCGGATTCCGGGAGATGCGTTTGAATTACAAGGCGTTCATCCGTCTTACGATTTGACACAGGCGCGTCCTGCGGATTTCGCGCCGAAAGTTGGCGGGATGGATTTTTTGCCTGATGGCAGGTTAGTAATTTCGACTTGGGATGAAGTCGGCGGGGTTTATATTTTGGAAAATGTGCAAACGGGAAAACCCAATCAGATTCGAGTCAAGCAAATTGCGACAGGTTTGGCAGAACCTTTGGGCTTAAAAGTAGTAGATGGGCGCATTTATGTTTTGCAAAAACAAGAATTGACCGAATTAATTGATAAAAATGGAGATGACATCATTGATGAATACCGCACTTTGTGCAATCAATGGAAAGTGTCGTCTAATTTTCATGAATTTGCGTTTGGCTTGGCGTACAAAGATGGATTTTTCTATGGTGCTTTGGCAACAGCGATTTTGCCGGGTGGCGCAAGTGCCAAACCGCAGATTCCCGACAGGGGCAAAGTGTTCAAAGTCTCTAAAAAAGATGGTTCGATGGAATTTGTTGCACAAGGGTTGAGAACGCCAAATACAGTGGGCATAGGCGTTGATAATGAATTGTTTGTGAATGATAATCAAGGCGATTGGCTGCCGTCTTGTAAATTGCTGCATATCAAACAGGGGGCATTTTTCGGTTCGTACTCGGTCGATTCTGCGGGAACGGCAAAATTGCCTGTGCAACAACCTGTGGTTTGGTTGCCGCAAGATGAGATTGGTAATTCGGCAAGTCAGCCGACTTTTATCAAAGATGGTTTGTACAAAGGGCAGATGATTCATGGCGAAGTCACGAATGGTGGTTTGAAACGCGTCTTTGTGGAGAAAATAAATGGGGATTATCAAGGTTGTGCCTTTCATTTTTCACAAGGTTTTGAAGCGGGGATTAATCGATTGGTTTGGGGTCCCGATGGCGCGTTATACGTAGGCGGCATTGGTTCTACGGGCAATTGGGGTCATAATGGCGGCAAATGGTTTGGTCTTCAACGGTTTAAATATAATGGAAAACCTGCTTTTGAACCGTTAGCCATTCGCGCTAAAACGAATGGTTTTGAATTGGAATTAACAGAAGCCTTGCGCGAAGGCGAAGGTTGGAATGCGGATGATTATGAAATCAAGCGTTGGTGGTATAAACCAACCAAAGATTACGGCGGACCCAAAATGGAGGAAACGACTTTGAAACCATTGAGTATCAACGTTTCCGCCGACCGAAAAAAAGTATTTTTTGAGTTGGATGCCAAAGATATGAAAGAACGGCATGTGTTTTATGTCCATTTGAAAACACCGTTTATTTCGCAGACAGGCAATGAGTTATGGATTACGGAAGGTTTTTATACGATGAATGCGGTGCCTCAAAACCTTGCAGGCGTTAAAACCAACCGCCCACCTGTGACGGCGTTTAATACGCTCACGCCTGCGGAACAAAAAGCGGGTTGGAAATTATTATTTGATGGAAAAACAACGAGTGGTTGGCGCAATTTCAATAAAAAAACGATTGGAGCCAGTTGGACGGTCGATGCCACCGAACAGGCGTTACACCTCAAAGCGGAGCAAAAACCAGATGGCGGCTGGCAAGCCAAAGATGGGGGTGATATTATTACAGAAAAAGAATATGAAAATTATGAATTAAGTTTAGAATGGAAAATCTCGCCTTGCGGCAATAGTGGCGTGATTTACAACGTCATTGAGAATCAAAAATTGGAATATGTCTGGCAAAGTGGTCCCGAAATGCAGGTTTTGGACAATACTTGTCATCCTGATGCGAAGATTGAAAAACATCGAGCAGGGGATTTATACGATATGATAGCTTGTAAATACGTCACGGTGAATCCTTCGGGTGAGTGGAATCAGGCGCGATTGGTGATTCGGGATAATCAAGTGGAACATTGGTTGAATGGTCGAAAAGTGGTTTCTTTTAAAATTCATGACCCAAGTTGGAAAAAAAGGATTGCGCAAAGCAAGTTTAAAGACATGCCGTTTTTCGGAACGGGACGGAAAGGACATATTGCTTTGCAAGATCATGGGGATAAAGTTTGGTATCGAAATATTAAAATTAGAACCTTTTAAGAGCGTTGTTGGAATCAAGAATGAGCGAATTAATGGTACGCAGAAGCCTATAAGTATAGGCTTCTGCGTACTCAAATTAAAACACCCTTATAAATCAGCCTTATCCGCATCCTCAGCGTTCCAAGTTACATAGAATGGTGGTTTTTTTTAACCCATAAAGCGGCTTTATTACAATTTTTCATACTGAATGCTTAAATTTACACCTTCAACAATCAACTCACAATTCCCAATTCAATCTCGTTGAACGCTAACTTATTTAAAATCATTCTTTTACAAATTTTTTTATAAAATATTATTTTAATGAGAATATTACTTTTAGTCAGCTACTGCCTGTACACAGTCGGATTAATGGCGCAAGTGCAACCCCCATTTACGCCTGCCGCAGAACGCATGAAAGGTTATGAGCAAAGAAAATCATTAGGCGCAAACTCCGTTGTCAGTGGCATTCCCTTTCGCAATATCGGACCAACCGTCATGAGTGGGCGCGTTACAGATATAGATGTTTCACCAAGTGACCCAAGTATTTTTTATACGACTTTTGCGTCTGGCGGCTTGTGGAAAACCGAAAATAATGGTGCTTCGTTTACACCAATCTTTGATAATCAATCGGTTATGACCACAGGCGATGTAGCAGTCAATTGGGATAAAAACATTATTTGGTTGGGAACGGGCGAATGTAATGCAAGTCGTTCTTCGTATGCAGGTAATGGCATTTACAAAAGTATGGATGATGGAAAATCGTGGACGCATTTAGGATTAGAGGAAACGCATCATATTGGGCGGATTATCCTACATCCGACCGACCCGAATACGGTTTGGGTTGCAGCAGTGGGTCATTTGTACTCGCCTAATAAGGAACGCGGCATTTACAAAACGACGGATGGCGGTAAAACGTGGAAACAAACATTGTTTGTGGATGAAAATACAGGTGCTATCGATTTAGTGACCGACCCTGATAATCCGAATATGTTGTACGCTGCTTTTTGGGATAAAACGCGTCGAGCATGGCAATTTACTGGTTCGGGCAAAGGCACAGGCATCTATCGCAGTGGGGATGGTGGCGAAACTTGGGAATTATTAACGACTCCAACATCGGGTTTCCCAACTGGCAAAGGGGCAGGCAGAATTGGTTTGACAATCGTGCGCGATGGTTCAAAATCGGCTCTTTTTGCCATTATTGACAATCAAAATGCCAAACCGAAAACCAATACAGACGCAACATCCGATGAATTGACCAAAGATAAACTTCGGGGCATGAACCGAGATATGTTTTTGCAAACCGATAAGAAAGTTTTGGCTCAATTTCTAAAAAAATATGGTTTTCCAGAAAAATATAAGGCGGATAAAGTATTGGAAATGGTGAAATCGAATAAAATCCAACCTACTGCCTTATTAGAATATTTGGAAGATGCTAATAGTGATTTATTTGAAACCGATGTGATTGGTGCGGAAGTATATCGCTCAGACGATATGGGCAAATCTTGGAAAAAAACGCATGAAGGCAGTATTGATGGTTTATTTTTCACGTATGGCTACTATTTTGCACAGATTCGGGCAATGGATGCTCAAAATATCTATGTTTTGGGTACGCGAATTGCCAAATCTGCGGATGGCGGCAAAACTTGGAAATCCCTCAACAAAGAAAATGTCCATTGGGACCATCATGCCTTGTGGCTCAATCCAAAACGCATCGGGCATTTGATTAATGGGAATGATGGCGGTGTCAATATCAGTTATGACGATGGTAAAAATTGGTTTAAATGCAACACGCCATCCGTTGGTCAATTTTATGCGGTAAATGTTGATATGGCGGAAAATTACAATGTTTATGGCGGATTGCAAGATAATGGCGTTTGGACGGCTGCACATAATAGCGAAATCAATAATGATTGGCAAGATTCGGGTCAAAATCCATACAAATCGCTCTTGGGCGGGGATGGAATGCAGGTGATGATTGATAATCGGGATAATAACACGGTATATACGGGTTATCAATTTGGTAATTATTACCGAATCAATAAGACGACTGGGGTTTCTAAAAATATTCAACCCGAACACGATTTGGGAGAACGTCCTTTGCGTTGGAATTGGCAATCGCCCATTTGGTTGAGTAGTTATAATCAAGATATTGTGTATTTTGGGGCAAACAAATTGTATCGTTCTATGAATAAGGGCAATGATTGGACTGCCATTTCGGGTGATTTGACCAAAGGCGGCAAAAAAGGGAACGTTCCTTATGGCACATTGACCACGATTCATGAATCTCCGCTTAAATTTGGGTTGCTTTACACGGGTTCGGATGATGGATTCGTGCATGTTTCCAAAGATGGTGGGGTTTCGTGGAAAAATATTTCCAATGGTTTGCCAGCCGATTTGTGGGTTTCTCGGATTCAGGCGAGTGCGCACCAAGAAGGAACGGTTTATGCATCCTTGAATGGGTATCGGTGGGATGATTTTAAAGCGTATTTATACGTGTCCGAAAATTATGGTGAAACTTGGAAATCCATTAGCGCGAATTTACCTGCTGAACCGATTAATGTGGTTCGAGAAGATGCTAAAAATGAAAATCTTTTATATGTTGGAACAGACCATGGTTTATATGTTTCATTGGATAAAGGGTTGACTTTCAATAAGTTTCAAGCGGGATTGCCTGCGGTTTCGGTGCATGATTTGGTGATTCATCCGAGAGATAATGAAATGCTGGTGGGGACACACGGTCGTTCTTTGTACCTTGCGGATGTGGCGCATTTACAAACTTTGAAACCAGAAGTGTTATCTAAAACGTTGCATCCATTTTCGATTGTAACGCAGAAACAAGGTCGGAATTGGGGTCGTCAATCGGATAAATTGGCTGAACCAAATGAGCCAAAAGTTAAAATTCCCATTTTTTGTAAAACGGAAGGCAATGTAACGTTTACAGTGCGCAACGAAAAGTTTTTATTAAAACGATTTGAAGCAACCGTTGTAAAAGGGTTGAATTATATCGACTATGATTTGACCATTAAAGAAGATATGCAAAAAAATTATGAAGGGTATCTGCTTGAAAATACGAAAGATAAGGATAAATTAGATAAAAAAATAGAAGTCAAAAAAGCGGATAACGGCAAAATCTATTTGCAAAAAGGCAAATTCATTGTCGATATGGAAAAAGACGGTCAAAAAGAAGCCGCAGAATTAATCATTGAATAAAAAAAATTAGGGTAAATTGGAACACGGATGACGCAGATTGGGCGAATTTTCGCAGATTTTTATTTTTATACTAAAAAAATCCGCGAAAATCTGCCCAATCCGCGCTATCCGCGTTCCAATTCGCTCTACACATCATCATTACAAAAAAACTATGTTTCACCCTTGGCACCAAGTCAGTGCGGGCGATAAATGCCCCGAAATTGTTACCGCAGTCGTTGAAATTCCGAAAGGCGGGCGTGCAAAATACGAAATTGATAAAGAAAGCGGACTGATTCGGTTAGACCGAGTCCTCTATGGTTCGATGATGTACCCAACTCATTACGGCATTATCCCGCAAACCTTGTTTGATGACAGCGACCCATTAGATATTTTAATTTTAACACAAGTAACACTGGCTCCACTAACCTTAGTGACCGCCCGAGTGGTGGGTGTAATGCGGATGATAGACCAAGGCGTTGCGGATGATAAAATTATTGCCGTAGCTGAAAAAGATATGAGCGTTGTACATATTCAAGATATAAATGATTTGAATGCTCCTTTTATGGATGAATTAAGGCATTTTTTTGAAAATTACACCCGTTTGGAAGGCAAATCCGTACAAGTACCCGCCTTTTTGGATAAAAAAACCGCTAAAAAAGTCATTTTGCGCTCTTTGAAAATGTACAAAGAAAAATTTATTTAAACATACGTTAAAAAATTATGCGAAAAGCCCCCTTTTGCGATTGAAGGTTTTGATATACATTTGCACCGAATTGGGCTTTGGGTAATCCGCCTGCCCATAAAGTTGAAATTTTCACTCATGTCTATATTAGAAGGTTTTTTTCCAATTATTGTCTATCCGCTTTCAGACGGACAGCCTGTTCCGAATCCCAACCCGACTCGGGCAGGTCGAAATATGTTGATACCAACACCAACGGAATCTAAAAACAGACCTGCCGTTATTGCGCAAACCATGTATGGTGCTTGGTTTTTATTGGGTTTATCGGTGCTGCTGTTCTATTTCAGCCCTTTTTTGGGTACAATTGGGGTTCTTTTGGCGGCAATGCTCTTATTTTTGAACTATTTGCACCAACAAAACAAAAACATTAACTTACCTTTTCCCATTCCCAAGATGGACAAGGTTCAAGGTAAAATAAGGGCTGCCCTTCAAAAAGTAGAAATGCCTACCATGACTTTGAAAAGAGTCACTTGGTCATTGGTTATTCTACTCTTATGTATATCATTTTTTTGTTATCCGAAGTTAACATTAGCTTATATCGGCATTGGATTATTTTTTTTGGTGAAAGACGGTACGGTTTTTAAAAAAAGCCCCTCTTTTCCGATACCGAATATTGAACGCACCACTACAAGCGAAAAAACAAAAACAACGCCTGTCGCGCCGCCCGTCATCCTACCAACACCCGCGCCGAAGAAAGTTGTGAAACCCAAAGTAACCGAAAAAGTAGTCATACCTGTAGAACCCGAACCGAATTTTCCATTGGGCAATGAACCGAGTTTCCCAACCTCGAATGTTGAAAACCCAGCTTTACCCAGTCCAGAAGAAGGTGATTTTAAGACCATCTTGGCAACTGTCATTGCCAAAACCGTTTCCGCAACCATTCCGTACGAAAGCATCAAAGGACAATCAGAAGAAGATTTTTATAATGTATTAACGCTTGCTTTTCCAGATAGGATTTTTCGAGATTTAATTATTGAGCCTTTTGATGGGAAACAACCGTACATTCCAGATATGATTTTCAAACATAGGGCAACTAATTTGCATATCGATATCGAAGTAGATGAACCTTATGTGTCAAAAACAGGGCAACCGATTCATTATGCAGGTTACACGCCTGACAATGCACGGAACAAATATTTCAATCTTAAAGGTTGGGTAGTAATTCGATTTGCAGAGGAGCAAGTGGTGAAAGACCCAAAAGCGTGCTGCAAAGTGATTGCAGAAGTCATTGAAACGATGACGGGCGATAAAACATACAGTCGGCGATTCAAAAATGTGCCTGTGTTACCGCCTATCAAACAGTGGACGAAAGAAGAAGCCGCAATTTTATATCAAAAAAGACATCGCGCCACTTATTTGAAGTCCTAAAATTGGGATAATTGTCTATTTTTGCGCTAAAAATGGAATATGATTAAAAATATCAAAGGATTTGTTGTTGTTGCATCCATCATAGAAATTCTTTTGCTGACTTGTGGAAGAAATTTTTTCGGCATTTTTGTAAGTCCAATCGTACTGTTGTTGAACGGGCTTGGCATCAGTATTTACGCACTTTGGTACGCTAAAAGGGCTGAAACCTTGCCCACAACTATCGAAAAAAGGGGAAAATGGCAGTTGCCTGTCTTAATCAGTATGGCAATTATGGGTGGGATTACGATTGTTAATTTAGTGAAAGCCGTGTTGCGTGTTGTCCCGATTGATGTGAAAGCGTCTGATGTAATACCATTGTTACAAAAAATGGTTGCCCACTTTTTAGAAGGAAAACCTGTTTATAAAAGTTTCAATGATTTTGGTTACGATATCTATCCAACCTATTTGCCAACGCAATGGATTCCGTTTATTTTCGCCGAATACTGGAAAACAGACTATCGGATGACGGCTACGATTGTCTTATTATTGGCATTAGCCTTCTTTTTTTACAAAATAATCCAATCCAATTTGACATTTTTACAAAAAATATTGCTAATTGTAGTCAGTTGTGGGTTTGTTGACGTGTTTTTGGCAGTAGATGGTTATACAATTGCCGTTTCGGTGGAACAAATGATTATGGGATATTACATTTTTTTAGCAGTTGTTTTAGCGACTTCTAAGAATCCCATTTTAAGGGGTATTGCCATTTCATTATGCCTCCTTTCGCGGTTTTCGTTTCTTTTTTGGTTGCCAATGTATGTGTTTAGTGTTTATATGTTGGAAGGCTACAAACCAACGTTGAAAATGGTTTCGACGATTGCGATTATAGGAATGGTTTTGTACGGACCTTTTTTGATTCAAGAACCCAATACGTTTTTTAATGCCCAAATTACCTATGAAAATGCAGCACTTGGAGAATGGAGTCGGGCAGATACACCGCCGCATTTAGTGAATGGTATGGGTTTGGCAACTCATTTTTATCATTTTTTAAATGCGTCTATTCCAATCAAAATCAAAGCGGTACAATTAACAAATGTAATTTTATCTATTGGTGTAAGTATTTGGTTATCATTATTCTTGTTCAAAAACAAACATCAATTGAATATTCCTATTTTCAATGTTGCTTCTTTAAAAATCTTAATTACCCTATTTTACGCCTTGATACAAGTGCCTTATGTCTATCTTTTTTATGTGCCACTCGGTATTACGTTTGTATTAATATTTGTAATATTTAATAGCCGTCTAAAAAGGAGTGAAGGCGGATAGCATTACAACACATAGTTTACATAGGGGACAGAGGACACATAGGGGACACATAGAGACAATATTCCATAAATTCGTTTATTTTAAATATAAAATATTGAATATCATCAATATATTTATAAAACATTGCCCCTATGTGTCCTCTGTCCCCCTATGTAAACTATGTGTTTATAGAATGATAGAAAGATAAATTTTGTTGTATATGTTTCAAATTCAAACTGGTCATCAAAACCGAACTTACATTTGGATTAGACAAGGCAAAACGCAAAGCTGTTTCTGGATTTAAAACACCCGCGCCGAATATTTTTTTAAGAATCACCAACTTCTGCCCCTCCCCCATCCGCTCAATCGTAGGCGATAACTCTTTTTTTTGCGGATGATATTCAACCATAGCCGCATCTAAATCATTGAAAATCAATTGAAATGCTTCATTGGTATAACCCGACAAACCTATCGAATGCACGATTCCTTTTTGTTTTAATAATTTCAACGCATCCAATAATGCTGTTTGTTGAACGATTTTTACATCAGGATAAAACGCATGAATGAATAAAATATCAATCGAATCTGTTTTTAATTCATTCAAACTGCGTTCCACACTTTCATTAATTTTTTTACTTGAAAAATCATGATAATACGATTTGGTTTTCGGATTAAAATATTCTCCAATTTTAGTCGAAATTTGACGCTCAAAAGGTTGAATACCAATGCTTTGCAACGCTATTCCTAATTTCGTTTCTGCATCACCATAGGAAGGCGCGGTATCAAAATAAGTGACTCCTTGCAGGTATAAACTTTCAATCAAACGCGTTGCTTCTTTTTGATTCGGCAGGTCATAAGGAGTCGGATATTTTATTTCCTGATTTCGCCCCAATTTGAAAGTACCGTACCCAATTCGTGATAATGATTTCATATTAATTTTATAAACAAAATTTAATTTCTTTTAAATCAAAGGTTTCTATAATTTCCCCATCTGTTTGCATTTGCAAACGCCCTGTATCGGTTACACCTGTAATCGTACCGCGAAAAAAAGAACCATCTAAGCGTTGATACCAAGCCGATTGTTGATATTGATACAAATGTTGCAAATATAAAGCATCTAACCTGTCAAAATGACCGAATTTTAATAATAAGTAATACTGCTCCATTTTTTGACAAATTTGTTTCAAAATAAGTGTTAAATCATAAGTCGCACCTGTTTGTAATTTCAGAGAAGTAGCATTTGACGCATTATTAGAAAATTTTATTTGATTAACATTTAACCCTATTCCAATAATAGAATATTGCAAATGAGTTCCTTGAATTCCATTTTGAATCAAAATACCTGCAATTTTTTCCTTTCCAACATAAATATCATTCGACCATTTGACCCAAACAGACCTCTGCGAATCATCCAAAAGAGCTGCTACCGTATCACGTACCGCAAGTGCAACCGCCTTATTTAACATAAACTGTTGCCGAATCGCCAATGTTTTAGGGTATAAAATCAGGCTTAAAGCCATATTTTGATGGGGTTCACTCTCCCACCGACTGCCAATTTGTCCCCTACCCGCCGTTTGATTCGGCGTAAATACTGCCGTTCCCTCACTTGGTTTACTTTTTGATACGAAGGATAATGCCATTTGATTTGTGGAAGGCAGCTCAGGAAAATAATGAAATTCTTTTCCCATAAAAAGTGTGTCAGAAATAGGAATCAATTGTTATTTTTTTTGTAGTTTTACGGGTTAAGGCGTAAATTCGCCCCGAATATAGTTTCGTTCATGCGGAAAGCGTTGATTGTTAAGTACTTCCGAATTACAATAAATAATAGTATTTTTATTGTACACCTGTTTCCCAACAATCTGAAATGCTCACGCGCTAATTTCTCACAAAATTAAAAATAATTTTGAGTTTGAATTCATCATCATCAAAGCCTTCATCTAAAAAAAGTGCTGTGAAAGCACCACAAACGGTTGTTTCGGATTCATTAAACGACTTGATTGTTGATGCGATGCAGGACATTAAAGGCAAAAATATTGTCAAATTGGATCTTAGACACTTGCACGATGCACCAACCAATTGTTTTATCATTTGTGAAGGCGAATCGAATGTACAAGTGCGCGCCATTTCCGATAGCATCTATCGAAAAATCAAGGAACATTTGCAAACAACTCCGAGTCACATCGAAGGCGGTACTCAATCTAATTGGGTTGTGATGGATTATTTTGATACCGTCGTGCACGTTTTCCAAAAGGAAACGAGAGCGTATTACGATTTGGAATCCCTTTGGAGCGATGCTAAAACAACGGAATATCAGGATGTGTAAATCTATTTTGATTCATTTATACTGTTTTTAGAACATTGGTTTTAAAAATAATGTAAATTGTCAAAATAAGTATCCTGATAAACATATTTTTCATTCAAACGAATCGAATCATTTAATACATCGAAAAATATACATGGAGAATAATGATAATAATAAGCCGAATGGCGCAAAATTCAATAATTATTGGATTTACGGCTTGATAGCATTGTTGTTGATTGGCATCAATTTTTACAGCATCGGCACGTCTGACCGGAAGCAAAAGACGTGGGATGAATTTGAAAAAATGGTGAAGGAAAACGATGTTAAGAAAGTGAGTGTTGTCAATGATCAAACTTGGGAAATTACTATCAAGGATGAATTGTTAGACAAATACGGGTTGACGAAAGCGAAATCGCCGTCAGCAAGTAGCAGGGCGCATTTTAGCATGGAGCCTGGTGATTTTCAATATCGGGCAAAGCAATATGATGATTGGCGCGTCCAAGCGGCTGCTAAAAATCCGCCTGTAACGCTTACACCGTTAGACCTCCAAAAGCGGGAAAATATTTTAGGTCCGATTTTGGGTTGGTTGATGCCTTTTGTGGTTTTGGTGGGTCTTTGGATTTTCATCATGCGGCGCATGGGCGGCGGTGCTGGCGGTCCGGGGGCGCAGATATTCAATATTGGCAAGTCCAAAGCGGCTCTTTTTGACAATACAGCGAAAGTTAACATTACATTTGCGGATGTTGCTGGTTTGAATGAGGCGAAAGAGGAAGTTATGGAGGTCGTTGATTTTTTGAAAACACCCAAAAAATATACGGCGTTAGGAGGTAAAATTCCGAAAGGTGTTTTATTAGTGGGTCCTCCGGGAACGGGTAAAACGTTGTTGGCGAAAGCGGTTGCAGGAGAAGCGGGTGTGCCTTTTTTCTCCATTTCGGGTTCTGATTTTGTGGAAATGTTTGTGGGCGTAGGTGCGTCACGGGTGCGGGATTTGTTCCGTCAAGCGCGGGAAAAAGCTCCTTGTATCGTGTTTATTGATGAAATTGATGCGATTGGGCGTGCGCGCGGACGCGGTGCATTTCAAGGTGGTAATGATGAGCGTGAAAATACATTGAATCAATTATTGGTTGAAATGGATGGTTTCAGTACCGATAAAGGCGTAATTATGATGGCTGCGACGAATCGGGCGGATATATTAGATTCGGCATTGATGCGTCCAGGTCGTTTTGACCGCCAAATTGGAATCGATTTGCCCGATTTGCAAGGTCGGGAACAGATTTTCAATGTGCATTTGCGCAGTATTAAAACCTTACCTGATGTGAATCCTGCGGCATTGGCAGAATTAACACCTGGTTTTGCAGGTGCCGATATTGCCAATGTTTGTAATGAAGCGGCTTTAATTGCCGCGAGACGCAGCAAAACGGGCGTTGATATGGATGATTTTAATTATGCGTTGGATAAAGTGATTGGTGGTTTGGAACGCAAAAGTAAAATTATCGCGCCACATGAAAAGGAAATCATCGCTTTCCATGAAGCAGGACATGCGGTGGCAGGTTGGTTTTTGGAACATGCGATGCCTTTGTTGAAAGTAACGATTGTTCCACGCGGTATTGGCACTTTGGGTTATGCTCAATATTTGCCAAAAGATGAATATATCACGCGTTCAGAAGCTCTTTTGGACCGTATGTGTATGACTTTGGGCGGACGGGCAGCAGAAGCCGTTGTTTTTGGCAAAATTTCAACGGGTGCGCAATCCGATTTGGATTACGTGACGCGGATGGCTTACAGTATGGTTGCGATTTACGGGATGGATGAAAAAATAGGTAATGTGTCGTATTACGGCATGCAGCAAGATTCGTTTAATCGTCCTTATTCCGATAATACAGCGATGTTGATGGATGAGCAAATTCGCAAAATGATTGATTTTCAATATGATAGAGCTAAAAAATTATTGAATTTGCATCGAGAAGCGTTGAATCTTTTAGCAAATCAATTGTTAGAAAAAGAAGTTTTATTGAAAACGGATGTAGAGAAATTGATTGGTAAAAGACCGTTTCCAATTCCCGAATTGCACGGAAAATTATAATTTTCAATTTATTTAAAATAAAAATGCGTCTATTGGCAACAATAGACGCATTTTTATTTTAAAGTTGAAACCGATTCTTAATTACTAAAAGGATTCGCATATTTTGCTTCTGCAAGCATTTTCGTATCCGTCAATGTTTTCAAGAATGCAATCAAATCCGCTTTTTCAGTCATGCTCATATTCAAACCTCTTGGCGGTGCGCTATTCGGGTCGCTATTACCGCCGCCGCCGCCACCGTAACCACCCGGTTCAATCACGCCACCTTGTGAAACGCGGCTAAATGTCCGAAAACGAGGGAATAAATTAGGATGATTCCGCATTTGACTATTATAATGTTCTACAACTTGTTCCAAATTTTGGAAACGACCATCGTGCATGTACGGCGCAGTCAATGCCACATTGCGCAGAGTCGGCGTTTTAAACGCACCATTGAAATTCGTATTACTGTTCAACGCCCCTACCCCATTATCGGCATAATTTTCATCCAAACCAATGTTGAAGGTTTCTTTACCTGCTTTCCCATCAATGCCATTAAAATTGACACCACCATGACAGTTACCACAATGTAAATCGTTGAAAAACAACTCTTTACCTCTTTTTTCAGATTCTGTAAAATTAGCGAAATTTGACTTTTTGCCTTCATCAAATTTAGCACGATAGGTTACAATAGAGCGCAAAAACTGAGCCATAGAACCTGCGATACGTTCTTTTGTAATCTCGTTGGAACCATACGCTTTTTCAAATAGCGGTGCGTAATAGTCTATTTTTTTCAATTTATCCGCCAATTTATCCATATCTTCCATGCCCATTTCGATATGATTGCGCACCGGTTGGAGCGATAAATCTTCCAAAGACCCTGCCCGTGTATCCCAAAAATAGACTTTATCCGAAGTTGGATTGGTGAATGCCATTGCATTCCGCACCGTTTTTTTGCCTTCAAAACCGGCACTCAATGCCACAGGGTCTGCGAAACCATTCTCTTGTTTGTGACAAGATGCACACGAAACCAAGTTATTCAAAGACAATTTTTTGTCATAAAACAAAACCCGCCCCAAAGTTGCCCCATTATCGGTAATAGGATTGGTCGGATTATCCGACAAAGCAAAACCGGCTTCCGTCATTACAGGCAATTGATAATTATACGGTTGCGATGGCAACTTCAAACTATTTGCCTCATACTGACCATTTGGATTGTCCTTGTTACAGGCAATTCCGAGTGCTATCAAAGCACCTAAACCAATTCCTGCGATTTGAATTTTACTCATGATACTGCTCAATTTAGTTTTTAAGTAAGAGAGTTTAATAAAAGCTATCGTTTATTTGCCTCGTGCATTTAAACGGCAACGTTCTCGCAAAGATAGCTTTTTAATAAATATTAAAATGTTAAATTAATGACTTTAAATGTTAAAATCTGAACGTAATGAACAAATTGCCAAACCCTTTTAGGAGAAAAGTACCTTCAGTACTAATTCTACCCACTTTATTAAATTGTGGATTCGCTGTAAAAATCTTCTCCTCTTTCAAATCTTGGGACGTATAATAATACGTCGCTTCTGTACCCATGCTGATTTTAGGCGAAAATCGATACCAGATACCACCTATTGGACCCATTTTTAAAGTCCAACCACTCTCTACCGAACGCGCAATATCAAATCCCGAATCAATAATCAACTCTTTTTTGGAAAAACCTGCGCCCACATCAAAACCATAGGTGCAATACCATTTTGCATCCAATTCACTTTGTTTTTCAATGCCCAATCGCATTGCATAATTCATAAAACGGTCGGTCCGCGTATCGATAAAAGTGCCATCACTTTCTTTAAAAGAACGCAATGCGACGGTCAAACCCGTGCGAATCGCCATCGTAGGGTTCAATTTGTACTTGTAAGTGAGCAGATAAGGGTTCAATTCGTTGCTTTTGCCTCCGAATAATTCAAAAATTTGTCCCAAAAACGCATTCGCATCCACCCCAATTTCATGTTTGGCAACAGGGTCAGAGGCTTTTTTCTTTTCTTTTTCTTGCGCCATTGCCACAGCCGAGAGTGAACAAAAGCTGCCTAATAGGAGTGCTTTTTTTAATCGTATCATTTCAGATTGTATTTTAATAAAAGTTGAAAGTTGATTTTTGACCTATTATAAAACGATTCTTTCCAACATCGTGCTAGTTGCCCGATTGACGGATGGCGAAAATAAATATAACTGATTCGCTATCCCAAATATTTTAGTAGGGTTTGAACGACAAGCCACACTTCGAGTCAAATTGTAATTAGGTGCGTTGTAAATATCAATCCTGCGATTGGTTGCTGCGTAAATATTTAAATTCGCATCAATGTAAAAATGATTATAATTGCCATTATTATTAAGTCGTTTAGAAAAAACAACTTGTCTATTGTAAAGGTTCCCCTGTTTGCCTGTGACGAAAAAAGCCCCATTCGGTGCAAAGATAAATCGTTGATTATCAATGAGATTTGCGCCATTGGTATTGGCATCGGTTCGAGAAGCTAAATTTTGGGTGCTATAATTTTCAAAAATCATCACGCGCGCGGTTTCCGTATTGGGTTCTATGGCAAAAAAAGCATCTGTTGTTGGTACTTTAAAAAGTTGCCATGCAATCCCGTCTGTAAAAGAAACATTCGCAATCTGACTTCCAAAAGCAAAATCCGTCATAAACAATTGAATAACACTTCTTTTCGGGTCTTCTACAACCGTGCAAAAGGCGCGCAACGCCCCTCCACCTACAGACGCAGGCGCATTACGCGCCCCGAGAAACATACTCAATTGAGTCTCTAAGGTAACAGGATTAACGCGCTGCATCAAGCCCGACCCCAAACTATTAGAGATGTATAAGGACGGTGTAGCCGACTCATCATCCAAACTCATGGTCGTTACATCATCCATCGAAATTTTTTTTTCCTGTTCCTGTCCTTGTGCGGCATTGGGTTTCAAGGTCGTAATTAGGTCGCCTGTCTTGTCCAACAAAAGAAAAGAATTAGTTTTTGCACTATGAAAAACATGGTCTCCAATATTGGAAATTTCAATAATATCGCCCCCGCCTGACAAGGTAACATTAATACTACTGACCGAATGATCCCGATAACGCGCAAAAAGTCGAAAAGACACTTGCCGACCCGCGATAGTCACAGAGTCCATAAATGAATTTTGATATTTATCGCCAATCCGAGTAACCAATCCTGCGGTTCGGAAAAGGGTATCATTCGGCTGCATATCACGCACCGTATCATTGATAGCGCGAATGATTTGGTAGTCTATAAAATCGGAAGTAGGCAGTGCATTCCAAGTCATTTTATATCTATTTCCTTGTAATTCAACGACTTTGAGCGTCAATGGATGCGAATCATAACCAGACAAGTCAATGGGTTTGTCGCAACCACCAACCAGAAGGGTCATTAAAAACAGGGTGAGGTGAAGGTATCGCTTCATTTTAAAAATCGTTTGTTATCGTAAAAAGAATAAAAATACAACTTTTTTTAATACCAGAAATAAAAAGAATGTTTTTTTTGTAAAAACGCACCAATTTAGAAATCTGCTGCTTTTGGATAAGCAGATAGTCTATTAAACAGAATGAATGGATATTATGTCAAGTTTATGTAAAAAGATGTTTGATTGTAAAAATAATTTAGCCAATTATTGTCAATTTATTTAAAAACAATTATCTTGCACTGAAATCTTGGTTTTGAATTTGCATGAAACCCTTAAATATTCGCTTGATATGAGAAATATACCGTTTTTTTTACTACTTATCAGCCTCTGTTGTGCTGGCACAGCCGCTTTTGCAGGCAAACCGGAACGAAAATACGAAAAAACACCTGCTAATTTTAATTTAAAATATAAGCAGGATAGTGTTTTTACGAGCGATAGCGTTCGGCTCAATGTGTGGAATTATGAACCTATTGCAGTCGATAGTGTTCAAAAACCAGTTATTGTGATGGCTTATGGCGATGCGGGCAACATGTCCTATTGGATAGAGCAGGCAGGCGCGTTGGCAGCAGCAGGCTATCGGGTGATTGCTTTTGATTATCGCGGTTTTGGGGGCAGCGATGATTTCAAAATCAATGAAAATCAATTGTATTATAATGAGTTTGGAGCCGATTTAGCAGCTATTTTAAATTACACAAAATTTAAATATCCCACTCAAAAATGCGGTTTATATGCCTTATCCATGGGTACTTTGGCAGGTGTTTTGGCATTGTCTAATTTAAAAACGGGGATTGATTTCTTTATTGGAGAGGGTTTCGTCGTGAATCCTTACAAAATTGCGGAGAAATTAACCGATTTTAAAAGTCAAAAAATCATTTTGCCGCCTGATGTAGCTACCTATGCCGATAAATTAGCCCATATTTCAACCAAAATGTTGATTTTTGCAGGCAAATACGACCCCATTACCACCCTTGAAGATGCGAAACTGTTGATTTCCAATGATAAAAATAAACAATTGGTGGAATATAAAGGAGGGCATTTGCAGGGGATGGATGTGATGAAAGATAAATACATTAAAAGTATTCAAAATTTTTTAGAAAAAGTGTTAGATTGAGTCATCGGTATTTAAAATAATTTATTTTTGAATATATCGTTTCCGAAACTTATTCTAAATGGCAATTTCCGCTTTGGAAAATTTTTGA
>JAAFJT010000056.1 GCA_013298955.1 Chitinophagales bacterium
AAAAATCCGTGAAAATTCGCCCAATCCGCGTTATCCGTGTTCCCATTGTATCGCAAAAACACCCGACGCAAAGTATATATGCGGATTTAACGGATTTTCACGGGATTTTTACGGATTTGGGTTCAAAATTCCATGAAAATTCGTTAAATTCGTACATTCATCAACCCCAACTTATCAGAATTTATAACTTACGGTCAAAAAGTACGCTCTTGGCATATTGCGAGTTGCCGAAAACGTATCATTTGGATTCGCCGCGACATAGGCAGGCGTAATTCTATCCCGATTCAAACTCGTTGGAAAACCGCCTGAACCTAACCAATTCTGAACCCCAAATTGATTAAACACATTATTGATATTGAATTGGAGCGACAATTGTTTGCTAAATGTGTAACCTGCGGACAAATCAACATTGTCAAAACCTTTCATTTCAAAACCATTGGGTGTATTCGCAGGTCTTTTGGAAAGGTGGTTATAACTCAAAATCGCGAAGAAGTTGTCCATCGCAAATCTTGGCGCAAGATTGAGCATGAGGGGCGGCACACCGCCCGTTTTATTGCCCGAAAAATCTAAAAGCACATCATCTTGGGGACCATTCGCATTCGCAATCCAAGTTTTATAAACCGTCGCATTGGATTGTTGTATCAATGCAGACGCTTTTAAACCAAAATTTTTATTAAAATTAATATCCGCTTCGATTTCAACTCCTTTGGTCACAAATTCGTTGAACAATACAGGTGGCGCGTAAGCTGTATTATCCGCATTTCTAAAATAAAGGATATTCGCTACATTACTCAATTTGCTGTAAAAAGGCGTTAGGAAAATTTTCAACCTATCGGTCGAATACTTGTAAGCGACTTCCACTTGTTGGATTTTTTGTTTCAAATCCTCTTCTTTGGTGTTGTCAATATTGTATTGTGTATTCAACAAACTCGTGAATGTATTAATGTCCGCAGACTTGCCGCCATCCGAAAATCGAACATAAACGGCTTGTTCATTCGATATTTTATAGTTCAAACTGGCAGAATAAGCCAAATATTTAGCGGATTTGCTGTAATTCAGGAGCGGTCCCTGTTTTCCGCCAAAATTATCATACAAGGTCAATGGATTATTATCTAAACCACCAAAAGTGACGGCATCTGCTGTATTAATCGGTACGGTAACAGCATTCCAACCATCATTTTTCACATTTTCATAGCGAACACCCCAATCTAAGGTTAAACCATTCGCGATATTCCACTCCTGCGCCAAAAACAATGAATATTGAGTTTGATTTGCCAAACCTGTATTTTGACCTGCTTCATCGACTTTCATAAATCCTTCGGGGCTGGTCACTTGATAGGTTTTACCATCCGCAGAAGCCAATTTAATGTCTATCATATGTGGAATATGCTCCATCGTAGCCGCACCAGGACCCGAACCTGTATTGACCCCAATCGCATTCATTTTCGATTGTGCAAAATAACCACCCACTGTAAAGCTCATTTTATCCAATTTCTTGGACAAACTCAATTGATTTGAAAAATCGGACATATCTCTTTGAGACATAAAGGCAGGCATGAACAATACTTGATTATTGATACCGGGAAAACTATTTGCAGCACCCGGTGTAATCGTCGCGCTAAATGGACCTGCGGGACCCGCTACACGATTAAACGTACCCAATACTTTTCCTGTCACCTTATCGGTAAAGGTATAAAGTCCATAACGATTTGTCAATCCCGGTAATACATAAAAAATATTTGCCATCGGCATAAAAGGAGCCACAATCGTCGTCCCATTATGGAAATAATTGCGGTCTGAATAACGAGTGGAAAATTTCAATTGCAAATCTTCTGCTAAATGATGCGACCAACTAAGCCCAACTGCGGTTTCTTTACTATGGTGTTTTTTTCTGGAATCATAATCAATGGTTTCGCTGTTTCGAGCCAATTTGCCTTGAATCGATGGCACATCATAACTATCCGTGTAATTAAAACCAGGGGAAAGTCTTTGGTCTTGCCAATTTTCAGTTGGCGTAGAAGCGGTAACGGCATTCTGGTCATTTAATAATTTTACATAAAATTTCAAATCACCACCACTGTACATTTTAGTAATATTGGCTTTAATTTGTCCGCCATTATTGGCAGCATAACCCGCATAACGCGCCCCGTCCGAATACCGATAAAAACCACCTACATAAAATCGAAGGGTTTTATCCGCATTTAAAGGACCGCCAATCCCTAAATCGGCTCTGTAATAAGGATTTTTACCATCTCCTTCCAAACCATATTTGGCACGCGCCTCTCCTGACATCGTTTCACCGCCTGTTTTAGAGATGTAATTGAAAATACCGCCCGGTGCATTCGCGCCCGTAACTGTAGCAGAACCACCACGCAATGCTTCAACCCGCGCAGTCGTCACATCTGGACGCAGAAAATTATCGGTACCATAATTAAAATTAGACAACGGAAGTCCATCTTCTTGCATGGAAACATAATTATAACCCGCCGCACTTGGGAAAAGGGTCAAACCTCTGGTCGTAATCGTATTGCGCGTTTCTCCTGCGGAGGCATCTACATATACGCCTGGGATATTTTTAAGCAAATCGCCCGCACTCGTAGCAGCAACCCTTTCAATATCTTGGGTTTTCATAATACTGATAGCCGAAGAAGCCTCCAAACGCGTCCGCGCGTCAAAAACCCCTGTGACAACCACTTCTTCTAAATTTTTACCCGCTTTTAACGCAATGTTCAAAGTTTCTTGACCATTGATAGCGATTTCTTGCGTTTCATAGCCTACAAAACTAATGACAAGGGTAGCATTTTTCTCTTTTTCGCCAAGCTCTAAACTGAAATTGCCATTGACATCCGAAACCGTACCTTTGGATGTACCCTTTAAGGAGACCGCCGCCCCAATAATAGGCTCACTCGTTCCAATATCCTTAATCGTTCCAGACACCTTTTGGGCAGCTAAACCCGTCATGGATCCCAAAAAAAGAAACAAGCAAAACAAGTGTTTGCTGATGTAGTGAAAATAGTTGAATAATTTTTTCATTTTGAATGATAATGTTGTAATTAATCAAAGGGTAAAAGATAAGGGATTCGTATTCAAAAATATCAAATATAAATTTCAATATCAGTTTACCTTATATTCCCTACAAATGTAACGAGCCTTGCTAACAAAAAAAAATTTTATGCTCTTTTTTTTTAAAATTAAAATATTTCAATTGGTCAAAAATGGAAAACAAAAAAGGTTAAACTAAATAATGTTAGTTTAACCTTTTTTATGAATTTGCCTGCAAAATGGTTTAGGGCGTATCTGGTATCGTTTTTCGTGTTTTTTCCAATATTTTGCCCATGATAAGCCTGAATGTATGATATTCTGATTCCGTCAAATCCCCAAATAAATTTCTTTCGACGGCATTGATGGCAAGATTACATTGTTTTAAAACCGCTTCACCCGATTCCGTCAAACTCAATCGCAAAATACGCTTGTGAGCAGGATCCACTGTTTTAATGATATAGGCTTTTACCAATAAAATATGAACAATTTCATTCATAGATTGTGGAGTCATTGCAAATCGACGCGACAATTGAGCCGATGAAAAAGGAGGACTATCGGCATCTACAAAACTCAATACAGCAAATTGTAAAGGGGTCAATTCAAAAGGCGTTAAAGCCTTCGACATTTGTAGGGTGACTTCGGTGTCAATTCTTTTTGTTAAATAAACGGTTCTTACTTTCATTCAATGTTTCTACAAGATAGTTATTTGAATTAGGAATGATGGAATTAAGTAGCTATAATCTATCCAAAAGGTCGGCGAGGTTGCAACCTCGCCGACCTTGATTCGATACGAATCCGTTGATTATCAATGAATTCCATTTAGATAGTTTATTTCGACTCAAGTACTTATTCCATCATTCTTGATTCAAATAATAATTTAAATATGTCGCTCCGCATGATAAGAAGACCGAACCAAGGGACCACTTTCCACAAAATTAAACCCTTTTTGCATGCCCACTTCTTTATAATGGGCAAATAATTCAGGTCGAATGTACTCAGCAATCGCAATGTGCATTTTCGTTGGTTGCAAATATTGACCAATCGTCAAAACATCACAGCCATGCGCCACTAAATCATCCATAATTTGATACATTTCTTCCTTCGTCTCGCCAAGACCGACCATGACACCGCTTTTAGTGCGTTTGCCTAAATCCTTTGTACGGCGAATTTGTTCCAAACTGCGTTCATATTTGGCTTGCGGACGCACTTTTCGATAGAGGCGCGGAACGGTTTCCATGTTGTGCGAAACCACTTCTTGCCCACCTTCCACCATGCGTTCCAGCGCAGCCCAATTGCTTTTGGTATCGGGAATCAACGTTTCAATCGTCGTTTGCGGCGATTGTTCCTTGACTTGGGCGACGGTTTGATACCAGATTTCCGCCCCTCTATCTTTCAATTCGTCGCGGTTGACGGAAGTGATGACGGCATGTTTTACGCCCATCAATCGAATCGCTTCTGCCACACGGCGCGGTTCATCTTCATCATATTCATTGGGTCTGCCCGTTTTCACGGCGCAAAAAGAGCAAGAACGCGTACAAACATTGCCCAAAATCATAAAAGTGGCGGTGCCAGCACCCCAACATTCACCCATATTGGGGCAATTCCCGCTTTGACAAATCGTATGCAGGCGATAATCATCCACAATGGAACGAACACGCCGATAGTCTTCACCAATCGGCAACTTAACGCGCAACCAGTCTGGACGCGCTTTTCTTTCGGGGCGCGTATCCGCAATCGGAAGTTCTATCATATTATTGGGAGTTAGGCTTTTTGCCCATTTCAACCACAAAAATACAAAAAAGTTTAGTTTTTGTAAAATTTTAATGCTAAAATCGGTTGTAAAACCGTGTAGGTTTTGTCAAACAAGTTCTGTTTTGTATCTTGCCCAAAAATTTTATCATGGTAAAATATCTTTTTGAAATCCTCCTTTTCGCGCTTTTGTATCGTTGGCTGTTTGCATCGAAAAAAACGATTGTAGAACACCATCATCATTATTCGCCCACCAAAAAGCGAAAACAAATCAATGATAAAGGCGATTATATCGAATATGAAGAAATTGAAGAATCTAAAAAATAAATTAAAATTATGAATATTAGTGATTTGGTATTATCCAACAATCATCATTTTATTGCTTTGAATAAGCCTGTCGGCATTCCCACACAAGAGGACAAAACAGGGGATAAATCGCTGTTGGATTTAGGTGAAATCTTTTGTAAAACAACGCTTTATGCGGTTCATCGCTTGGATAGAACGGTTTCGGGCGTGGTGATTTTTGCCAAAAATGTGCGCATTTTAAATGCGTTAAATGTTCAATTTCAAGAACATACCGCCAAAAAAAGCTATTGGGCAATCGTAGGCAATCGTCCACCGAAAGACAGCGATACGTTGATTCATTATCTCAAAAAAGATGCTCGTCAGAAATTGGCGCGAGTCGTTCCCGAAACGGATGCAGAAGCACAACGGGCTGAATTGCGTTACACGGTCAAAGCCAGTAGTGAAAAATATTTTTTGTTGGAAATACAGTTGATAACAGGACGGTTTCATCAGATTCGGGCGCAATTAGCCGCTATCGGTTGCCCTGTAAAAGGCGATGTAAAATATGGCTTTCGGCGCGGCAATGCGGATAGGTCTGTGCATTTACACGCACATCGATTGGAATTAAATCATCCAGTTTCCAATGAAAAATTGGTGATTGAAGCACCTGCACCGACTGAAGTTTTATGGGATTTTTTCACTAAACAACCACAAGTTTTGTAAAATCTGTAATGCATGAAGCCTCAAAATGAAATTCTTGACCCCCAAAATGGTGATTTTGTTCAAAATGACCCCAACGTAATCAATGGTTGGGCGTATTTTGATTGTGCCAATTCTGCGTATAATTTAGTCATTGGTACCGCCATTTTTCCCGCTTATTTCTTGAATATTGCGCCCGATAACATTGCATTTGCGGGCGGCAGTATTCCCGATAGTTCTTTACTTTCGTATTCTCTTTCTTTTGCCTTTTTGTTGTTAACACTCCTTTTGCCCGTTTTATCGGGGATAGCCGATTATAGCGGAAAGCGGAAATTGTTTATGCGCCTTTTCACGACTTTTGGCGCAATCGCCTGTATAAGCATGTTTTTTTTCAAAACAGCCGACCAAATTTGGTTTGGTGTGGTCGCTTATATCTGTGCCGCAATTGGTTATGCAGGGAGTTTGGTTTTTTACAATTCGTATTTGCCTGTTATCGCCACAGAAGATATGTATGACAAGGTGAGTGCAAAAGGATTCTCATATGGTTATATTGGGAGTACTATCTTATTGATAATCAATCTTTTAATGATTCAATTATCGCCTGATAATTACAAAGCATTAGCAGCGCAACTTTCCTTTTTAATGGTCGGCATTTGGTGGATGTCCTTTTCCCAAATCACGTATAAACGATTGCCCGATGATGAAAATGACCGTCCTATGACGGAATTATGGACACGCGGTTATAAAGAATTGTACAAAACATGGGAACGGATTCGGGCTTATCCTGTGATTACGCGTTTTTTGGCAGCTTTTTTCTTTTACAATGCAGGCGTGCAAGCCGTGTTATATTTGGCAACCGTTTTTGCAGATAAAGAATTGCATTTTGAAAGTGCTGAATTAATCGTTTTAGTATTGATTTTACAAATCGTTGCGGCAATTGGCGCATGGTTATTCGCGAAAGTATCGGATGCCAAAGGCAATAAATTTGCTTTAGTGGTTTTATTGACAGGTTGGGCAGCCATCTGTGTCATCGGTTTTTTCCTAACAGGCAAAGTTGAATTTTATGCACTGGGCGGCGCACTGGGTATGGTAATGGGCGGGATTCAATCGCTTTCTCGCTCGACTTATTCCAAATTATTACCCGAAAATGTGACGGATACGACTTCTTTTTTCAGTTTTATGGACGTTCCAGACAAATTATCGGTGATTTTAGGCACATTTACCTTTGGTTTTGTCGGACAATTGACGGGCAATATTCGATATAGTTTATTGGCATTAGCAGTGTATTTTGTAATTGGATTGCTTATTTTAGCGACGATTTCAATCAAAGATAAAAAAGTGATATAAATGTAAAGGTATCAACAAAATAACCAACGTGTTGACCACGTTGGTTATTTTGTTAGTTTGAGTATTGTAGCAGCAATTTAGCTTGGCTGTTTTGGTTGTTCTTTGATGACTCCTTTCAAATCATCATCGCTATCATCGCCTGAATCTTTTTCTGGATAGTGGCGAATATTCTCCAAAATATACTTTTTATCTTTCAACAGTTGGACGAGTTTCAACAATTGTGCTTGACCGTCCGCTTTTGAAAACATTATATCGTGTGTCAAAACAACTAAGTGATTCCGAGTCCAAGTACTTTCTTTCTCAAATTGCGATTCGATTTTGGCAAAAATTTCTTCCGCAGTTTCTTTCGGCGCAGCTCCTTTTTGACCCCACTCTACATCCCAACCGTAAATTTTATAACCTTCTGTTTTTAAAATCTCTGCTGTTGGACCCGATTTTTGCACTTTCAAGTTGAAATCGCGGGTTGGTAAAGCCCACAATTGCGAACCGGGCAGGCGAATAATTTTAAGGTCTAACTTCAAATCTTCTTGATTTTTACGCAAATCGGCTGATGCAACAGCAGGGTCTGCATAAAATTTCTTATAATCCATGTTGGCATGTGTAAACGAATGGTTACACACATCCAAATAAGGGTTTCTTTTGAAATCACGTAAGGTTCTCAAAGACGTTTTGCCATTTAGGACGTGTTTGCCCACCACGAAAACGCTACCTTTGAACTTATGCTCTAATGTTGCCTTATTGATAAAGTCGCTACCCGGTAATGGACCGTCATCGAAGGTCAAATAAACCACCCGTGCGCCGCTATCCAATTTCTCGGCGGGCAATTTGATGGTTTTGGGGGCAGCCGCCTCATTTTTCTCTGCTGCCAATACTGCATTTCCGTTTTCATTGGTTTGTTTTTGGCGGCACGCCATGCCGAAAACGGAGAAAGTGATAGCTGCTGCTGCAAGGGCAGCAATTTTTGCTGTTTTTTTTACTGGTTCCATAATTTGTTCGGTACCGTTTTTCATGCTCTGTAATCTAAAATTTGTTCTAATATTGTTGCTTTTTCGTGGCATACCGTTTTATAACAGTTGGTTTAAAAATCGTTCTGCAAAGGTTTTTAAAAGACTTGACTGAACTGGTTTGTTGTGAACTGTTACAATAGAGACGTAAAAATGTAATAAAATATCGTCAATTCATGTTAATCAAATGTGAATAATTCGTTAAAGTTTTTTGTTAAAATTTAAAACAAATTTTTGAATCGAAAAAACGTAATTCATTGAAAAACAATTGTTTTTAATTAAAACAAATTAACCTGTTTAATTTTATTGTTAAAATAATTTGTATTAAAATATGACAAATCGTTCTGATTTTCCCTTATTTGACAATCATCCGACGTTGATTTATTTAGACAGTGCTGCAACCACTCAAAAACCCAAATCGGTGATTGAAGCGGTCACTTTTTTTTATGAAAATGAAAATGCGAATGTTCGACGCGGCGTTTATAATTTGACCGCAAAAGCAACGAATCGATATGAAAATACGCGGGTGCAAATCCAACAATTTATCGGTGCGCAACATCCGCAATCCATCGTTTTCACGAAAGGCACGACGGAATCTATCAATATAGTGGCTCATTGTTTTGCCGCGCCGCGCCTACACGCGGGCGATGAAATTTTGATTTCAGCCATGGAACATCATGCAAACCTCATCCCTTGGCAGCAAATCTGCCTTCAAAAAAAAGCACATTTAAAAATCATTCCTTTGACGGAAACAGGGGATTTGGATGTTGAAATTTTTCAAAAAATGCTGCATCCGCGTGTCAAAATGGTCGCTGTAACGCACCTTTCCAATGTTTTGGGAACGGTCAATCCTATTGAAGCCCTGATTTTGGAAGTTAAAAAACATCAAATTCCGATTTTGGTCGATATGGCACAAAGCATTGCTTCGCATACGGTGGATGTTGCGGATTGGGAAGTGGATTTTGTGGCTTTTTCGGGGCATAAAATGTACGCGCCCACAGGTGTAGGCATTTTATATGGTCAAAAAAAGCATTTAGAAAATATGTTGCCTTTTCAATTTGGCGGCGATATGATTAAAGACGTGTCTTTTGAAAAAACGATT
Source organism: Chitinophagales bacterium (assembly GCA_013298955.1). Classification (GTDB taxonomy): domain Bacteria; phylum Bacteroidota; class Bacteroidia; order Chitinophagales; family Saprospiraceae; genus JAAFJT01. The sequence goes on from JAAFJT010000056.1 coordinate 9,229, forward strand.
TTTGCCGCGCCGCCACATCGATTTGAAGGTGGTACGCCGAATGCCGCAGGCATTGCAGGATTGAGTGCAGCGATTGATTATTTGCAAACGCTTGGTCAGCAAAATATTTATAATCACATTGATTTATTAACAAAATATTGTATTGAATCACTGCGCAAAATTCCAATGGTACAAATCTTAGGCAATCCTTCAAAAATATTTGGAGTCGTTTCATTTACAATCGAAAACATTCATCCACACGATATTGCGACGATTTTAGATAGTGAGTTTAATATCGCAGTGCGGGCAGGGCAACATTGCGCACAACCCTTAGCCGATTTGTTGGAAGTGCCTGCAACGGTGCGCGTATCGTTTGGCATTTACAACCAAAAAAAAGATATTGATAAACTGGTAGAAGGTCTTTTATGGGTTATTACACTTTTTAGATGACAAAAAGGCATGATGTACAGGAGTGGGTTTTAAAACACATAGGGCACATAGTTCAACATAGAACACATAGAGGCAATCTTTTTGGGGGATGATATAGTTTTTTTACACCATTTGTGCAGTTAACTTGAGTCAAGTTTGCTTCACAAATTGCAACATTTGGAAGATAAATATCCAAAATTCTTTGGTTGGTTCGGCGATTATCCGATTATCGTCATTTCCAAATAAGCATTTTAATTCCTTACAATCGAATTAATTGGATTCTTTGGATTGTGACACAATCCAAAGAATCCAAATTTAATCATTGCGCAATAATCATAAATATATTTTTCTTACCACTTTCAATTAAAATATAGTTGCCATGTAACAACGCATCCGCCCGAATTAAACCATTGGCATCCAATACTTTATCTTTATTGATAGCAATCGCCTTATTTTGAATCGCTCTACGCGCTTCACTTTTCGAGCCTAAAATGTCCGTTTTTACAGCTAATAATTCCAATACAGGAATGCCCGATGTCAACTCATCGCGTTCTATTTTGAAACTTTTGACTTCTGTTGCAACGGCTGCTAAATCATTGGATTTCAACGCTAATAAACCTGCTTTATCCGTTTTGCCCCCAAAAATCAACTCTGTAACGGTTGCCGCAGCCTTATAATCTGCCTCAGAATGCACTCGTGTCGTAATATCTTTTGCCAAAGCCTTTTGCAAAAGGCGCAAATGTGGTGCTTTATCATGCTCCGCTTCCAACGATTCAATGGTTTCTTTGGTAAAAAGCGTAAAAATGCGAATATAATTTTTAATATCAGCATCCGAAGCATTTATCCAAAATTGGTAAAACGCATAAGGCGATGTCCGATTCGCGTCCAACCAAATATTGCCTTTTTCCGATTTGCCAAATTTAGTCCCATCTGCTTTTTTAATCAACGGAGTGGTCAAAGCATAAGCCTTGCCGCCATCCTTGCGGCGAATCAATTCCGTCCCTGTGACAATATTGCCCCACTGGTCTGAACCGCCCATTTGCAATCGAACGCCTTCATTTTTCCAAAGATGGTAAAAATCGTATCCTTGCACCAATTGATAACTAAATTCGGTGAACGACATGCCTTCTCCGCCCAATCGATTTTTGACCGAATCTTTCGCCATCATATAATTGACCGTCAAATGTTTGCCCACATCGCGGATAAATTCCAAAAAGGAAAAGTTTTTAAACCAATCATAATTATTGACAATGATAGCTGAATTAGCACCACAATCAAAATTTAAAAATTTTTCCAATTGTTTGCGTTGCGAATCCAAATTATGTTGCAAAATATCTTCGGAAAGCAAATTTCGTTCTGATGACTTCCCTGATGGATCGCCCACCATCCCAGTCGCGCCGCCGACTAAGGCAATCGGTTTATGTCCGCATTGTTGAAAATGCAGCAAAGTCATCACTTGGACGAGATTGCCTACGCCGAGTGAATCCGCAGTTGGGTCAAATCCAATATAGCCTTTGACCATGCCTTCCGCAAGTATTTTTTCGGTATCCGGCATTGCGTCGTGCAGCATACCGCGCCAACGCAGTTCATCTAAAAAATTCATATTTGATAAATAGTTGTAATTTTAGAGCGATTGGAACACGGATGACGCGGATTGGGCTGATTTTCACGGATTTTTTAAAAAAATCCGTGAAAATCAGCCCAATCCGCGTCATCCGTGTTCCAATTGCCCTACACTTGTTACTGGTGTGAGGAAAAAAATGCAAAAGTATTCTTTTTTGCTTAACGCAACAACTGTCCCGATAAACGCATTAACTCAATCGCAGCAAATTTTGCATCATACCGGGCAATAATCGTGCGCACTAAGCTATCTTCATACAATTTTTGCAATTGTTTCAATTCTAAAATCGTTGTACGCCCCAATTTATAGCGTTCCATCGCAATTTCAAGGCTTTGCTTTGCCAACGTTTGAATTTCCGATTCTCCTTTTGAAATGGCTACCGCATTTTGATAACTATTCTGCATCCATTGCACATTTGCCCATAAATCATTTTCTAATTGCTTGATAATCAATTTATTAGACTCAATTTCGAGATTGATATTCTCCACTTGTCGTTTGATATTGCCGCCATCATACAACGGATAAATCGCAGAAACGCCCGCACTTAAACCATTATTTTGATTCAACAAAATCAAACCTGCTTGATTATCGGTACGTCCAAAATTATAACCTGCATTAAAATTAACACGCGGTTTTAACAACGCTTCGGTTTCTTTTTTGGACAACATTAAAATCCCTGTTTGCAATTGATTGAGTGCGAAAGCGCGATTATTTTTAAAAACCATTTCTTTTGAAATCGCAATCTCTTGATTATCAATATTTTGTAACGAATCAACCGTGTCAAAACGGTCTTCTTGTGCGACATTCATGGCTTGTTTTAAAATAATCCAAGCAGGTTCAATCAATTGTTGTTGTTTTAAAATCAATATTTTTTGCGTTTGCAAATCCGTTTGCGCTTGCAAAACGTCTAAATGATTGCCTTTACCAACTTCTTCTCGAATCGTAGCAAGGTTTAAACGCGCTTCATATAAATCCGTTTGTAATTTTAAAGCAACGTATAAATCTTTGTTTTTCAACACATTATAATACGACTTCAATACTTCTGCAATCACTTGTTCGGTTCGGATTTTAACGTTGAGTTCACCCAAAGTCGCCATTTCTTTCAGACGGTCATAAGTGGCTTCCATGCGCCTGCCGTCATAAAGCGTCCAATTCATTTGCACGCCCAAATTCAAATTATTGCCCGCCGTAATGCGATTAATCGTATTACCATTAGAAAATTCTTGGTGCGTATAGGATAAAGAAGGCGTTTCGGATGCCACCGCATTGACATTCGGCAAGAAACCCGCATTCGCTTTCGTCACATTATTTTGAGCAATGCGCACATTATTACCCAATATTTTAATACCAATATGATTTTGCAACGCTTTTTGAACCGCTTGTTCAAGGGTCAAAGGCGACAAAGCGGCTTGCGCAAACGTGATTTGCGCATAAAACAACAAAAAAGGAGCTAAGTAAATTTTTTTCATCGAATGATAAACTGATTTGTTGCAAAACACTTTAAAAGATAAAAGGTTTGACAACCTGCTGATTATCAAACCTTTGTTTTCAAAACAATTTCCTTTATGCTTCATTCAAAACCATAAAATCAACCATTTCCTGTATGACTTTGCTATTTTTCGCTAATTTAAAATGCCCGAAACCTTCTGTAACGCGCAATTCCGCATTATCCCACCGTTCCGCGACTCTTTGCGCCGCTTCGAGGGAAGTTACTTCATCATATCGGTCATGGAAAAGCAACAATTCCCCTATTTTCACAGACTTACTCGCAGTTGCCACATCTACTTTTTCCAATTTTTGCCCTGCTTTCTGCTCCATCAATTCATAATACGCTTTTCTAACCGAATCAGGCGCGTTCATCATCCTTAAAAAATTGGACATGATGACCTTCGTTGCGGGTGGTACAGCGATAAAAACGACTCGTTTTACAGACAACGCAGGATTTATAAATTGTAATGCGTAAACCAATGAACTGCAACCAAATGAATGGCAAATCGCTCCATAAATCCCGCCATAATGCGTGATAATTGCCTCAATCGTAGCGGCATTGATGGATAAATTATTGCGTTTACCCGTCGAATCACCATGCGCAATCGCATCAAACGCAACGATTTTGAAACCCAATTCAATCAATTGCGGCACAGCATCGCGCAAAGCTGTCCCACGAGATTCCCAACCATGCGCCAACAAAATAACCCGATTGCCTTTGCCCCACTCATAGAGTTTTATAGTTTCATTTTTAAATTTAAAATCTATAACTTGGGCTGAATCAATGATTTCATCCGATTTTCGATGTTTGGCACGCAAACGTGGCTTTGAAAAAATGCCATATAAGAGCCGTGCTGCCTGCGTCGGCATCCATCGCCCAACAACTTGCAAACCGAAACGGGCTAAACGCAACTGCGTCGGATTATCTACTTTGTACTGAATAGTTCGCTGTTTTGGAACAACGGTAGTTGCCTGTTTGACAGGCATTTCTAATTCTTCTAAGCTTTTCATGGCGCAAAATTACGGTTTTTAACAAGAGCAAACCTGATTTTCAAACAAACAACCTTAATTTTGACACAAAATTGACATAACTTGAAACAAGTGTTAAGTTTTACACAAGTAATTTTGAGAACTTAGGAGTGATAGTAGTTAAGGAATACAGAACTAATCTTGGTGGCTGGACTTATTTGCCATTTTTCAATATTAGTCTTACATGGTTTGTTTAGCTTCTTTTTTTCAATTGCGGCAGCACTAATTTTGTATCTCTATCCGTTAAATAAACCTATTGACTTTAAATTAAATTTTTTAATATTAATAACGGCGTGCGCGCTTATTTCCTAAAATTAACTTATTCCTACTTCAAAAAAAACCACATTTAAAAAATGTTTATACTAAATTATGCTATTTGTGACCAATGTTGCGTAGTTTTGGCAGTGAAATCAAAACGATTATAACATGACTCCATTTAAGAATAAAAGGGTATGGATTACAGGCGCGTCTTCTGGTATTGGCGCGGCTGTTGCGATGGCGTTTGCAAAAGCAGGTGCGCAATTGATTTTATCCGCCCGCAATGTCGCTCAATTAGAAGCGATTCAGAAACAATGTGAAGCCGCAGGAGCCGCTTCTGCAACCGTCGTGCGTTTAGACATTGGCAATGCAACCGAGATTTTTGCCACAGCTAAAGACGTACTTCAAAAATTTGGCAAAATTGATATTTTGGTCAATAATGCAGGCATTAGTCAACGTTCTGCTGCGAAAGATACGCTATTTGAAGTAGATACGCATATCATTAATGTTAATTTGTTAGGAACGATTGCCTTATCGAAAGCTGTTTTGCCTTCCATGTTGCAACATCAATCGGGACATATTGCTGTGATTTCGAGTGTTACAGGCAAATTGGGGGTGCAGAATCGCTCTGCTTATTCTGCCTCGAAACATGGTCTGCATGGTTATTTCGACGCTTTGCGCAATGAGGTGTATGATGATAATATTCAAATTACCTTAATTTGTCCCGGATTTGTGCGCACCAATATTTCCATCAATGCGGTCACGGCAGACGGTTCGCCACAAGGTACGATGGACACAACAACCGACGGCGGCTTAGAAGCAACGGATGTGGCACGTCGTATTCTGAAAGCCATCGAACGCAAAGAAGATGAAGTCGTGATTGCAGGTTTTAAAGAAAGTTTCGCGACTTGGGCAAAACGATATTTGCCTTTTTCCATTTTCAACAAAATTTTACGTCGTTCCAAAACACAATAATATAATTGTCATGTGATATAATTGGAACGCGGATGACACGGATTGGGCGGATTTACACGGATTTTTTCAGAAAAAATCCGTGTAAATCCGCCCAATCCGTGTCATCCGCGTTCCAATAGTATCATTAAATATCTTAATAAGTATCCTAATTCAAATCATAAATGAACACTTTAACACAATTTTCGTTACTTCTGCGGATATCCACCACATCATCAGTCATCATTGTATGAAACATCTCAAGTCGCTCAATCGCTTTTTCGTCCGATATGCTTGGCATTTACTCGGGGGAACGCTGTTTGTTGCCATTTCCAACTATTTTCGCATTCTCCAACCTCAAATGTTGCGCAACGCGCTGGACTTGGTAGTGGATAATATTGGCATGTATCAATTAACACAAGGTTTTGAAAATCAATCGAAATTATATGACATTTTAAGTCAAAGTGTTTTTTTATTTGGAATTGTTGTTTTAATTGCCGCCATTTTAATGGGCGTATTCATGTATTTGATGCGTCAAACAATTATTGTCATGTCGCGCTTGATTGAATACGATATGCGTAAGGAAATTTACGAGCAGTATCAAAAACTCAGCCTTGCCTTTTACAGACGCAACACGACAGGCGACATGATGAGTCGGGTCACGGAGGATGTCAATAAAGTACGGATGTATTTGGGTCCTGCAATTTTGTATGGGATTAATTTAGTGACACTATTTTTTTTAGTCATATATAGTATGATGATTGTCAGTCCAATATTAACTTTTTATAGTTTATCGTTGTTGCCTTTTTTGGTCATAGCGATTTATTTGGTGAGCAATCAAATTAATGTACGCAGTGGTTTGATTCAAAAACAATTAGCAGAATTGACAGGCGCGGCACAAGAAACCTTTTCGGGCATTCGGGTTGTAAAAAGTTACGTTCAAGAAGGGTCGATGTTGGAAAATTTTACGCTTCAAAGTGAAAATTATAAACAACAAGCCTTAGGTAGAGCGAAAATTGATAATGCGTTTTTTCCAATTATGTTGTTAATGATTGGCGCAAGTACGATTGTAACGGTCTATGTTGGCGGTTTGCAAGTGGTGGAAGGCAATATTACGGCGGGCAATATTGCCGAATTTGTGATTTATGTAGGCATGTTGACTTGGCCCGTGACGAGTATTGGGTGGATTGCTTCCTTGGCGCAACAGGCAGATGCTTCCCAAAAACGCATCAATGATTTTTTGGATTTGAAACCCGAAATTGAGAATCAAGCCCTCGAAAAAAACACCTCTAAACGATTAGAAGGTTCGATTCAATTCAAAAATGTATCCTTTACGTATCCCGATACAGGCATGAAGGCGTTGAAAAACCTTGATTTTGAGTTAAAACAAGGGCAAAAAATGGCAATTATTGGCAAAACAGGTTCTGGAAAGACGACAATTGCCGATTTATTGGTTCGGATGTACGATTGCACAACAGGCAGTATTGAAATAGGTGGAGTCGATATTCGAGAACGCGATTTGGAACATTTGCGGCGGCGGATTGGTTATGTGCCACAAGATATATTTTTATTTTCAGATACCATTGCCGCTAATATCGCTTTTGGGCGCAATGATACCGTCCCACAAACCGAAATTGAAACCTATGCACGCTATGCAGCTGTTTATGATGATATTATGAATTTACCTAATGGATTTGAAACGGCGGTGGGTGAACGCGGCGTTACGTTATCAGGCGGTCAGAAACAACGGGTTTCGATTGCACGGGCGTTTATCAAACATCCCGATATAGTGATTTTGGACGATTGCCTTTCAGCAGTCGATACGAATACGGAACAGACGATTTTAGGTTATTTGCAAAATACGTTGGCAGATAAAACGGCGATTATCATCACGCATCGAATTTATGGTTTATTGAATTTTGATAAAATCATTGTATTAGATGATGGAAAAATGGCAGAAATGGGTACACATGAAAGTTTATTGCAAAATAAAGGCTATTACTACGATTTATTTGAAAATCAGCGGCAACAAGAAACGGTATAAATTGTACTCCACGCCGAAAATAAAAGTGTCCCGCTTTCCGAAAAAAGCGAGACAAGGTGGCTTTGTGTTTACCGTTTTAGTCTTAAAAGCGTCTCGCTTTCCAAAAAAAGCGAGACAAGGTGGCTTTGTGTTTACCGTTTTAGTCTTAAAAAGCGTCTCGCTTTCCGAAAAAAGCGAGACAAGGTGGCTTTGTGTTTACCGTTTTAGTCTTAAAAAGCGTCTCGCTTTCCGAAAAAAGCGAGACAAGGTGACTTTGTGTTTACCGTTTTAGTCTTAAAAGAGTCCCGCTTTCCGAAAAAAGCGAGACAAGATGGCTGTGTGTTTACCGTTTTAGTCTTAAAACGCCGTTAGAGTTTAACAAATTTCTGATGCGTTGTCTGCTCCAAAATACGACAAACTAATACATAAGCTCCATCAGGCAAGTCTATCGTAGAAAATTTTATATCATTTGCAATAAATTGATTATCAATCTTTTGGGTATATTGCAATTTGCCTTGTATGTCAAAAATCAATATCGAACCTTCCCCAAATGGCATATTTTGCAAGCGTAAAATCCATTCATCGGCATCCCGATTAGACAAAATCGTGATGGCATTCCCCCCAGCATGCTCCATCGTAATGGTTTTGGAATATTCAAAAGAACCATCCAAATCGACCATTTTCAACCGATACATACTGAGAGGAGTGGGCGCGTCATCTATCCACTGATACGATTGTGGGAGATTCCAATGCCCTGTTGCTGCCACAAAGTCGAGTGATTTAAAGTCCTCATAGTTGTTCCTTCGCTCCAATACAAAATGTTTAATATCTTTTTCAGAAGCCGTTTGCCAACGAATAATATTTTGCTTCCCTTCTACAATTCCTTGAAAATCAATGAGTTCAACAGGTAAAATCGCATTTTCATTTACAATCAAAAAAGGCGAAAAAGAGGTAATATTACTGCCTGTGGCAACCATACTGCTCATGGTTGCGGGGATTTGTTCCCAAGTATTATTCGATTTGTAATGCCCAATCTTGACAGGAAATGCCGCATCAAAGTTAGTCATTGGGACACCTGCGGCGCACGTCAGCGATAATGTAACATTGCTACCACCCGCAATCGCTTCCGAAATATTCCATTGCCGTTGCACATATTTGGTGGGCATTGGTGCGAAAGCATCCAAAATAGTCGTTACGCCTACACTAAAATCATCTGCGGTGCCTGCATTCGTGATGGAAACAGGGTCATAAGTCGTTGTGCCAACAGGAAATAAAGTCGCTGTATTGCCAATATTTTTACGAGTCACGCGCCCAGAGCCATTTGTTACGGCATAACCATTCGTATTCGCGCCTGTTATGGTAATCGTTGATTCTAAAAGAAGGTTATTATTGCCGAGATTCATTTTACCACTTGTGAAATCTAAATAATACGATACATTCAAATCACCGCCTGATAAAGTGACATTGCTACCAATCATGGCAAGTTGCACAAGGCTCCGATTGGATGGAATTTCAAAACCGGTTGTACGGGCATTCGTTTCTTTCCCATAAAAAACGGCTAATCCTGCATTCACATTGCTAAAATCAGGTGCTGCATCCAAATTCCCACTGATTATAGGAGTCGTGTTATCTCCATATTGAATAATGGATAAAGTACTCGTATTCCCAAAAGTGAGTTTCCAAGCATTCGTAATAGAACCTTTAAAAAGATATAAACCTTTGATATAAATTGAATTACAATTTAGTAGAATCCCTGCTGTGTTGTTGATATAAACGCTATTGATAGGTTCTGTTAAAGTACCCCAAGTACCTGTACCTGTGCAAGTTTGAACCGTACTGCCTGTAAAATCGAAACAACCTCTTTCACTTTTAGTATTCGTAAAGGCTTTAATCGAACCATTATTCTGAATATTGCCTTTTACGCTCAATTTAAAAGTGTCCAAATGAAGTTTTGAATTTACATCCACTTCAATATTTCCGTAAACAACACTGGATAGGGATGTTATCGCAACGGTATCACTCCCTGTAACCTGCAAATTAGGAATAATACCCGAAATATTATATAATTTCCAAATACTCATATTGGACGAGCAACTTAAAACACCACCTGTAATTGTATAAGTGGTAGCCGTAACTGCATAATCATCATAATTCACAGATGGTGCATTTAAAACAATATTCCCACCACTCATGGTGAACGTTTTCGCGTTTATCGAAAAGGAAGCGGTTGAAGTAGAGTTGCCTTTTGTGCAAACGTTAATCGTCCCATTACTAATAGTGAAACTCAAAGGACTGCCTTTTAACCTACTGGCAACATTTAAAATGCCGCCTTCCACTACCAATTCTGTAGTTTGTACAAGATTGAAACTACTTGAACTGCTATTACCTACACTAAAAGTGCCTTGTGTTAATTTAAAGAGCCCACTCATTGATAAACTATTTGTAGTGGATATGGTAACATTAGGATTATTCAGCCAAAACCCGCAATTACTCCCCTCACTAAAATTAGCAGTGGCTATATAGGACGAAAATGTATAATTGCCAGCGATTTGAATAGTCCCATTAATAATATTCAAAAAAGCAGCTACCCCTGATGTACTCGCTTTCACTGTAAAAATGCTTGGATTTAGGGTTAAAATAGGCGTATAAGTAGTGCCTTTATCAATTGTTAAAGTCAAAATATCTGTTCTTGAGCCGCTACCGCCAAAAGTCGTATTATTTGCGCCTGTAAAGGTTATACCTGCTCCTGCCTTATTGCTACTTGTGCTAAAATCCAAAATTCCATTATTAGTCAAATTACCGCCAATAGAAAGAGCATGTGTATTGATAATGCCTGTGCTGCCTGTTTGAAAAATGCCGCCATTATTAATCGTAACATTACCACTAATCGTAACAGTGCGTGCCACATTGGTTTCAAAAGTCAGCGTTCCGTTAATGGTCAGCGATTGCAGACTCATATCAGCGTCGATTTTTACCTGCGCACCTACCATAATCGCAACATCATCCCCACTCGAAGGAACAATACTATTGACCCAAGTACTGGACGCAGACCAATCGCCGCCAATTGACGTAGATGTAATGGTCGCAGCAATGCCTGCAACAGGTGAAATTAATTGCAAGTACAGGGCAACTGTTTGAGTTGCAATTGTGTTTTTGTAAGTAAACATGACAAATGTAGAGGTAAAGTTTTTGTAAACAGTTTATTATAAATATTTTATTTTTTTAATATAATCATTGTAAATATTTTATTTTTGCATATATTTTTTATAATCTGTGCAAATGTAGTATATAATATTTCAGTATAGCAAATAAATTTTAATTTATTTTCAAAAAAAGTGATTTTAATTTAAAACCAGTAGCATTACAACCTTTTCAATTGACAAAAATGAAAACACCTCAATCTTGTGGATTGAGGTGTAGATTCGTTATAATTACTTTTAAAAACGAAAATTATTTTTTTCGTTGAATTTTTTCTTTGTACTTTACAAGTTGTCTTTTAAGGCATGCGATAGCCGCATCCATAGCTGCTTCAAAAGTTTTCGCACTTTCTTTGATGAAAATGATGCCGTTTGGAAGCGAAAGTTTGATTTCAGCGATTTTGTCTCGCACTTGACCACTGTTTTCTAATTTAAGAATGACTTTTGTGTCAATCACCTTGCTAAAAAGATGTTCCAATTTGCTTAACTTCTTTTGGATATTATCCAATAGTTTGACATCTGCTGTGAAATGAATAGCCTCAGTTTGTACTCGCATGTGAACGGTTTTGGATGTTTGTGAAATGTAAATAAAAATTGTGACTCTACAATGGTTAAAACCAAAGTATGAGGCAAGGTAAAACCTTTGAGCGAGAAAAGCAAATTTTATAGCTAATTTTAGGTATTTAAAAGTGTTAAATTTTTGTTAATTAACTAAAAGGCAAAATGTTTCACTTCTAAATGCTTGTTTTTCAATATTTTCTAAAATCATTTTTTACTCAAATAACGCTGCCAATTTAAAAGTTTTGTCTAAAACAATGCGCCCTTGTTCATTTTTTTTCACGGTGGCGCATTCCACGAATGGGTCATGTTCAAAAAACAGAATATGTCCTTCTTCGGCGGCTTGTTCTAATAATTGTTGTTTTTCATTCAACGTATCTAAGGGACGAATATCATAACTCATAATATAAGGCATCCCAATATGATGCGATGACGGCAGTGTGTCCGCGCAATAAACAATCGTTTTATCCCCAACTTGAATGTAGGGCAACATCATCGCTTCCGTATGTCCATACGTGAAAAAAATCCGAATTTCGGCACAAAACCGAGCAAATTGTCGCACTTTGATGGTTTTTAAAACGCCAGCCGTTTTCAGAGGAACGAAATTTTCTTTCAAAAACGAGGCTTTCTCGCGTTCATTCGGTTTCATTGCCCAATCCCAATGCTTGTCATTCGTCCAATAAGTCGCATTTGGAAACGTCGGCACGATGGCACCCGATTCATTGCGGTAAAGCGCACCGCCACAATGGTCAAAATGTAAATGTGTTAAAAATACATCTGTAATCGCTTCGGGTTTAACATTTTGCGCCGCTAACGAAGTCAATAACGTATCCGTTCCAGAAGGCGCGAAATGACTGCGAAATTTTGCATCTTGCTTGTCGCCAATCCCCGTGTCAATCAAAATTTTGCGTTCACCGATTTCAACTAAAAGACAACGCATTGCCCAAGTACAAAGGTTTTGTTCGTCGGGCGGATTCAAACGCGCCCACAATCGTTGTGGAACAATGCCAAACATAGAGCCACCATCCAATTTAAAATAGCCAGTTTGTATAGAACTCACTTTCATAGGAAGTAAATATTTTAGTATTAAAAAATAAAGAGCTTTTAGGTCGCAAATTAAGCGTTTTTTTTATAAATACAATAGATTATTTATAACATGAAGGGCAACAGAATGATTTAAATAGAGCTACATTTGTGAAAATTTTAAACCATCATCCAATGTTACAAGCTATTTTATCAGAGTTAGAGCCGCATCAAGCCCAATTAGTCGCTGTTTCCAAAAAAAAATCGAATGCTGCGATTTTGGAATTACATGCGCAAGGTCAGCGCGTTTTTGGGGAAAATTATGTACAAGAATTAGTCGAGAAACAAGCAGCGTTGCCACCCGATATTGAATGGCATTTCATCGGGCATTTACAAACCAATAAAGTCAAATTTATCGCCCCGTTTGTAACGATGATTCATTCCGTTGATTCGGTTAAAATGTTACAAGAAATTGATAAACAAGCCAGTAAATATAAAAAAGTTATCAATACCTTATTGCAATTTCATATTGCAACGGAAGAGACCAAATATGGTTTAGACCAAGATACTGCCTTAGAATTACTATCCAATCCTGTTTTGAATCAATTCCGAAACCTCCGCATTTGTGGCGTAATGGGCATGGCAACCTTCACAAATGATATGCAGCAGGTGCGACAAGAGTTTAAAAACTTAAAACAAATTTTCGATTTTGTTAAAAATCAACATTTTAAAAATGATGATTTTTTTAATACAATTTCAATGGGCATGTCTGATGATTATCGGATTGCATTGGAAGAAGGTAGCACGATGATTCGGATTGGGAGTTTATTATTCGGCAAACGGGTTTGATTAAACTATTTTTTAAAATAATACAATGATTTTTGAGCGTTCAATTCGTAAATCGTTGTAACTTTCGGCAAAAATAGATTGTTTGTGAAATTATTAGAAAAAATGCTATCCGCTTCGAGCGATTTCTCGGAGTATTTTGCCACTGCCTTTTCGGTCGATAATATTATCTTCGGTTTTGATGAAGCAGACCTTAAAATTTTGTTGATTCGGCGCGGATTAGAGCGTCAAACACCGATTTATCAACATATGTGGGCTTTGCCGGGCGATTTAGTGCATCCGACCGAAGATTTGGATACCGCCGCATACAGGGTGTTAGAAGAATTGACGGGGGTGAAAAACGTTTATTTGGAGCAAGTCAAGGCTTTTGGGGCGGTTAAACGGCATCCTGTGGGGCGTGTTATCACCATTTTGTACTTTTCTTTGGTGAAAATTAGCCGATATGAAGTCATGCCTAATTCGTTTGCAGATGAGGCGCAATGGCATACGATTGGCAGTATTCGGCAATTGGCGTTGGCTTTTGACCACAATGATATTGTCGAAACGGGTTTCAATGCGTTGAAACAACGGGTTCGAGTCGCTCCGATTGGGTTTGAATTGTTACCACCTAAATTCACTTTGACCGAATTGCAACAATTATATGAAGCGATTTTGGAAAGAACGTTGGAAAAACGCAATTTTCGGAAAAAAATCTTATCCATGGATTTTATTGTTGACTTGAATGAGTCGCAAGAAGGCGTTGCACATCGCCCTGCCCGTCTATATGAATTTAACCAAGCCAAATATGAAAAATTGGTAGCGAATGGTTTCAATTTTGAAATATAAGCACAACCCAAATTTGCAAATGATTGATTTTAAAGCAATTATAGAAAAAGAAATCACGCTTGACCCTGATAATCCTGCTGCCTTGCGTCGCTTGGCGCACTTGATGGTGGATGATATGTTTGATTATTTATCCAATGTTGCGCAGCGTCCTGTTTGGCAAGCGGTGCCTGAAACCACCAAACAATTCGCGCAAGAGCCTTTGCCTATCACAGGGCAGTCGGTCGAAAGCATTTATGAATCGTTCAAAGAACATATATTACCTTACACCAAAGGCAATATTCATCCTCGTTTTTGGGCATTTGTGCAAGGTACGGGGACGCATTTGGCGATGATGGCGGATATGTTAGCCTCTGGGATGAACCCAAATGTGACGATTGGAGACCATTCAGCGATGTATATTGACCAACAAGTGATTGAATGGTCGAAAGAAATGCTCCATTTTCCGAAAACAGGCAGTGGTATGTTATTAAGCGGCGGTTCGATGGCGAATATTACGGCATTGATAGTGGCGCGCAATGCTTTTGATGCCCAAATTAGGGCAAAAGGCTTGAATCCACAACAACGTTTGGTGATGTACGCTTCTGCGGAAACGCATAGTTGCCAACAAAAAGCTGCTGAAATCATTGGTATTGGGACCGAAGGTTTGCGCAAAATCCCTGTGGATAAGGATTTTCGGATGAATATTACGGCGTTAAAACAACAAATGGTAGCGGATAAAGCGGCTGGTTTTACGCCTTTTTGCATTGTTGGCAATGCGGGAACGGTCAGTACGGGCGCGATTGACCCCTTAGATAAGTTGGCAGCGATTTGTAAAAAGGAGCAATTATGGTTTCATATTGATGGGGCATTTGGCGCATTGGCAAAATTATTGCCCGAATTTGAAGGCGCGTTAAAACCTATTGAAAGAGCCGATAGCGTTTCGTTTGATTTTCATAAATGGATGTATATGCCCTATGAAGTTGGTTGTATCTTATTCAAAAACAAGGATTTACATAGAAAATCTTTTGCGATGCAGCCTGCCTATTTACTGAGTCATGAGCGCGGTTTGGCGGCGGGACCCGATTCATTGAATAATTATGGACCCGAATTATCACGCGGTTTCAAAGCCTTGAAAATTTGGATGAGTTTGAAAGAACACGGCATTGATAAATTTCGCGCTTTGGTTCGGCAAAATGTGGCACAAGTCTTATACTTGCAAGATTTGATTGAAAAACAACCCAAATTGGAAATGATGACTCCCGTGACGATGAATGTGGCTTGTTTTCGGTACAAACCTTTGCGTAAAACCTTATCAACTGAGGAGTTGAATCGTTTAAATAAAGAAATTTTGATGCAATTGCATGAAAAAGGGTTGTCCGCACCGTCTTACACGTTATTACAGGGCGTGTATGCGATTCGGGTGGCGAATGTGAATCACCGAAGTACCAAATCTGATTTTGAAGCCTTGGTAACAGATACGGTTCGACTTGGAGACGCTATTATTGAATCGGGAATGAAGCTTTTTTAGGAATGTGAGTTGATGGATATACAGATTTCACGGATTTTCACGAAACCATGCTAAATGAATTGACATAATTTGATGAAATATTGAATTAGGAATGAAGGAGGCATGTGTTTGATTTCTTGAAAGAATCAAACACACACCTCTTTCATTCCTACAATTTCCTCGTTCCTAATTCAAATAAATATTTTAATGGCGGTGTCCACCAACACCATGTACATGTCCATGTGCCAATTCCTCCGCAGTTGCAGGGCGCACATCCACGATTTCACCCGAAAAATATAAATCAACACCCGCCAAAGGTGGATTTAAATCAAATAAAACGCCTTCCTCATTGGTTTCAACCACCGTTCCCATAAACGATTCGCCAGAAGGGTCTTGCAAAGGCACTTGCTCACCCGGTACGAAAATGTCTTCTGGACGCACGCCCGGCTCCAATTTGAAAGCACCCCAAGGGATTAATTCGATGGCTTCTGTATTATAATCACCATAAGCGTCCGCCGCTTTGATAGGGAACGCAAACGCATCGCCTTTGGTTTTGCCTTGCAAATGGGCTTCAAACGCAGGAATCATCATCCCAATTCCATGAATGAAACCAAGCGGCTCACCGCCTTCGGTGCTTTCAATCAAATCGCCCATAGCCGAGCCATCGCGCAAGGTATAATGGCATAAAACCACCATATTTGTATCAACCAGAATCATCATTGGTTTAAAAAAATTTAAAATGAATAAAAATGAGCGCAAAGATAAACGCTTTTCAAGTATAAACTAAAAAAAATGGCACCAAGTAACCCCTTGATGCCATTTTGTTGTATCACAAATATATCAAAATTAACGCATTGCGGCAACGCGCATCGACAAAGCTTCAGTCATATTCGCCGTAAGGTTCATCTTCATTTCAAATTGATTGATGTTGTTTTTCAAACCAACTTTTTGTAACAATTCAATGATTTCATCCGCATCATTCGGAATATTCTGGACGCGGATAGTCTCATAAACTTCCGATAAGGCATGAAATAAACACATTTTAACGTTATTGGCGGCTCCAGAACGAAAACCTAATTGTGAGATAGAGCCATTTTGTGGATTGATAACGGCAAAACCATTTAAAACATTTTGTTGGTCGTAAATCAACCAAGTTTCATAATCGTCGGCAAGCATGGCGACTGCCTCTGGATGATTGTCCCAAGAATAGGCATAATTACTCAAATCTTTGACCAAATCCCATTCATAATCTTGGATTTTTTGGACGCGGAAACTCGCAAATGCTTTTTCATTGGGTACATTTAACTTACCCTCAAAACACCGAAGCATCCCCGCAGGGCGCAATCCTACATTTTGGTAGGCTTTAATGGCTTTTTGATTTTCCGTAATCACCTCAAGGGTCAACGTTTTGACTCCCGAAATCCGTAAAACGGGCAATGCTTTTTCGTAAATCTGCTCTATCAATCGTTTGCCGCGATGCGTAGGGACTACGCCCGAGACTATATTGTGGGCTTTTTTGCCATTTTTACCTTCGTCAACGCCATGCAGTAAAAAGGCTACTAATTCATCGTTCTCAAAAGCCCCGAAGGACAAGGCATAATCTACGCGTGCGCCATACCAACGCGCTCCCAAAGCGGCAGGAGACGCATCCATTTTCACGAAATAATCCTCAAACGCATGTCCAACTGCTGTTGCAATCGTCGTTAAAGGCACATCTCCTAAAGTTCTAATCTGCTGCATACGGGTAATTTATTTGAAAAACAAATTATTGTTAATTTTGGTTCGTATGAATGAGCGCGTAACATTTCAATAACATTTGAATGTTTGACTTATCACGCTGCTTGTTTTGTTTTCACAAAACAGGTATAATGATTTGTTTATATCCATTTAGAAAGTCAACGCCTTATTCGGACGAGACTTTTGGGAAAATGTCAATATTTTAACAAAAAATTACGTTTGTAACTGGCTCAGGGACGCATTTCTAATAGTTGTTTACAAGCGGTAAATCCGCTAATGGATACTTCGTTTTAAGCGAAATTCTAAGCAAAGATACAAAAAATACAAATAATAAAAGTTTTAATCTTTATTAATACGCTTTAAAAAAAATATTTTTTTTTCAAAACGTACTTCCAAAGAAGTACTGTTGATGGGATGACGGTTAAAAATTGTAAAAAACGCATTGGCTTTTGTGTTACTTGTGGGAATTAGAATATTTTTTAAATTTAATCACAAATACGCATGATACGTCAAGGGGTTTCATTTTAGAAGTTCTAAACGGTTGAATTAACGATTGATTAACGATAGTTTTAATATCATTTACAAACGAACTCGGTTCAATAGTCATCATTTCAAGTTGTATTGCTCTTTTTTGCACCTTATGCGCGGGCTAAAAATTTCTAATTATATCACAACGATTTTATAATCCATTCATTCATATTGTAATATGAGTGAAGTTATGACCATAATACGACGCAAATGTATATTTTTTTTTGCTTATCGCGCAAATTTTTTTTTGAAAAGTTGAAAAAAGATTTACCTTTGCGTGCCGAAAATGAAAAGGCAAGATTTTTTAAACAAATAATTTTAAATAGATCCTATACGATGAATAATGCTATTCAGTTTGTACACGAGCAACTTAAAGCAGAGGCAGATGCCAAGCACGCGGCTACTGTTGCTCAAGCAAAAGCGGACGGTAAGCCAGAGCCTGCCAAAAAAGGCGCATTTCCTTCATTTAAGTCAGGTGACAATGTAATAGTCAACTATAGAATTGTTGAAGGCGATAAAGTTCGGATTCAGGCATACAGAGGCGATGTGATTCAAATCAAAGGCGAAGGTTCTACGAAAACCTTCACGGTGCGCAAAATTTCTAACGGTGTTGGGGTAGAACGGATTTTTCCGATGGCTTCTCCAAGCATTGACAGTATCGAACTCTTGAAACGCGGTAAAGTGCGTCGTGCAAGATTGTTTTACTTACGCGATTTAGTTGGTAAAAAAGCACGTATCAAGGAGTTGAAAAAGTAATTCTTTGGAATTAAGGATAAAGTGTATAACTAATTTAGTAAGTAGTTCCATTTGAATAATCGACAACAACGTTTGGAGGGTTTAAAACCCTCCAAACGTTATATTATATTGAAAATTAATATTTTATTCGCTATAAATTTTTGTCGATTCTTTCATTTCCCGACTCCTAAATTGCTTATACACCCTTCCATAAAAATAAAAAAAGCTGTCACGTACATACGCAACAGCTTCCATGAAAAACGCTATCATTAAAAATTAAACCAACATTTTTTTCAAATTTAAAGGTTTAAAAAGCAATTTTAAATCGCCTTTCAAACGACCGTTCAAAGTTAAAACGAATATGCCAAAGATGCAACTAATCTTGACGGTTTTTTATCAAAAGTGTATTCTTTTCCGCCAAAAGTCAAATGGTCTCCATAATTCGTGAAATTGCCTTCATACCGCAAGTCAATTCCCAATTTCCCAAAATCAAGCCCGACACCTGCCTGATAACCCCAAGTAGCACTTGCAAATTTTTGTTCATATCCATGTGTATTCGTCAAATCAGAAGAACTGCTAATATTAATATGGGCAATCGGTCCCGCATTGAGGCGTAACATGCCGCCAAAACGATAACCAATTAAAATTGGAATATCTAAACGACTATACGTTTCCGTCCGAATCGAATCAACACCCGTAGCACTTGTTAAATTCTTTAATTTATAAGTTGCTTTATTTGAATTGAATAGCAATTCAGGTTGCACAAATAAACCTAATAATTTAAACCGCGTAAACGCTCCAAATTGATAACCATATCCTGCATTATCTAATTTCAAACGGAAAGAATCCGTCGCACTGTTTCTAATCGTCAAATCAGAAGGCGCAACATCGGTCGTACTAATGCCTACTTTTAGACCGAATTTAACACTTTGAGCTTGTAGGGGCAAATAAGCCACCGCGCTGCACACTGCAGCAATCATGAATTTTCTCATTCAGAATTTGTTTTTTTGATAAAATGGAGTGAATCTTTTAACGAACAACAATGCTTTAATAACGCACCGATGGATTAAAATGTATTTTTGCAAAGTATAAAATCGCCTTCTTTAACGCAATCTTAACCTTTTTGATTAAATTTGCATTTTTTATGCCACGAATCCATGTGATTCGGCATTAACTTTATAAATGATGATGAATTTGATTCAAAAACCTGTATTTGTAGGGAGTTTTGTGCGCGAAGACCAATGTCCCAAAGAAGATCTGCCCGAATTTGCCTTCATTGGTCGTTCTAATGTGGGCAAATCGTCTCTTATTAATATGTTGTGTAGTACGAAAGGCTTGGCAAAAGTCTCGAATACACCCGGAAAAACGCAATTGATGAATTATTTTCGGATAGATGATGCTTGGTTTATGGTGGATTTGCCCGGTTATGGCTATGCGAAAGTCTCACAAACGCAACGGGCGGCTTGGGAACGGATGATTTGGTATTTTTTAAAAAATAGACAAACCCTTTCCTGTGTTTTTGCTTTAATTGATGGGATGATTCCACCCCAAAAAATGGATATAGATTTTTTAAATAAGTTGGGACAATTTAGCATTCCATTTGTAATGGTTTATACCAAAACAGACCGCATCACACAGCGCGAATTGAGTGTCAATATGGATGCAATGGATAAAAAATTGTCTGAAACTTGGGAGCAATTGCCTGAAAAATTTATCACCTCTGCCGAAAAAGGGTTGGGGCGCAAAGAAATTTTCAATTTTATTAAAAATTTTCATACGGTATAAAACTTTATTAATCAACTTATTTCACGCATTACAACTTTTTTTTACCCTATCATGTC